>JAZQKF010000114.1:0-6540 GCA_045542015.1 Acutalibacteraceae bacterium
CTTGCAGATACCCAGCTTAATATCGGGGCGTGTCTGACGGCCGAGGTTGCAAGCAATATCCACCAGCTTACCCACGCCCTTGCGGTCAATGCGTGCAAAGGGATCCTGTTCGTAGATCTGATTTGCATAGTAAGCATCAAGGAACTTACCTGCATCATCACGGCTGAAGCCGAAGGTCATCTGTGTAAGGTCGTTTGTGCCGAAGGAGAAGAACTCTGCCTCCGTTGCAATCTCGTCTGCAGTAATGGCAGCTCTGGGAATTTCAATCATTGTACCGACCTTGTATTTTATCTTCACATCGGACGCATCTATAAGAGCATCGGCTGTTGCGGTAACGGTCTTTTTAACGAAAGCAAGCTCTTTTACCTCACCTGTCAGCGGTATCATAATCTCTGGCTCAATATCCCAATCCGGGTGTCTGCCCTTTACCGCCAGCGCAGCCTTGATAATTGCATTTGTCTGCATAACTGCAATCTCAGGATATGTTACCGTAAGGCGGCAGCCGCGGTGACCCATCATTGGGTTAAACTCGTGAAGGGCGGTAATAATCGCCTTGATATCGGCAACAGTCTTGCCCTGGGTCTTGGCCAGCAGCTCGATTTCTTCCTCAGTGGTGGGAACGAACTCGTGGAGCGGCGGATCCAGGAAGCGGATGCAAACGGGCATGCCCTCGAGAGCCTCGTACAGCTTCTCGAAGTCACCCTGCTGATAGGGCAGGATTTTCTCCAGAGCGGCCTCGCGCTCCTCAACGGTGTCGGCGCAGATCATCTCGCGGAAAGCGGCGATACGATCGGCCTCGAAGAACATATGCTCAGTACGGCACAGACCGATACCCTCGGCGCCCAGCTCACGAGCCTTCTTGGCGTCGGCGGGGGTGTCAGCGTTGGTACGAACCTTCAGGGTGCGGAACTCATCGGCCCAAGTCATGATGCGGCCGAACTCGCCGGCGATCTCAGCGTCAACGGTGGGGATGATGCCGTCGTAGATGTTACCGGTGGAACCGTCGATGGAGATGTAGTCGCCCTCAACATAGGTCTTGCCGGCCAGAGTGAACTGCTTGTTCTCCTCGTCCATCTTGATGTCACCGCAACCGGACACGCAGCAGGTACCCATACCACGGGCCACAACGGCGGCGTGGGAGGTCATACCGCCACGGACGGTCAGGATGCCCTGAGAGGCCTTCATACCGGTGATATCCTCAGGAGAGGTCTCCAGACGGACCAGAATAACCTTCTCGCCGCGCTCGTTCCAAGCCTCGGCGTCTTCAGCGGTGAACACGACCTTACCGCAGGCAGCGCCGGGAGAAGCGCCCAGACCCTTACCGGCGGGGGTAGCGGCCTTCAGAGCCTTCTGGTCGAACTGGGGATGCAGCAGGGTATCCAGGTTACGGGGATCGATCATAGCCACAGCCTGCTTCTTGTCGATCATGCCCTCGTCCACCAGGTCGCAGGCGATCTTCAGAGCGGCCTTGGCGGTACGCTTACCGTTACGGGTCTGCAGCATATACAGCTTGCCGTCCTCGACGGTGAACTCCATATCCTGCATATCGCGGTAGTGGTCCTCCAGAATGGCGCAGACCTCGTTGAACTGCTTGAAGGCCTCGGGGAACTTCTCAGCCATCTCAGCGATGGGCATGGGAGTACGAACGCCGGCCACCACGTCTTCGCCCTGAGCATTGGTCAGGAACTCGCCCATCAGACCGGGCTCGCCGGTGGCGGGGTCACGGGTGAAAGCAACGCCGGTACCGCAGTTGTCGCCCATGTTACCAAAGGCCATCATCTGCACGTTAACGGCAGTACCCCAGGAATAGGGGATATCGTTGTCACGGCGGTAAACGTTAGCACGGGGGTTGTCCCAGGAACGGAACACGGCCTCGACGGCGCCCATCAGCTGCTCCTTGGGATCGGTGGGGAAGTCAGAGCCGATCTTGCTCTTGTACTCGGCCTTGAACTGGCAAGCCAGCTCCTTCAGGTCCTCGGCGGTCAGGTCGACGTCCTGAGTGACACCCTTCTTCTCCTTCATCTCGTCGATGAGCTCCTCGAAGTACTTCTTACCGACCTCCATTACGACGTCGGAGTACATCTGGATGAAACGGCGATAGCAGTCGTAAGCCCAACGAGCGTTGCCGGACTTGGCAGCCATGGTCTCGACCACTTCCTCGTTCAGACCCAGGTTCAGGATGGTGTCCATCATACCGGGCATGGAAGCGCGGGCACCGGAACGAACGGAGACCAGCAGGGGGTTCTCCAGATCGCCGAACTTCTTACCGGTGATACCCTCCATCTTGTCGATGTGCTCCATGATCTGAGCTTTGATCTCATCGTTGATCTTGCGGCCGTCCTCATAGTACTGGGTGCAGGCCTCGGTGGAAACGGTGAAACCCTGGGGAACGGGCAGACCGATCTTGGTCATCTCGGCCAGGTTGGCGCCCTTACCGCCCAGCAGCTCGCGCATGCTGGCGTCGCCTTCGCTGAACAGGTAGACATACTTGTGACTCATGTTTTTTACCTCCAACAAAATTTTTCAGATTTTTCTTTGCGTTCGGGGCAGGGCGTTCGAGGTTTTACCCGTCCTGCCCATCGCGTTCGCAAAGCCGCTTAATATTATAACAGAAGTATTTCAATATTTCCACTACTTTTTTTATTTTTTTACAAATACTACGAATTGTGCATTTTTTAACAGCATTTGGGGAGGTTTTCGGTCAATATTGATAATTTTTAGGGGGAAAGGAGGGGGCAGAGGGTTGCGAAATGAGTGATGAGGAGTGAGGAATGAGGAATGAGGAATGAGAAATGACAGTGGGTGGGTAGAAACCGTAGGGGAGGGCGTCCGCGCCCTTCCGTCGGGTTTAGCGTTGTAGGGGCGGATGCCCACATCCGCCCGCAGGCGGGACGGGAGACCCGTCCCCCTACGGTCACGCGCCGAGGTTGGATAAGAATAGGCTCCCTCTTTGAGGGAGCTGTCACGGCGGAGCCGTGACTGAGGGAGTTTGCGCGTTTCACTCCCTCCGACCTCGCTTGCGCTCGGCCACCTCCCTCGGGGAGGGAGGCTTACGGGCGTCCACACCCTTCCGTCGGCTTTGCCGTTGTAGGGGCGGATGCCCACATCCGCCCGCAGGCGGGACGGGAAACCCGTCCCCTACGGTCACGCGCCGAGGTGGGATTAGGATTCGTAGGGGCGGATGCCCACATCCGCCCGCGGACGGCCGATGGTCGTCCCTGCAACAGCGGATCTGAGCAAATCGTTTCTTTGTTCTGCAAATTTCTCTTGCGGTGGGGGAGAATATTTGTTATAATGCGCTTGAAACAGGAGGTGGCGTTTGTGAAAAGAATTACGGCATATCTGTGGGCGGCTTTGGCATCGTTGGCGCTGTGTTGCGTCGTGCTGTTTGTGCCGTTTGGTGCTGAGGCACTGTGGCATCGCCCCTGTGTGAATGTATACAGTCTGTTTGCTCTGGCTTTTTTTGTAATGAACACCATCGGTTTGTGCGTGTTTGCTCGCGGAACTAACGTGTTTGCTAAGCCGTATACAAAAGAACGACCCGTCATCGAAGAAAAGAAAAATCACGCTATCGCCGTAGTACTGGCTTTTCTTGAAGTACCGATGCTGATGACCGTTTTTTTCATTAATGGCGGATGGAAAATGGTGGTTTGTTCGGCTTTGTTTATAGGCGGTTCATTGATACTGGGTGCTCTTATTGGAGAAATATCCGTCAGCAAAATGAGAGCGAGCATTTGTGAACAGGAACAGCGCGAATTGACGGAGCAGTTACAAAAAGAAGAAGGATAAGATTTGTGCACCCCACCCGATTTCGGGTGGGGTGTATTTTTACTAGCGGGACGGGAGACCCGTCCCCTACGGACAGCATCAAGGCGGGGATAGGATTCGTAGGGGCGGATACCATCCGCCCGCGGACGACCGATGGTCGTCCCTACAACATTGGATCGGAGCAAATCGTTTCTTTGTTCTGCAAATTTCTCTTGCGATACGTTTCGCTTTTTGCTATACTGGGTGTGTAATAAGCAATAAACAGCCGGAGGTCGTGCGACTTTCGGCGTATCGTCGTATCATTTTGGGAGGAAAACCGTATGCTGTTTCAGAAGAAAAAAACCGCCGTCGACTGGCTGGTGGTGGGTCTGGGTAACCCCGGTATGGCCTATGAGCATACCCGCCACAATGCGGGCATCGACGCCCTGACCGTGCTGGCCAAGGATCACGGCATCACCCTGAACAAAAAGCAATTCAAGGCGCTGGTGGGTACCGGCACCATCGGCGACAAAAAGGTGATGCTGATGTTCCCCCAGACCTTTATGAACAATTCTGGCGAGGCGGTGCAGGCGGCTATGGCTTTCTACAAGCTGTCTGCCGACCAGCTGCTGGTGCTGTCCGACGACATCGCCCTGAACCCCGGCGTGGTACGGGTGCGCGGAAAAGGCTCCGACGGCGGACAGAAGGGTCTGCGCAGCATCATCTGCTCCATCGGCGAGGACGCTTTCCCTCGGGTCCGCATCGGCGTGGGCGCCAAGCCCCACCCCGCCTACGATCTGGCGGACTGGGTGGTGAGCAAGTATAAGAAGGACGAACAGCCGCTGATGGAGGAGGCCTTTGAAAAGGCCGCCGCCGCGGCAAAGGAGATCATCACCTCCAGCATTGAATCGGCGATGAACAAGTATTCTCACTGAGGATTTTTCGTATGAGCATTTGGGACAAAGGGTTGGCGGCTCTGCCCGCCTATCGGGGTGTCTGTGAGGATCTGACCGCCCGCCGCACCCCCGTTCAGCTGGTGGGACTGGCCCACATACACAAGGCGCTGTTTGTGGCGGGGATATGCCGCGCGCAGAAGCGGCGCAGTGTGGTATTGGTGGGGGACGAGGCGGAGGCTCATCGCCTGACCGAGGATCTGGCGGCGCTGGGTATGCGGACGCTGTATCTGCCGGCGCGGGAATTGTCCCTGCGGCAGATGGAGTCGGCCAGCCGTGAGTACGAGCAGATGCGGTTGGGCGTGCTGGCGGCCATGGCGGAGGGCGGCTATGACTGCGTGGTGGCCACCGCCGATGCGGCCATCCAGTACACCATCCCGCCGGACACCCTATTGGAGAGAACAATTGAACTGGTGTCGGGAGCACCCCTCCCGATGACCGATCTGCCTGCCGCACTGTCTGCGGCGGGCTATGAGCGCTGCGCCCAGAT
The DNA here is from genome assembly GCA_045542015.1 of Acutalibacteraceae bacterium. Taxonomy (GTDB): domain Bacteria; phylum Bacillota; class Clostridia; order Oscillospirales; family Acutalibacteraceae; genus UBA5905. The sequence goes on from JAZQKF010000114.1 coordinate 5,191, forward strand.
CGAGGGCGTGGGTCAGTTCGCCGTGCGCGGCGGCATCGTGGACGTATATCCCGCCGCCTGCCCCGCCCCCATTCGTATCGAATTGTGGGGGGACACGGTGGACACCCTCAGCTATTTCGACCTGCTGACCCAGCGGCGCACCGAACCGCTGGAGGCGGCGGCAATCCCCCCTGCGGCGGAGATTATGTACGACGACCCCGCCGCTTTGGCCGCGGATATTGAGGCGCTGGCGGCGTCTGTGCGGAGCAAAAATGCCCCCACGGTGCGGGAGAACCTGCGCCGTGATGTGGATCGCCTGCGGGGCGGTATGCACCCCGGTTCGGTGGATAAGTATCTGCCGTTGATTTACCCTGTAAAGGCGAACACCTTTACATATATGCGGGACGCCCTTTTGTTCGTGTCCGAGCCCGCCAAGGTGCGGGAGCGGGTGCGTACCTATCGCTGGCAGCTGGAGCAGGATGAAACCGCCCTGTTGGAGGAGGGACTTCTGTGCCGCGCCCTGATGGAATACGCCCCCACCTGGGAGCAGGTGACGGCTCAATTGGAGCAGCGCCCCACGGTGCTGCTGGACGCCTTTTCCCGCGGGGGCATTGGTGTTCATTTGGAGAAAATGTACACGGTGGACGCCCGTCAACTGCCGGTATGGTCGGGACGGGTGGAGCTGCTGGCGGAGGATTTACGCGATCTGCTGAACCGTAAGATGGCTTGCGTGGTGCTGGCGGGAAGCGAGGAAAAGGCGGCACAGACTCTGGCGGAGGATCTGCGTAAAGCGGGTCTGCCTGCCATCTACGCCAAAGCACCCGATGCTCCCATTCGGGGACAGGTGCTGGTGATGTCCGGCGGTCTGTCGGCGGGTATGGAATTGCCGGAGGCTCGTCTGGCGGTGCTGACCCACGGACGGGCGATCAAGCCGGTGCGCCGTGTCCGCCGCCGCAAGGACAAGGGTATGGAGATCCACAGCCTGTCCGAATTGCAGATCGGAGACTACGTGGTGCACACCGCCCACGGCATCGGCGTGTATCAGGGCGTGCATCAGATGAACGTCCACGGCGTGGTAAAGGATTATATCAAGCTGGAATACGCCAAGGGGGACACCCTCTACGTCCCCGTTACCCAATTGGATCTGGTGTCCAAATACATCGGCACCAAGGAGGACGCCACCGTCAAGCTGCACCGCCTGGGCGGGCAGGAGTGGCAGAAAGCGAAAACCCGGGTCAAATCCGCCGTTAAGGACATCGCCAAGCAATTGGTGGCCCTGTACGGTAAGCGGATGGCGTCCCCCGGCTACGCCTTCGGTCCCGACGAGGAGTGGCAGTACGACTTTGAGCGCCACTTTGAGTACGAGGAGAC
>JAZQKF010000115.1:0-13264 GCA_045542015.1 Acutalibacteraceae bacterium
CCCTCAAGAGGGAGCCTACGCACGACATCAGCATCTGCTAAAACCAACCGTAGCCTCCCTCTTGAGGGAGGTGGATTTCGCCGTAGGCGAAAGACGGAGGGAGTTTAATAAAACAAAAAAGACCGAGGAAACACGGTTTCCTCGGTCTTTTTTACATATTTTTATTCTTTCTCTTGCTGTTTGGCGGCCTTTTGTTTCTTTTTACGGATGCTGTGACGGATAATCAGGAACACAGCCAGCGGGGGCACGCCGATCAGAAGAATATAGGGAATGGCGGTAACAAAGAACACGAAAACGTTCTCTAAGAAGGTGCCCACTCCCTTGAGATTCTTCACAAAGCCGTCGCCGATACGCTGCCACACCGTTTCCGGCTCGGTGGTGTCGGTGAATTCCGTTACCTCGGACACGGTCAGGTGCAGGGTGGCGTAATCCACCTGATTTTCCAGCACCCGCAGAGCGGAGGTGACCTCTTCCAGTTCGGTGCGCACCTCGGTGAGCCGCGCCTCCACCGTCAGCAGGTCGTCCAGACTGTCCGCCTTTGCCAGCAGTTCCAGCAGACGGGTCTCCTCGGTCTGCAGCGCTTTTACGCGGCTTTCGGTGGCTACGTAATTGAGGGTCACGTCCTCCACTGTCTTGCTGGAGGAGACGATATTGGACAGACCGCTGACCTTATCAATAAAGGAATCCAGATCCTTGGCAGGGATGCGGACGGTGATATCGGCGCTGCGATACCGCTTACCGCTGTAGGCGCTGCCGTTATGCACGTTGGAATTTTCAATATAACCGCCCAATTCCGCAATGCGGGCATCCAGCTGTTGCAGGACGGCGTCCAGATCTTCCGTTTCCGCGTCGATATAGGCGGTTTGGATGAGCTTGCGGTTTTCCGGCAAAGCGGAAGAACTTTCCGCATCGACGGCACTTTCTTCTTTGGTGACGTAGTCGCCATCTTCACTAGCATCGCCGGCGTTGGGGGCATAGTCATTTTCGGCGCCGCAGGCGGTCATCCCCAGCAACAGAAGCACACACAGGATATAGGCTAAAATTTTCCGAACGTTCATAAAGATTCCTCCTTTACGCTTTTTACTGATTTCAATATAACACAGAAACGGTAACCGCGCAACTGTTTTTATTTGCGGAGCAGGGGCGGAGGTGACAAAGCCGTGGTGGATCAATTAGTTGCCAATTTCTGCGTAGGCAAGTGATTGAATTAGTAATGAGTAATGAGGAATGACTCCCTCAGTCGTACCGCGTGCGGTACGACAGCTCCCTCAAGAGGGAGCCTGCGCTCTATATCAGCACCTGCTGAAACCAACCGAAGCCTCCCTCTTGAGGGAGGTGGATTTCGCCGTAGGCGAAAGACGGAGGGAGTTTAACACACATAGAAAAGTCCGAGGAAACACGGTTTCCTCGGACTTTTCATTATTTCCAATCAATTTTCGAATAAAACGGTTGCAATATTTGATTCGGTTCAACATTCAGAATGTGGCAAAAACAAGCCAGCTCATAATCGGTGACGATGCGGCTGTTACTTTCGATCTTGCTAATCATCTGCTGATCCATATTAACACCCAGCACCTGCATTTTGGCGGCTAACTGCTGTTGGGTCAGATGATTCTGTAATCGGTACAACCGCAATGCTTCTGCAATAGCATTTTTGCTATCATTAAATATAATTTTCTTCATGTAATCACGCCAATACAACGTATTTTACTTGACATTAGCATATATTTTGTCATAAAATACGTTACATAAACGTAAAACGGGTGGTAGTATGAGATTTTATGAGGCTTGCATGGCGGTAACAAATGAAATTAAAAAGCAAATGAGTTTGGAAGAACAATTGTGTTTTATGGAAACATCGTACAACGATTTATGGCAGTACCATTTTTCCGTAGGTCATTGGGTGCGAAATCATTGTTTAGATGAAAAAGGATATCTTTATAAGGCTTTGTTAATGTTAGGAATGCAGACAAAAGATGAAATGTCTATGTTTTTACTGGAATTCTCTCAAGGGTATTTGTTACTCGAAAGAGCCGATATGCTGTAAAAAAAGTCCGAGGCAACTTTTGTTGCCTCGGACTTTTCATTACTCATCACTCATCGTCCAGCTTCAGCACCGCCATAAAGGCCTCCTGGGGCACCTCTACGCTGCCCAGCTGGCGCATCCGCTTTTTACCCTCTTTCTGCTTCTCCAGCAGCTTTTTCTTACGGGTAATGTCGCCGCCGTAGCACTTGGCCAGCACGTCCTTGCGCATGGCGCGCACCGTCTCGCGGGCGATGATCTTGCCGCCGATGGCGGCCTGCACCGGCACCTCAAACAGCTGGCGGGGGATGTTGTCCTTCAGCTTCTCGCACATTTTCCGCGCGCGGGTGTAGGCGTTGCCGGAAAACAGAATAAAGGACAGGGCGTCCACAATCTCGCCGTTGAGCATAATGTCCAGCTTCACCAGTTCGCTCTTGACGTAGCCCTTCAGCTCGTAGTCGAAGCTGGCGTACCCCTTGGTGCGGGATTTCAGCGCGTCGAAGAAATCGTAAATGATCTCATTCAGCGGCAGCTCGTAGTGGATGTCCACGCGGGTGGGGTCCAGATATTTCATATCCTTAAACACGCCGCGGCGTTCCTGGCACAGCTCCATAATGTTACCCACGTAGTCGTTGGGGGCGTAGATGTGCGCCTCGGCGATGGGTTCCTCCGCCATCTTGATGGTGGTGGGGTCGGGATAGTTGGTGGGGTTGTCCACCATAATCACCGAGCCGTCCGACAGGGTGATGCGGTAAATAACGCTGGGGGCGGTGGTGATCAGATCCAGATTATACTCCCGCTCCAGGCGCTCCTGGATAATTTCCATGTGCAGAAGACCCAGGAATCCGCAACGGAATCCAAAGCCCAGCGCCACCGAGGTCTCCGGCTCAAAGGTCAGGGACGCGTCGTTGAGCTGTAGGCGCTCAAGCGCCTCCCGCAGGTCCTGATAGTGGGCGCCGTCGGCGGGGAACACGCCGCAGAACACCATGGGATTCGCCTTGCGATAGCCGGGCAGGGGCGCGGCGGCAGGGCGGTTGGCGTGGGTGATGGTGTCGCCCACCTGGGCGTCACCCACCGTCTTGATGCTGGCGGCCAGATAGCCCACCTGACCGGCGCGCAGCTCTTTGGTCGGCTCCAGACGACCCGGGCGCATCACGCCCACCTCCACCACGTCAAAGGTGGCGCCGCTGGCCATCATTTTAATGGTGTCGCCGGCCTTGACCACGCCGTCCATCACGCGGAAATACACGATAACGCCGCGGTAGCTGTCGTAGTAGCTGTCAAAGATCAGCGCCTGCAGGGGTTTTTGGTCGTCGCCCTCAGGGGGAGGCAGCTTGACGATGGACTCCAGCACCTGGTCGATGCCGATGCCCGCCTTGGCAGAGATGTGGGGCGCCTCGGAGGCGTCGATGCCGATGATGTCCTCCACCTCTGTCGCCACCCGCTGGGGGTCGGCGGCGGGCAGGTCGATCTTATTGATGACCGGCAGGATTTCTAGGTCGTGCTCCAGCGCCAGATAGGTGTTGGCCAGGGTCTGTGCCTCCACGCCCTGGCTGGCATCCACCACCAGCAGCGCCCCCTCGCAGGCGGCGAGAGAACGGCTCACCTCGTAGTTAAAGTCCACGTGACCGGGGGTGTCGATGAGGTTGAGGGTGTACTCCTCCCCATCCTTGGCCTTGTACTGCAGGGTAACGGCGTGAGCCTTAATGGTGATGCCGCGCTCCCGCTCCAGGTCCATGCTGTCTAAGAGCTGCTCCTCCATATCCCGCAGCGCCACGGTGTTGGTCATCTCCAGCAGGCGGTCCGCCAGGGTGGATTTACCGTGGTCGATGTGGGCGATGATGCAGAAGTTGCGTATATGTCGTTTGATGTCAGCCATAGTTGACACTCCATTTCTATCCAATTAGAGATATTATACCAGTTTTTCTCCCCCTTGACAAGCAAAAAGCATTGAAAAGTGGACTTGATAATGGTAAAATGAGGGAAAGCGAAAAGAAAGCAGAGGTCTGGACAGGGCGACGCCTCCCTCCTCGAGGGAGGTGGATTTCGCCGCAGGCGAAAGACGGAGGGAGTCGGCAAAGGAACTCCCTCAGTCCTCGCATTGCTCGGACAGCTCCCTCGGGGAGGGAGCCGCAACAGACCCCAAAACCACAAGGAGGACGACACAATGGATTGGACCGAAGTATGCATTCAGATTTCCTGCGCCCACGTGGACGAGGCGGCGGCGATCGCCAATATGGTGGTGCCCTACGGCATCTATATCGAGGACTACAGCGATCTGGAGCAGGGGGCGCGGGAGATCGCCCGCATCGACCTGATCGACGAGGATCTGCTGGCAAAGGAGCGGGACACCGCCCTCATTCACCTGTACGTCTCCCCCGAGGATAACCCCGCCGAGGCGGTGGCGTTCCTGCGGGAGCGGTACACCGCCGTGGGCATCGACCATCAGGTGGTGAGCCAGCAGGTCAGCGAGGAGGACTGGGCGAACAACTGGAAGAAGTACTTTAAACCCCTGCCGGTGGGCGAGAAGATTCTCATCTGCCCCTCTTGGGAGACGGCGGACAACCCCGATAACCGCGCGGTGCTGTCCATCGACCCCGGTATGGCCTTTGGCACCGGCGGTCACGACACCACCCGCTTGGTGTTGGAGACGCTGGAGCACCACGTCACCGAGGGCTGCGATTTCTTGGATATCGGTTGTGGCAGCGGCATTCTGTCCATCGCCGCCTGCCTGCTGGGCGCCCGCCGCGCTCTGGGCATCGACATCGACGCCCTGGCGGTCAAGACCGCCATCGAGAACGGTGAGCTGAACGGTCTCACCGCCCCCAAGTACGAGATTCGGCTGGGCGACCTGGCAAAGGATGTGGACGGCAAATTCCCCGTCATCGCCGCCAACATCGTGGCGGACGCCATCATTATGCTGTCCCCCGCCGTACCCGCCCTGCTGGCGGAGGACGGCGTGTACATCGTCTCCGGCATCATCGACACCCGCGAGCAGGACGTGTTGAGAGCGCTGGCAGACTGCGGCTTCACCGTCACCGAGCGCCACGAACACGGCGGCTGGCTGTGCCTCGTGTGTAAGAAGGTGTAAGAGAGCATAAAACAACGTTGAATAGAGTGAAGCCTCCCTCTTGAGGGAGGTGGATTTCGCCGTAGGCGAAAGACGGAGGGAGTTTATGCCACTTAAATACAGCGGCAAGAATATAACAGCGGCTAAAAGACTTCGTAAAGAGGCAACTCCGCAAGAAAATCATTTATGGTATGATTTTTTACGCACGTACGAGGTGCGATTTCAAAGGCAAAAAGCTATTGGAGATTATATTGAAGATTTCTATTGTTTTCGTGCAAAATTGGTTGTGGAAATAGATGGTTCACAGCATTTCACAGAGAAAGAACAAGCATATGACCAACAACGAACCATGTATTTGGAGCAACAGGGTTTGCGGGTTTTGCGTTTTAGCAATCGTCAAATTAATGAGGAGTTTCGTGCTGTATGTGAGTATATCGATAGGATTGTAAAAAACTCCCTCAGTCACGGCTGACGCCGTGCCAGCCTCTCGCTGCGGCTCGGTCCACTCGCGGTTCTGACAGTCCGCCGGACTGTCATTCATTGCCGCTCGTGTCGCTTTGCTACCCTTTACACAAGGGAGGCACGCCGACTTCGTCGGCTAAACTTCCTCATTAGGAGTGATAAAAATGCCCCGATTTTTCATAAATTACACCCCCGTGGTGGGGGATGCCGTCACCATTGAGGGCGGGGATGCCCGCCACATTGCCGGCGCCCTGCGGATGACCGCAGGCGAGCGGCTGACCCTCTGCGACGGCAAGGGCACCGACTACGACTGCGTCATCACCGCCGTGGAGCGGGAGCGGGTCACCCTGCAGGTGGACGCCGCCACCCCCACCACCGCCGAGCCCACCCTGGCGGTGACCCTGTATATGGGTCTGCCCAAGGGGGATAAAATGGAGCTTATTATCCAGAAAGCGGTGGAACTGGGCGTCACCGCCATTGTGCCGGTGGCTATGTCCCGCTGCATCGTCAAACTGGACGGCAAGGACGCCGCCAAAAAGCAGACCCGCTGGCAAAAGATCGCCAACGAGGCGGCAGGTCAGAGCGGGCGGGGCATCCTGCCCGCCGTGGAGACCCCCATCAGCTGGAAGCAGGCGCTGTCCCGCTGGGAGCGGGAGAATACCCTGCTCTGTTACGAGGGTGGCGGCGAGCCCATCGGGCGGCTGGTCACCCCCGCGGATACCGCCGTCAGTCTGGTGGTGGGTCCCGAGGGCGGCTTTGACCCCGCCGAGGTGGAGGCGGTCACCGCTGTGGGCGGGCGTATCGCCACCCTGGGACCCCGTATTCTGCGGTGCGAGACCGCCCCTCTGGCCGCCATCGCCGTCTTGATGGAAAAAAGCGGCAATATGTCCTGATTTATCACGCAAAAAGAGCCGAGGCGGATGCCTCGGCTCTTTTTTACTCAAATATCACGGTCAGGTCGGGGTTGTCCTCCGCCGCTTGGCGGAACACCTGCCAAAAGCCCTCGGCGGAAAAGCCCACCTCCCGCCACCCCGTCAGGGTGACGATGGTCTCGTCCAAGTCGGTGAGACAGTCCATCAGCGCGTCCAGATTATGCCCGTACCAATCGGGAAAATCCAGCGCCGCCGCGATGCGGGCGTGGAGGGTCTCTTTATCGGCGATGCCGCCGCAGGAAATGGTCACGTTCATCTTATCTCTCCCCATACAGCTTGGTGAAGCTGGCGTAATGGTTGGACGTATAATACACAATGCCCGAGGTGGTCCACACGATGCGCTTGGTACCGCGGTTGGTGGTGCCCAGAGTATCGATGTCGCACTCGTAATAGGTATAGCCGGAGGGCAGCAACCCCTCGTTGTTGTAGAATCGGTCGCCGCCGCAGCACTTATCCCGAGGCTTACCTTGGGACTTGTACTGGCTCTTGGTGATGTAGTTCTTGGGCAGGCGGCCGTAGGTGTGGATGTACAGGGCCACGTCCTCTTTGCTGTCATAGATGCCGTCGGGGTCGATGGCGCCGTTGCCTGTGGGACGGGCGGTGGTCGTGGTGGTGACCGCCCCGCCGCCCTTTACCTGATAGGTGGCGGGATAGAATTCGATGGTGCCCTTGTAGTTCTGCACCGTGCCGGTGAGGATGAGGGTCTGCCCCTCCTGCACCTGCAGCTGTGTGACGTCAACAGGGGTGACACGGTAGCAATAGATGGTGCGGGATCCGCTGACCCCCTGCACCTGCAGGTCAAAGGTGGCGTTGCCGTGGTAGGAACTGACCTCTTTGACGTAGGTGACCACACCGGTGAGGGTGATGGCGCTCTTGCTCTGACCGACACCGAGGGTAAACAGCTGGTCCACCAGTTGTTTGTCCTTGTTTGCGGTGGCGGAGGTGGTGGTTTTGGCGGTGGTGGTCGTGGTGGTTACCGCCGTGTTGCCGGTGCTCTTGTTGGTGATGACGGAGGAGGTGGGCTTACTGTCCGGTTTGGTGGTGACCTCGGTGGTGACCGGCTTGCCGTCGGGTCGGGTGACCGGCTTGCCCTCCCGGTCGGTGACCGTGACGGTGACCGGCTGGGTGGTGCTGTCCCCGTCCACGTCGGCGGTGACGGTGGAGGAGGGAACGGTGGATAGGTCGGCGCTCGGCGCGTCGGGGGTATCGGGGGTGTTGCCGCAGGCGGTCAGCGTCAATATCAGCGCCAGACTCAGCAGCAATGATAGCAGTTTCTTCATAATGACCTCCCCAAAAAAAGCGGGTGATTTACTCTGTCAGTATATCACGCCCGCGGGAATTTGCAAACCCTATTTTTTGCCGAGAGCCGCGGTTTTTGGGGCGATATTCATACAAATCCACGGCAATTGGGCGTTTTTTGCCCCCGAAAACTGGTTAAAACCTGAAAAAATGCAGGTTTCTGAAAATTTTTGTTGCAATTTTGAAACAAAGGTGCTAATATATTCAGTGCGTGATTACTTTTAATTGATAGGAGGTGCCACTATGCCCAACATTAAATCCGCTAAGAAGCGTGTTAAGGTCATCGCTGTTAAGACTGCCCGTAACAAGGCTAACCGTACTGCCCTGAAGACCGAGATCAAGAAGGCGAACGAGGCCATCGCCACCGGTGAGAACACCGTGGAGGCTGTCCGCGCCGCCCAGAAGAAGATCGATCAGGCAGTGGCTAAGGGTCTGCTGCACAAGAACACCGCAGCCCGCAAGAAGTCTGCTCTGGCGAAGAAGGCCAACGGCTAATTGTAACACGAAGAAAGGGTCTGTCCTTCGGGACAGACCCTTTTGCTTTTATATTTCCGATGCGGAATACAGTTCATCTTCGAGCCATTTATCGGGGTTTTGGTCGATATAATTCCAAATGTCTTGGTAATCCTGTTCTCCGCGGACAATGTGGTCGTAATAGGACCGTTGCCAGATATTGCTACCATATTGCTTATTGCAAAACCGCTTAAAGGTGGATATGAACTGCGCTATTGTTGAAGTGGTGGATGTAGGGGCGGGCGTCCTCGACCGCCCGTTTTCGGATAGGGATATCAACATATGTATGTGATTGGGCATAATCACAGATTTTTCTACAGAGAGATATGAATAGAAGTCGTTTAGTTGCTTGATTTGCTTGTCGGCAACCACACCATACGGTAATAACTGTACCTGTGGGCGGTCGAGGACGCCCGCCCCTACGTTTACAATTTTAGAAAGCAGAGGTTTGCGATTTTTGGTGCATACGGTTACAAAGTAAACGCCCGAAGAAGAGTAATCGTATTCTTTTAATCGAGGGGTTTTGCGGATAGGTTTTGTCATAATCATCACCAAAAACATCATAGCACTTTTTTGTGCGTATGACAATGTTAAAGAATTTTGAAAGCCATACAAAATCCTCAAAAACTTGTTGATTTCCATTTGAACATATAGTATAATAAATTAGATAGCGAAAAACCGTATCCTTTGGGGCATACGGGCAGGCAGGTCCTGTGCGACGGTGCGCCGTGAACCATGTCAGGCGGGGAACCGAGCAGCATTAAGCGGTCGATGTCCGTGTGCCGCAGTCCACCTGTCTGTCCGTATGCCCGAAAGGATACTTTCATTTTCACCGCAAAGGAGTCACGCCCATGTATCAGGCACTATACCGCAAATGGCGTCCCCGTACCTTTTCCGACGTGAGCGGACAGGACACGGTGACCACCGCCCTGAAAAACGAGCTGAAGACGGGACGTCTGTCCCACGCCTACCTGTTCACCGGCTGCCGCGGAACGGGCAAGACCACCTGCGCCAAAATATTGGCCAAGGCGGTGAACTGTCTGCACCCCGTGGACGGCGACCCCTGTAACGAGTGCGATATTTGCCGCGGCATCGACTCCGGCTCCATTCTGGACGTGACCGAGATCGACGCCGCCTCCAACAACGGCGTGGACTCCATCCGCGACCTGCGGGACGAGGTGGCCTTTACCCCCGCCAACGGCGCCTACCGCGTCTACATCATTGACGAGGTGCATATGCTGTCCGCCGGCGCCTTCAACGCCCTGCTCAAGACGCTGGAGGAGCCGCCCGCCCACGTGATATTCATCCTCGCCACCACCGAGGTGCATAAATTGCCTGCCACCATTCTGTCCCGTTGCCAGCGGTTCGATTTCGGGCGCATCCGCCCCGAGGAGATCGCCGCCCGCATCCACTACGTGGCGGGTCAGGAGGGGCTCACCGTCACCGACGACGCGGCCATGCTGCTGGCCCGTCTGGCGGACGGCGCCCTGCGTGACGCCCTGTCCCTGCTGGACCAGTGCGCGTCGGTGGCGAATAACATTGATATGAACACCGTCACCCAGGTGACGGGTATGGCGGGTCAGGACACCCTGGCCGCCCTGAGCGACTGCGTATTGCGGCAGGATGCCGCCGCCGCCCTGGCGCAGGTGGATACCCTGTACCGCTCGGCAAAGGATATGGAGCGGCTGTGCTCCGAGTGGGTCGCCTATCTGCGGAATCTGATGATTCTCCACAGCGTCGCCGATGCGGGCGAGCTGGTGGTGGCGGGACCCGATGAACTGCAAAAGATGCGGGAGCAGTCCGCCCGACTGGGTCTGCCCACCATCCTGCATATGATGGAGGTGCTGCAGGGCGCCCTGGACCGTCTGCGTGGCGGCGTGTCCCGCCGCGTGGAGATGGAGATGGCGGTCATCCGCCTGTGCTCCCCCAAACTGGACGACTCTCAGACGGCGCTGCTGCACCGTCTGGATGCGCTGGAGGCGCGGGTAGCCGCCGGTGTCCCCGCCGCCCCTGCCGCTGCTGCGGCAGAGCCCGCTCCCGAGCCCACCGCCCCTGCCGAGCCGACCCCTGCCCCTGCGCAGGAGGTCACCGCCCCCATCCCCGCCCCGACGGCGCCCGCCGCCCCTGCGGGCGAGGTGCCTTTTACCCAATGGGCGGAGGTGCTGGAGCGGTTGTCGGTCAGCAACCCGCCTTTGTACGGCTTTCTGCGGGATACCACCGCGGTGCAGGACGGCGGCACGCTGATCATCTGTGTGAGCAACCCCCTGCTGGCGCAAATGATTAAGGAGGGCGGCAACCGGCAGTCGCTGGTGGACGCCATCCGGCAGGTGGCGGGGCGCACCTTCGCCATGAAATTGCGCCGCGCACAGAAGGTGGAAAAGACCGACGCCGCCCCCGACCCCCTGGCCAGCCTGCTGACCAGCAGTCGTGAGATGGGTATCAGCGTCAACGAGAACGGAGGAAATTGATATGAAAGCAAACATTCCGAGAGGTATGGGTGGCGCCGGCAATATGCAGGCGATGCTGCGCCAGGCGCAGAAGATGCAGGAGGATGCCCAGCGGGTACAGGCCGAGCTGGAGCAGACCGAGTATGACGCCACCGCCGGCGGCGGTGCGGTCAAGGCCACCGTCAACGGCAAGCACAATCTGACCGCCCTGACCATCAACCCCGACGTGGTGGACCCCGATGACGCCGAGATGCTGGCGGATCTGGTGATGGCCGCGGTCAACGAGGCTATGCGTGCCGCCGATAAGGATGCCGAGCAGAAGATGGGCGCGGTCACCGGCGGTATGAATTTGCCGGGGATGTTCTGATTATGAGCTATTCCATTCTGCCGCTTCAGCGGCTCACCGAACAACTGGAGCGCCTGCCCGGTATCGGACGAAAGTCCGCCGCCCGACTGGCGTTTCACCTATTGTATATGCCGGACAAGGACGCCGCCGCCTTCACCGAGGCGCTGGCCGAGGCACGGGAGAAGATCCACGAGTGCCCCGTGTGCTGCAACCTCACCGACGTGGAGCCCTGCCCCATCTGCGGGGACGACCGTCGGGATAAGTCCGTCATCTGCGTGGTGGAGGACCCCCGCGACGTGCTGGCCTTTGAGCGCACCCGCGAGTATCAGGGTCTGTACCACGTGCTCCACGGCACCATCTCCCCCATCGACGGGCGCGGTCCCGACCAGCTGCGGGTCAAGGAGCTCTTGCACCGTCTGGAGGATGAAACCGTCACCGAAGTGATTATGGCCACCGACCCCACCGTGGAGGGGGATTACACCGCTATGTACCTGTCGCGGCTGCTGAAGCCGCTGAACATCAAGGTGACCCGCCTGGCCTACGGCATCCCCGTGGGCGGCGACCTGGAGTACGCCGACGAGGTCACCCTGTCCCGGTCTTTAGAGGGACGGAACGAGCTGTGAATAATGAGTAATGAGTAATGAATAATGAGTAATTTCGGTGTCGGCTGCGCCGACAAATTATAAATCGTGCCGCTTCAGCGGCACTCCTTCATTCCTCATTGCTCATTCCTCATTTCTCATTAACCGACGAAGGAGGTTTTGGCAGTGGCTGAACAAAAGAAAAACGGCAACAAGACCATTGCCGAAAACCGCAAGGCGTTCCACGATTATTTCGTGGAGGAATCCTACGAGGCGGGCATCGAACTGTGCGGCACCGAGGTCAAGGCGCTGCGCGCCGGCGGTGTCAATCTCAAGGACGCCTGGTGCTCGGTGGTGGACGGGGAGCTGTTTGTCAACGGTATGCACATCAGCCCCTACGACAAGGGTAATATTTTCAACCGCGACCCTCTGCGCGTCCGCCGTCTGCTGATGCATAAGCGGGAGATCATGCGCCTGCTGGGTGTCACCAAGCAGGCGGGGTATTCCCTCATCCCCCTGTCCCTGTATTTTAAGGGCAGTCGGGTAAAGGTGCAGGTGGGTCTGTGCCGCGGTAAAAAACTGTACGACAAGCGGGAGGACGCCGCCAAGCGGGATATGAAACGCGAGGCACAGCGCGGCCTCAAGGAGTTTAATAACCGATGAAAAAAGCAGCTAACGTGAAGAAGGAAGTCAAGGATAAAAAACGACGCAGGGAACGTGCGTGGATGTTTCTCTTTGGCCTGGTGGCTGTTCTTGCTGGTTTGTTTCTTGTGGTGGAGCCGTTTTTGTGCAACACCTTACCTTATGACGAACTGACACAAGCCACCGTAGAAGTTGCACAGGTTCATCGGCATTATTCCAAATCGGGGTATCTATTTGTGCTGGAAGACACCACAGGCGTGCGGTATAACTTGAACGGCAACCCTGTGTCGCAAGCAATGGATTATGATGAACTCATCCGTGCCGGCGATATGGTTACGATTAAGTATCAGCCCGCATATTACCGATACGAAAACAGTATCCTGGAACTATGGTTAGAGGACCAGCAACTGTGCGAATACATCAACGAGGATAAAATCACTCGTTTTGTTCTGCCGCCCATTGGAGCAATTGCTTTATCTGTAGGTGGATTGTTTTGGTGGAACTTGTGGCGAAACAAGAAAAAGAAAAAAGATAAACGCTAACAAAAAGCAGGGTTTTACACCCTGCTTTTTTTACCTTGTTCGAGTTTTCCCGCAGCGGCGTTCTCTTGCCTCCCCTTGTCAGGGGAGGTGGCAAAAATCTTTGATTTTTGACGGAGGGGTAGTCGTATCCACCACAATTAAAAGGGTGTGTTTACGGGAGCGGGCGGATGATATCCGCCCCTACGATAACAACCAATGTGAAATAGAATCAAGCCCCCCTTGCCTAAAGGTCGATTTCCCCCGATAGCGGGGGAAAATGTCGGCGTAGCCGACAAAAGGGGGGTCGTCTCGCGGCGAGCGAAGGTGGCAAAAATCTTTGATTTTTGACGGGGGGATTCATACGGGACGGGAAACCCGTCCCCTACGATACCACCCCATATAGAATCCGTAGGGGGGCATTCCATATG
>JAZQKF010000116.1:0-2710 GCA_045542015.1 Acutalibacteraceae bacterium
CCTGGGACAGTCTGCCGTAGGCATCGTAGGCAAAGCTTCTGGTATTGACACCGTTGGTCACTAGGGTTATCCGGTTGTCTTCATCATAGGCATAGTGGGTCGTTCGCTTGCTGCCGTTTGTCTCTACGTACTTCATCAGGCGCTGAGGGGGGACCAAGGGGACAGTGGGACTATCCCCTTGGTCGGGACGGAGGCTTGCTGATTAACACGCACCTCCGTCCCCCTGTGCTAGGAACAGCTGCAAAATCGGAACTTGTTATTTTCGCATTAACCGTCCCCTGTGCTACCTCGGTCCCCCGTGCTACTATGCTACACGCCAGGAATTGTAATCCGAGACGTAGTAGTACCAGCTATCCTTAGACATTGGAATCAACTTGGTTGTAAATTCGATTTCCGGGATAGTTTCACCGTCAATGGAATACGCAATGCCACAGCCGATATCTTGTGTTCCTTTCCACTGCAGAAACCATATCGTATTACCGGACTTGTTTATGCTGATATAGCCTTCTTTGAACAGGTGCTGTATGGCTGTATTGACAGTTTCATTTGCTTGTACACACTGGAAATCTGCCCAAATACTTCCGGTGTTATCTTTGATATAGACATCCTGATTTCCAGAGTTTATCAGATAACTAACGACAATCTCTATACTGTCGTAGTATTTCTGAAACTGCTCCTCAGCTGTATTGATATCCGGAGGCGTATTGATATAACGAGTAGCATTGATAAACGCCTGCACGCCAAATAAGCTCAACAATACAAAGAGCAGTACCGCTACAAGGATTGCTGCAACTACCGTTTTTTTCATCTCACCACTCCTTCTACCCCAATACAGACGCAGCACGTACTTCATCAGGCACCGAGGAGAGACCAAGGGGACAGTGGGACTATCCCCCTGGCTAGATGGAGGTTTGCTAATTAACACACCTCCGCCCCCTCGTGCTACGTAGAACCAACTCCTATGTTATCCCTGTGACGCTATTTTGCCAACAGAAATACAGTGCTTTTATCTCTCCCTCCAGGCAGTCATGCTTCTTTTGATTTCCCGGATCAGGAGGATAATGCATACCATTACAAACAGGCACACAGCAGTGATAATCAGGATCGTTCTTACCATGTGAGCCTGGCCTGCATCATAGATCACAGTTCTTCCCCCATCGGCGGACTCGATGACCAGCTTTGAATAGGTTGATATGATTAGATTCAGCGGTCCCATGCTATTTTCCAATGTGTACCGGGTGTTACCGACCACACATTCCTTGGAACCAAGAATGTGATACCAGTAGGCATTATTTTCAGAGGTTTGTTCAATTTTGGAAACATGAAGTACATTAGCAGATTCATCAACCGCAAGAGCAATATCACTGCGCACAAAATGTATGTATAGCACATTGCCACCCCATTCAACGCCAAAATCTCCTGGAGTTTTGAATTGATACCCATATTTTAAAACGCCGGTTGACGTATACACATTTATGATCTTCCAACCTGAGTATTTAAATCCAACAGCAATTAGTCCGTCATCACTTACATCAAAGCATTGAATCGGACGGTCTTTGATCTCATTGTTTCTTCCGACTAATTCAATCGCAGACAGAAATTCTTCTGCGGCATCACCCACCATAGGTTCCGTTGTAAAGCCAATATCGGATGCAAATACAAAACTGCCCTGAAAAGCGAACAGAAACAGCACCATCACTGTGCACAGTATCATAACTCTTTTCATATCTACCACTCCATTATTCTCGCACAAATACCATCAATTACCCCGAAAATGTTGATTTGCGTCACTTTCCATGTTCCGGCTCCACTCATTTCCACATGGAATTCCATACCTGGAGTACCAATGCCGACATTCCGCGTCCAACCCAAATAAGTTGTATTGTTTGCGGTATCTGGTAATATCAAGACATCGCCTCCTACCGCTGCTGGAACAGGTCCTGCAGGAAATCCACCCGCCCCACCAACCTGAGTTCCAAATCCCGTTAATTTATCAATATCAGGCGCATTGGTAACACTTTGATACGATGTGACAGATACACCAGGAGCACCAGTTGTAAATCCAGCACCATACGATCCTTGAATGGCAACGTTACCCTTTGTATCCATATACAATCCTGCCTGCAAATTGAAAATCACACCGCTTGGAGTACCACTGAGATTGAGTCCATTTGAATATGTACCATCAATTTTAGAAAGCGTTTCCTTAACAAAACTGGATGCAGGCATTATCGTTTTCTCTGTTACCATTTTGATGGTATTTTTCAGCCATGTCGGCCAAGCACCAAACCGATCATACATATTGACAGGATTATTAAAACAATAGGCAAACAGATTATATCCTTGTACAGATCCACCTACGCCGGAAATAAGCCCATCCGCATTGATGAATCGGCCCATCTCCGGATTATAGTACCGGCTTTGGAGGTAGTAGAGTTCCGTTTCCACATCGTAGACATAGCCACGGTAGCGGAGGGGGTTGTAGTAGCCTACGGTGTCGGCCTTGGTGCCGGTGGTGGAAATGAGGTTGCCCCAGGCATCGTAGACGTAGCGGACTACTTCTTCACCAGAGCTATTCAGCAGGTTGACCACATCTCCCTGGAGGTTGGTGACGTAGTAATAGAAATATCCATCCATGTTCATCATCACCGGAGAACCGTTGGTGTCATAGAAGATGTTGATGTTGTGGCCGTCTACCGTCATGTTGGTC
>JAZQKF010000117.1:0-16529 GCA_045542015.1 Acutalibacteraceae bacterium
TTCCGTTGTCGGGGGATTTCTCTTTTTATTTTTTCCCTAACTGTTTCCGATACTCTGTAGGGGACATTCCGGTATGCTTGTGAAACAGGCGACGGAAATAAGCCGGGTTATCGTACCCCACCGCCTCCGCGATCTGGGTGATGTTGTAGTCGGTATTCTCCATCAGGTTGATGGCGTTGGTGATGCGCAGGGAAATAATGTGCTGCATCGGCGTGGTGCCGGTATACTGCTTAAACTTCTGCCGAAGCCAGCAGGCAGAGATACGGTTGTGAGCGGCGTAATCCTCAATGGATATGTCGTCCCGCCAATGGCGTTCAAACCAGGTCAGCGCCTGAATGATCTCGCCGTGAAAGCCCTTGGTTCTATCCTCGACGCCGCCGAGATGACGATGAATCAACAGAAACAGGTGCTGCAGATTCATAGCGGTCAGTTCCTCAAAGTGAGCGTGCCGATTCTGCAATTCGCGAATCATCTGATAGAACAGCCAGCGATAGTCGGAGGCCAGACCCACCCAGAATACACGCCGATCCCGCGGTATCCCCCATTGGGTCAGTAGGCGCTCCACGTCATAGCCGGTGAAATGCACCCAATAGAATTCTGCCTTTTCCTTGGAATACATAATGTACTCCTGCGGCTCATCGGGATAAAAGAGCACCATATGCCCCTTTTCCACCACCCGCTCCTCCGACCGATAATCGAAATGGATGCAGCCGTCCGCCACGTATATGAGCTGATAATCCTTCCGCCCCTCCGGACGGGTGGTAAAAAATTCCTTAGCGCTTCGCGGGCGAATGTTGCCCACCGAGGTAACCATTATGGGCTTGGTCATATCCACCACAGCGTCCACGTAGTTACCTAAATCACCACGATATACGTACATATCCTCACCTACTTATTTATTCCTTTATATATACTATACCTGTCCCCAAAAACGCTGTCAATACAAAAGTTTTGTTTTGTGTCTATTTTTGTGAGTTTAATGCCCCTATTTCTAATGTTTTGTGCTTGTTTTATGATGTTTTGTTCCTTTTTGCAACTATTGATATGGTATATAATGATAATAGCGAAATGTAAGAGCGGATAAAGGAAATCCGCTCGCAACAAACCATAAGGAGGAAACACTATGAAGCAATTCCGCAAATCTCTGGCATTGCTGTTGTCAGCTCTGATGCTGATGATGGTGGTGCCGCTGTCCGGTTTGGTCAGCGCTGCTGGCGTGAACTACGACGGCTACTTCTATAACGGTGACTTCGAAGCTGGCACGGCCAACTGGACCATGCACAACGACGCAGACACCATCACCGAAGTGGTGGATGACCCCACCAACTCCGGTCACGGTAAGGTAATGCACACCAACTCTACCTATACCTCAAGCAGTTTAGGCTGCGACCTGATGTTCAATCAGGTTGTTGCCTTAGAGGCAAACACCGACGTTGTTCTGAAA
This sequence comes from Acutalibacteraceae bacterium, assembly GCA_045542015.1. Classification (GTDB taxonomy): domain Bacteria; phylum Bacillota; class Clostridia; order Oscillospirales; family Acutalibacteraceae; genus UBA5905. The sequence continues at coordinate 1,445 of JAZQKF010000117.1, forward strand.
TTCAAGGTGTATTGCTATTCCACCGCCTCCAATGCGGCCTTCTGGGTCACCATTGGTGACAACACCGCCACCTACAGCACCTCTGCTGTGACCGGTCTGACGGCTCAAACGGTGTCCAGCAGTTCCAGCACCCGTGTGCGTCTGAACGTAACCACCAACACCAACCAGTGGGTCGAGGTTGCCATCCCCTACAACACCGGCTCCAACACCTCTGTTGAGTTCCGTTTTGACAACTACCGCACCGGTGCCGGTCAGTATTATTTCGACGACATCACCATCGAAGGCCCCAACAACGTCAACGGCGGCACCGTAGAGGTCGAAGATCCCGATACCCCTGTCGATCCGGAACTGCCCGATGCTCCCGCCGACTACAACATGCTGCTCAACGGCGACTTTGAGGCCGGCAACGAGAACTGGACCAACCTGGTATCCACCATCGGTGTAGTGGACGATCCCACCGGTGCCGGTCAGGGCAAGGTGATGCAGACCAACGAGACCGGCGGCTCTGTCCATATGTTCCAGCAGGCCGTCAATATGAGCGCCAACACCGACTATATCCTGACCTATAAGGTGTATACATATGCCGCCAGCGGCACCAACCCCGGCTGGTGGGTGACCGTGGGCGACAACAGCGCTACCTACAGCACCTCCGCCGTGGTCTCCAACGGCATCGAGGTCAAGACGGTGGACAGCTCCTCCAGCACCCGTGTGCGCTTCACCATCACCAACGCCGCTCTGTACAACAAGTGGATCGAGGTAACAATCCCCTTTAACAGCGGCAACAACACCAACCCCGATATTATCTTCTCCAACTACCGTGCTAACGCCGGTCAGTACTACTTTGATGACGTGGTGCTGGTCCGTGCTGACGGCAAAGAGGAACCCGAGCCGGAAGAGCCTGAGCCGAGCGTGAACGAGACCGACGTAACCGGCAACCTGCTGGTTAACGGCAACTTTGCCACCGGTGACATCACCGGCTGGGAGAACCTGTACGGCTACTGCACCACCTCCATCGTGGAGGGCTATAACAGCACCTACGGCCTGCAGGTCACCACCTCCGGCGCCTGGAATATGGTGCGCCAGAAGGTCAACCTGGATGCAAACACCGACTACGAGCTGAGCATCTGGGCGAAAGCGGCCAGCGACATGACCCTGTTGGTCAAGGACGGCGGCGACACCACCAACGTCGCTCAGGCCGCTCTTACCGGCTCCGACTGGACCAAGTATACCATCAAGTTTAACTCCGGTGATTACAGCAGCATCTACGTCAGCATTATGGGTAGCCAGGCCGGCGCCACCGCCATCGTTGACAGCGCCTCCCTGGTGAAGGGCTCCAACAACGTGCTGCAAAACGGCGACTTTGAGACCGGTGATACCACCGGCTGGACCAACCTGTATGGTGCCTGCACCCTGTCTATGACCGCCGGTCACACCGGCTCCTATGCCCTGAACTTTACGGGCGGTCAGTGGAACCAGACCCGTCAGAAGGTGTCGGTTCAGGCCAACACCAACTACACGCTGACCGGCTGGGCCAAGGACGCTACCTCTGCGTCCTTCCTGGTGAAGGACGGCGGAGATACCGCCAACATCGCCCAGATTTCCCTGGGCTCCGGTTCCGAGTGGACGAAGTACAGTGTCACCTTCAATACCGGCGAATACACCAGCATTTACGTAGGTGTGATGGCCGGCAACACCGGCGGCTCTGCTATCGTCGACGACATCTCCCTGGAAAAGGAAGAGATAGCCGTCGAAAATCTGTCCACCAACGGCGACTTTGAGACCGGCGACCTGACCGGCTGGACCAAGTATCAGTCCACCGCCGTCTCCGCCTCTGCCGCCCGCAACGGCAGCTACGGCGTCAGCATCAAGGGCCCCGGCGACTGGAACGGCACCCTGGATCAGCAGTTGTCCGTTGTTGAGGGCCGCACCTATCAGCTCTCTTTCTGGTATCGTGCTGTCTCCAACGGTATGAACTTCGCTCTGAGAGATTCCAACAAAATCAACACGCAAACCGCTTGGTTGAGCGCGAGCATCTGGACCAAGTACGAGACCACCTTTGTGGCGGATGGCACCACAGCCTACCTCCACTTCAACGGTTCCGGCAAGGGCACCACCGACGAGCTCTACGTAGACGACGTGATGGTGATCGACCTGTCCAACAGCGGCAACCGCGCCGAGGTTCTGTCCGGCGGCGAAACCAGCATCCGCGATACCGCCGACGACAGCCGTGGTCTGGCCTTCCGCTTCAACGTGGCCGTGAACGGCGCTCAGGTGGTGAATGGTAACCAGCTGGTTGCCAACCAGGGCTCCATCAAGCTGTTTAAGCACAACGACACGCTGGGCACGCTGGTGGGCACCGGTGCCATCGTCACCAACCAGGAGGCCATCGGTACCGGCGATATGACCCACGAAAACGTGGACGACAAGAAGACCATCGACGTCCCTGCCAAGTATCTGCTGGATCTGAGCGACGGTTCCATCACCTATGCGGTGCGTATCATCAACATCCCCGATCACGCCACCGAAACCGAGATCTATGTCCGTCCCTATTACATCTACGAGCTGAACGGCGAGCAGGTCACCGTCTACGGTGACCTCGCGCACAACAACTATGCCGGCGTGGACAGCACCCGCCGTGCCGTGCGCCTGCTGACCATCGGCGAGACCGACGGCGTCGACAGCTATCTGTACGATATACTGAAGGATGCCGATTATGACCAGGTTATCCTGGGCAGCTACATCGACGGCACCTATAGCAAGAACGACGAGAACGGCCAGTGGACCACCACCGGCTGTGACGCCGATACTGCTATTGCTGACGAGCGTTGGCAATACATCGTTGTCACCAACGATGCCGATCTGGCTTGGGCGGAAGACAACAAGACCGAGTCCACCGCCAAGGTGTGGCTGTACGACGACGCCGTGGCTGTGGACACCGCTCTGGACAACCTGGCCACCGTGCAGATTGCCGACGCCAACGAGCAAGAATACACTGCCTCTCTGACCTGGTTCCTGACCCTGACCGGCGGCGAGAGCCTGGATCTGGTGGAGTACAACGCCGCGTTTGTGGGTACCGAGGAGTACAATATGCGTCGTGCCGCCACCCACGCCTATGCAAGCCCCAACAAGGTAACCGATCTGTCCGAAGTGGTGCTGATCTCCGGCTCCGACTATCAGTATTACGGCAGTACCGAGGATGGTCTGGCTGTGCTGAAGGGTCTGACCGATTCTGTGAAGAACCACACCGGCTACGGTATGTTCGACGGTCTGCTGTTCGGTGGTGACTATACCATCACGCTGGGCAGCGACTTTGACGACAGTAACGCAGGTCTGAACCTGTTTGACAGCGTCATGACCGACAGCGTCAACTTTGACAAATACTACACCCAGGGCAACCACGATGCCGCCGGCATCGATCTGCTGCCTCCCTATGGCAACAACGACAACCCCAACGCTCCCTATGGCGTGTTTATCCTCCACGAGGATAACTACAACTGCTATGGTGGCGGCGGCCAGAAGGCAGCCGAGGACCTGACCGCTTACTTCAACGAGAAGTTGGCTAGCGGCTGGGGCAACAAGCCCATCTTTGTCACCAGCCACATCCCGCTGCACTACAATGCTCGTACCGCCAGAGACGGCATGGGTGCCAGTGCTAAGTATGTGGTGGATGCTCTGAACGCCGCCAGCGAGGCCGGTCTGAACATCATCTTCTTGATTGGCCACAACCACGGCAGTGGTTATGACGACTATCTGGGCGGCGCCGCCGTCTACGTGCCCAAGGGCGAGACCATTGTGGTGCCGGATCACACCAACTACCGGAACGCCCCCATTGAGACCGAGCTGAAATTCACCTATATGAACTTCGGTTACGTCTCCTCTTACGGCACCAACGGTACCGGCGTAGACACCGCTCTGACCATGTGCGCCTTCCGCATCCAGGAGAATGGCGACGTGATCATCACCCGCTACGACAAGGACGGCGTGCACAACCTGAAGTCCGCCGGTAAAGCCAACTCCATCGACGAGAGCGGCTACACCTTTGATGATGAGCGCGTGTACGAGTCCTCCCGCATTGTTGGCTACAACAAGGACGAGGAGTACACCGGCGAATAAATCGCCCGCGGCAAAATCGAACAATGCCCCCGACAATGGATGCCCATTGTCGGGGGCATTTCTGCTGTGAAGCGAAAAGGCTTTACAGCACGTTCGACAAGGAAAATATACAGCCGATTTTTTAATATTTCATTATTTTCTGGTTTTTTTAGATAAAATTATAATAAAACTATTGCTTTTTAGGGAAAAATTGATATAATAATGTCTGTATTTCTTTTTAGGGAGGCAACCCATGAGCGACGGCATGATCAAATCCCATTTTATTTCTGCTGACCAGGGATATATGTATCGTATGCAGAATCCATTCTTCCTGGCCATTGATGAGCGCATCGTTAAGGACTGGTGGCAACAGAGCCGCGAGCTCCACTGGCACGATTACTTCGAGATCGAGATCGTGCTGGACGGCACCGGCACCCATCAGTACAACGGTACCAACTATCCCCTATCGGAGGGATGTGCCTATCTGCTGACCCCCATGGACATTCACGCGCTGATCCCAGACCCCGGCACCGACCTGCATGTGGTGCATCTCCGATTTGACGAGCAGGCTATCTTTGGTGAGGTGCGGGATCTGCTGTTGCAGCACGACCACGTACACTCCATCCATTTCAACGATGCCGAATTCAGCCGTCTGCTGACCCAACTCAATGAGCTGCTTCACTGCTTTGAGGTGAATAACACCCAGAGCCTGAGCATTCAGCTGATGCTGTCCTATCTGTGCCTGACCATCATCCGCGAAAGCCGCCAGAACGAGAACCGCTTCGCCTCCTACACTGCCGCCAATCCGGTGGTGCACCAGACCCTGCAGTACATATTCTACAACTTCCGCAAAAAGATCTCCATGCAGGAACTGGGCGAAAAAGCCCACGTCTCCCCCAACCATCTGGCCCTCCTGTTTAAGCAGGCCACCGGCACCACCTGCATGCAGATGATATCCGATCTGCGGCTCCAGTATGCCGTCAAGCTACTGGAGAACCCCAACCTGAACATTGAGACCATCTCGGCCCAGTCCGGCTTCTCTGCCGCCTCCTACTTCATCTCGGTATTCCGTAAGAAATACGGCATCACCCCCAAGGAGTATCAGCAGCAGAACAAAGCGAAGCGCAACCAAAGCGAACCGGTAACCGAGATCTCGGAAACCTACGAACTAAACAGCTAACGTAAGCCCTCTGCCATTTTCGCGGCAGAGGGCTGTTTTTACGGCAAAAGAAAACCGGCAAGGAGCAAACTCCTTGCCGGTTTTTAATTAGGTTATACGACGTTTAAGAGGGTGTCTTACGCGTTCTCCTCGGGGGTGGGCTCGGCAGCCTCAGCAGCCTCGGGAGCAGCCGCAGCGGCGGCATCCACGGGGGCAGCTTTCTTTTTCTTCTTCACCAGGATGATGACCAGCACCACGCCACCGGCCAGAGCCAGGGCAGAGCCACCGATAATCAGCGGCAGGAAGGTAGAGCTGTTATCCACAGGCTTGGAGTCGCCGTCACCGCCGGGAGCCTCGGGCTCCACGGGAGTATCAACGGGCACATCCTCAACGGGCACATCCTCAATGATCTCATCATCGGGCCAGTCATCGCCGTACCAGTCATCCGACTCCTCCTCCGGAGGCGGTACGAAGGCATCGGATACACTGGAGTCACCATTGCTGCTCTCGTACAGACGCATATTGTCCATCAGAACAATACCGCCGTCATCCACCACCGCGATGGAGATCTCATCGTATACGTCGGTGTCAAACTTACAGGCGGTGGTGAACCAGCCGTAGTAAGCGGAATCGGCATCGTAGGCGTAGGAATCGAAGGTGATCTCCGTAAAGTTGAGGGGATTACGCTTCTTGCCATCCATCAGCACCAGCTTACCCCAACCATCCTCGATGATCTTCAGATCCAGAGAGAAGGTATACTCGGTGTTGGGCTTAACCTTAATGGTCTTGATGATGGACAGAGGAGCGTTCTCCTCGGTGGCGGTATACTTCAGAGAAGTACCGTACTCATACTCGTTCTCCTCGAAGGTCAGGAATCCGTTGCGCCAGCCGTAGCTGTCCGCCCAGAAACCGGACTTATCCTTGGTGTCGAAGTTGGGATCGGGGATCAGGCTGTCCTTATCCTGGCAGGTGTAGGTGTCAATAGCGAAGTCCAAAGCGACGTTACCGCCGGCATTGGGAGATACGTACTGTACACCCGCCGTGGCCTTATACAGGGCCATATCGTCGATCCACATCTGAGAACCGGTACCCGCAATAGCGATACCGACCTTACCCTCTTCGCCGGAGTTGAACTCCACGCTACGCAGGTGCCACTCGTTATCCCAAGCGGTGGGAACGATCTGGCGCTCGCCATTCAGGAAGCGCTTAATATCATTCTCCACATAGTCGGCCAGGAAGGTGCCGTCCGGCTTAACCACGCCGATGGTGGCCAGACCGCGGTTGTCATCCGACAGGAACGCACCCTTCAGCCAGGTGGAGAATACGTATTCGGTCTCGGGCTCCACGTCTAACCAGAAGATCAGCTTGGTCTCGGACTCCTTATCGGAGGTGTCGAAGAACAGGCTCTTATTACCGGACAGGGTGGTCTTATCCTTAACGACAGACACGGTGTCATCGGTAAAGCCGTCCTTCCACTGACCGCCGCTGGACTCAAAGTCAGCGTTCTCCAGCACGTTGTCCTCCTCATACTCGGGGCGGTTATGCAGCACACCGTAGGAGGTCAAATACATGGGAGAAGCGGGAGGAACGATGGGATTATCGGGATCGTCGGGAGAGGGCTCGTTGCCTCTCACCCACATACCCACGTAGTCCACCAGATAGGTGCCGGAATCGGCCGACTCGGGACTGAACTTAACGAAGGCCTTGGTCACGTCACCGGAGTTAAACTCGATGCGGTGCTCAACCCACTCGTTCTTGGTCTCGTGGTCGAACCACAGCTTACTATCCTTAGAAACGGGGATGTTCTTGTTGGTGGTGTTGATGGTATCGCCATCCATCAGATTCAGGTTCCACACACCCTTGCCGCTCAGGCGCTTGGTGTAGAACAGGATGACGTACTCGGTCTGAGGCTCAACCTTAACGTACTGAGCCAGAGCCTCGCCCCACTGAGCGGAGTGAGACAGCTTGGCAGACTGGCTACCCTCATAATAATCATCCTTATACAGGACGGAATCGCCGCCCCAATTCCACTCATCACGTCCATCCTCAAAGCTGCCGTTCTTAATCAGATTGCCGGTGGGATCCACAGGCTCGGAGCCCTCGATGATCATGCTGACGTCGTCAATCAGGATCACGCCGGGGTTGGCGGCCTCGTTGGTGAACTTGAACTTGATTACGGTGTTTTCGCCGGTGGCGAGAACGACCTTATACTTGGTCCAGTCGCCGGAGGTTTCATTCATCCAGTTCTGACCGTCCACAGAATAGTTATCATTCTTGTCATTCATCAGAATCAGGTTGAAAGCGCCGGTGCCGGAAACGCGCTTGGCATACCAGGTGATAACGTAGTTGGTATTCTTCTGCACGGAAACCGCCTGCAGAGCGGCCTCACTCCAGGCGCTGGGGTTATCCAGCTGCAGAGCGGAAGCGCCCTTATGGGCGTCGGTGCTGTTGCTGGCGCAGGAGCCGTTCACAGCCCAGCCGTTGGTACCATCCTCAAAGTCACCGTTGATCAGCTCGGTGGGATAGGTGGGCACGTCGGGCTGGTCGGGCACATCGGGCTCATCGCCCTTGACGGTCAGCTCAAAATCGTCGAAGGTACCGACGGAACTATCCGTATTACCCATCACACCGACGTAGATCTCGGTGTAGCTGCCGGAGTTGAACTCCACAGAGGTCTTGGTCCAGTCGGAGCTGCTGCCAATACCGGCCTGAGCCACGTTAGCGGTGTCGGCGCCGTCCTTGACCAGCAGGGTCATCTCCACAGCGTCCTTAGACCAGACGCTGTACACGTAATCGGTGTTGGGCTCCACCGTCACCTTCTGGCGGACAACCTTCCAGGTGCCGGAGATGACATTCAGAGCGCTAGAGCTGTCGCGACCCGCCACAATAGAGACGGTGCTGGCGCCCCATACGTTCTCCCAGGGAGCAACCTCGCCGGTCTCCAGGTCGCCGTTGACGATCAGATCGCCGGTGGCGGGAGGCGGAACGGGCTCATCCTCTTTCTTAACCAACTCGAAATCGTCGAAGGTACCCACAGAGCTGTCCGTATTACCCATCACACCGACATAGAGTTCGGTGTAGCCGGCGGAGTTGAACTCCACAGAGGTCTTGGTCCAATCAGCACCGTTGCTGAAACCGATCTGAGCCACGTTGACGGAATCGGCACCGTCCTTGACCAGCAGGGTCATCTCCACAGCGCCCTTAGACCAGGCGGTGAGCACGTAATCGGTGTTGGGCTCCACAGTCACCTTCTGGCGAACGTGCTTCCAGGTGCCGGAAATGACGTTCAACGCGTTGGAACTGTTATGACCCTCCACGATGGAGACGGTGTTGGAGCCCCACAGGTTATCCCAGGGAGCAACCTCGCCGGTCTCCAGATCGCCGTTGACGATCAGATTGCCGGTGGCGGGAGGAATCACAGGCTCCTCGCCGGCCTTTACCATGCTCAGGTCGTCGATGTAGATCACGCCGGCATTGGCGGCCTCGCAGGACCACTTCAGCAGAACCTGAGTGGCATCGCCGGTATTGACGACGTACTCGTTCTTAACCCAGTTGCCGGAGGTCTCGTTCATCCAGTTCTGACCGCTGACGGTGGTCAGATTGGCGTAGCCGTTGTTGTTCATCGTGAACAGGTTAAAGGCGCCGTTGCCGCTCACACGCTTGGTATACCAGGTGATGGTGTACTCGGTGTTGGGCTCTACGGTCACGACCTGCGTCGCAGCCTCGCCCCAAGCGGTGGGATTCTCCAGCTTCAGAGCGCCGTTACCGGCGTGGGTATCATCCCCCACGACCAGGGCAGTGGCGGCCAGATTCCAGCCGTTGATGCCATTCTCGAAATCGCCGTTAACCACCACGTTGGTGCCGGGGACGTCGGGAATGTCGGGGACGTCGGGCTCGGAGCCCTTCTTCACCATAACCAGATCGTCAACGTACAGATCCATAGCCACGCCCACATCCTGGAACTTAAACAGAATGGAGCCGCTGCTGGTGGGGATATTCTCCACATTGGTGGTAAGGGTGTATTCCTTCCACGCGGTAGTGACGTCAAAGGTCGGGCCGTTGTAGAAGGCACCCCAGTCACCGGACTGGATGGTGATACCCATGGCACCCGCCACGCTACCCTTAGCCTTAAAGGTGATGGTATACTCGGTGTTCTTCTGAACGCCGGTGACCGTGCGATAAGTAGCACTCCAGCCGCCGGTGGCAGTCCACTTCAGGCAGTTGCTGCCATCGGAAACCACAGAGCCGGGAGTGAAGACGGCCACGCCGTCCTCAAAGTCCATATTCATCACGGTATCATCGGCGTCGGGGGCATCGGGCTCGCCGCCGCCCACCTTGACCATAGTCAGGTCGTCCACCAGAATCACACCGGCATTGGCGACCTCGCAGGACCACTTCAGCAGAACCTGGGTGGCGGAGCCGGTGCTGACAACGCACTCGTTCTTGACCCAGTTGCCGGAGGTCTCGTTCATCCAGTTAGCACCCACGCGATCCAGGTTGGCGTAGCCGTTGTTGTTCATAATGAACAGGTCAAAGGCGCCGTTACCGCTCACGCGCTTGGAATACCAGGTGAGGGTGTAGCTGCTGTTCGCCTCGACGGCCACCACCTGCGTGGCGGCCTCACCCCAGGCGCTGGGGTTCTCCATCCGCAGAGCGCCGCTGCCGGCGTGGGTGTCGCCGCCCGCAATAGAGGCGCCGGCGTTCACTGCCCAGCCGTTGGTACCGTTCTCGAAATCGCCGTTGACCACCAGATTGTTGACGTCAGCGGTGGCGAGAATCGCACTCAGGGGAATCAGCGTACACAGCATCAAAAGGGAGGCCAGGAGAGCCAATGCTTTTTTCATATTCATCTTAAACATATTCTCTCCACCTCCTTAAATCACCTCGAACAGCTGAATGCTGTCGATGTAATAGTGGACGGGGTTGTTACCGGCCAACGCGTGGGTACGGAGATCCAGACCCAGCTTATCGCTGGCATTGGTCTTAAACGTGCCGCCGTCCTCTCTCCACTCGTTCTTACTACCGGAGAGCATATAGTAGGCGGTCTCCTGACCGTCCTCAAAGTCACCCAGACCGTTACCGGTGCCGTCTGCCTCCTGATAACGCACAAACAGGAAGCCGGACATCTTATTGGTCTCGGTGGACTCCTCATCCGCAAAGATGGAGTCGGGAGCGATCTTATACTTGATCACCATTTTGTACTGGGTGTTGGGCTTGACGGTGATGCCGTCCAGGTGGATACCGGACCAGTCGCCGGCGGGGGTGATGCTGCCATCATCCTCCACCTTATAGTTCTGGCGGAACTCCAGCACCTTCTTGCCGTCAACCTCGATGACCTGCGCCTTATAGTTGGCGCCTTCATCGTACTCACCGTTCTTACCGAACTCCTCCCAGCCTTCCATACCGTCCTCGAAGTCACAGTTATAGTCGGCCAAAATGTTCACGGGAGGGCCAACCACCTTGGCGTTGTTGGAGGGAACGGACTCACAGACGTTTCCGTCGTCATCATAAGCGATCAGCTTATACATAACCTTGGTGCCGTCCGGCTGCATATTGGCAACCTCTTCATCCACGTAGGTGCCCTTGAAGTTGCCCTGATACTTGGTGGGATCGCCCTTCTTCACCAGGGTCTCCCAGGTCTTACCGCCGTTGAAGGAACGGAGGATCGACAGCTTGGTCGCCTGACGGGAAACGATCCACTCGATGGTGCCGGAGCCCTTATTACAGAACAGGACCGGCGTATCCAGGACGATGTCCTCGCCGCGATGCTCGGCACGATAGGCGTCCGCCTTAAACTTAATGGCGTAGGCGCCGTCACGGAAATCGGTGGTAGACTTACCGTCGCCGGCCAGCAGGTCGTAGGCACCGCCGTGGCCCTGGTTGGACCAGCACCAGTACATCCAGCCCTTATATCCGGCGTTGATAAAGTTATCGCGGAACATAGACTGCTTCAAGGTCCACAGAGCGTCCTCCTCCATAACGCCGTCACCCAGACCGAACTCGGTGACCAGCATGGGGGTGGTGCCGCGCAGCTCCTCAATGTTGGGGGCGCTGGCGCTGCGGGTGTAGTGGTTCTTACCAATGAAGTCAAAGTCAATGCCCTCGTAGATGGACATATCGGTGGAGGTGGAGCTGATGGTGCGGGACACGTCCGGCAGCTCCTTCTTCACCATCTCGTTGACCGCATTGATGAAGTACAGCATATTCTCCTGGTTAACACCGTAGGTGTAACGCTGATCGAAGTAGTTACCGATCTCGCTGTCGTTGATCTCGTTCTCCAGCTCAACGCCGGCGGAGACCATCACCACCGTCTCGGGGTACTCGGCCAGCACCTTACACAGAGGCTTAACAAAGCGCTCGGCATAATGGTCGGCCACCTCGGGGTTGGCGTAGGCCTGAGCCACGCGGTCCCAAATCAGCTTACCATCGTCGTACAGGTCGTTGATGGCGGTGGTGTGGAAGCAAACGGTCCACAGAACCGGCATACCGACCTCTTTACAGATGTCCAGGAAGCGGCGCACGTTGTTCAGATATTCCTCTTTGATACCGATGACGTCGCCGTTTTTGTTGTAAATAACGCCCTCGCCGAAGGGAGAACCCTCATAACCGAGGATGTTGAATCCCAGCGCCTTCAGGTTGTAGATCTCACGGTAGATATTGAGCTCACCGTACTGATCGATACCGACCTGCATAGGGTTGTTGCTGCCTAAGACATCGGCCATCAGGTCGTTGCCGGTCAGACAGTGACCCAACCACTTGTGCTGGAACCAGGGGTACCAGATACCTTCCAGATAACCGTCACGCTCTAAGATCTTTTCAACTTCGTTGGGCTCGTCACGCCAGGTCTGGGTGACGCCGGAGGCCATAATGGTCCCCACCATGCTGAAAAGCAGAGTGACGGCGCACAGGATGGGCAGTAACATTTTAAGTTTGATTCTACTCATCTCTTGCATCCTTTCAAACGGTTGGCTGTGACCTCGACCCCAGGGGCCGAGGTCACACCAATCAATGGGTTTACAATCAACTGAAAGGTTGATTACTCCGCAAACTCGTTCTCGATCTTCTTAATGTTGGCGCTCAGAATGCCATCCCACTTCTCGATACCGGCGTTCAGCTTAGCCTTGGTATCGGCGTTATCGACCAGGTCGAACTGGATGGTGTAAGCATCGTACTCACCGTTGTAGGTCAGAACACCAACGGAGTTATAGGACTGGATGGGCTGATCCCACATCCACTTCATAACCTCCCAGCACTCATCCTTGGGATAGAAGTCGCGGGCGGAGTAATGATAGTCGTCCAGGAAGTAGCGCAGGTACCAGGCAGCGGCCTGCAGCTTCTTGCCGCTCACGCCGGTGGGGAAGCCCCACACGGTACCCTCACAGGCGGCAACGGTCTTGCCCTTGGGGGACGGGAAGGGAACGACGCCCCAGTCGGTCTTCATGTTCTGGGGAACGTAGTTCTTGTGGCTGGAATCGGCCTGCATCATGTAGGAGCCGGCACCTAGCATAGCGGCCTTGCCCTGGAAGAAGGGAGTCTGGCCGGTGTAGGTGGTGTCAATGACCTTCTTATCGTAGATCAGGTTCCAGTTCCAGCTCCAGGCGTTCAGAACGCCGGAGGACTTAATGTTGTTCTTCAGACCGGCCTTGGTGGACTTAACGAAGTCCTCACCGGCGGACAGCATCCAGAAATACTGACCAACGTTGGACATACCGGAGCGCTTGGCATCCTTATCGGTGCACTTCAGAGCGATGTCCAGGCAGGTGTCCCAGTTCCACTTACCGGCTTTCCACAGCTGATAGGGATCCTGTTTGACCTTGCACTTCTTCAGGATGGACTTGTTGAAGAACATCACCTCGAAGGTAGTCATATTGGAGCCCTTCAGGGCGATACCGTAGTGCTTACCCTTGTGGGAGAACTGATCCATCAGGGACAGAGCGTAAACGTCCTCATCCTTGAAGTCCCAACCCTTAACGTTGTCGATGGGCTGCATCAGACCGCGGGTGATGGGAGCGGGATACCACTCGTTGATGATGGCGGCCAGTGCGGGGGGGTTACCGGAAGAAACGCGGGCGGTCAGGGTGTCCTGATACTTCTTCATAGCCGCGGTCTTGTAGGTAACCTCGATGCCGGTCTCCTTCTTGAAGGTAGCGGCCTCGGCCTTATCGTCCTTGCCGGAGGTCCACCAGAGCAGCATCTCGATCTTGGTGCCCTTCAGGCCGGCCTTCTTAGCGCCGGCCAGTACGTCCTCACCGGGATCGATGGCAGGCGTGGTGGCCGTCACCGACTGGGTGGTGTTGGTCTTGCTATCGTTTTTGTTGGTGCGCAGACCGCCACTGCCGGAGGGCTTGGTGGTGGACTCCGTAGCCTTGGTGCTGCTGGCGGTGGTGGTGGTCGTAGTCGTGGTAGAAGACACGTCACCCTGCTCGCCATCAGGCTCGTTGGGGTTGCCGCCGGTGCAGCCGACCAGGGTCAGCAGCATAACCGCTACCAACACCAAAGACAGCACGCCGGTCAGGCGATGGAACTTCGCTGTTTTCATGACATTTTCCTCCTTAAGAAAAATTAAATATAGAACAAAATCAGCATCGCAGCGCGGTAAGCGTACAGCCCTGTCGTGGGCCGTTATCGCAAACAAAAGCGCTGCTTTCGGTTGCTATAAAGACAAAAACCCACACTGATGCCATTCTGCATTATTTATCTTATCATATGCGGGACTTTTTTGCAATACTTTTCCACCAGAAAATGTGTCATAATCTCACGATTTTCGGCTATTTTTACCTATGTTTTCGGCTATTTTTTCATCGGCGGTGGAGAATGGTGAAAAAGCGCAAAAAAACAGGCTGTGACAACGTTGTCACAGCCTGTTGGATAACACGATTTAACGGCGCTGAGCCTTCAGCTCCGGCAGGGGCTCCTCCCCCACCTCGGCAGCTTTCGTCCTGCGCAGATTAAGGTACAGCGTCAGAGCACCCACCAGCACCATCAGCAGGGCGTGGACCGAGAACTCCGGCAGGAACCCGAACAGAATATCCTCCTCGGGGTGATACCGCAAAAACTCGGTGAAGAAGCGACCGCCGCCATACAGCAGCAGCATATACGGCAGGGCGCGCCCGTTGTCGGGTTGCCGGCGACGGCGGTAGTACCACTGCACCAGAGGCTTACGGGGACGGGTATCCTCCGGGAGAACGCCGCGGCGGAGCATACGCACCAGCAGGAAAATCAAAATACCCAAGGTGAGCAGGCTCTCCAGCCAGCAGACGGGGAACGTGTTGCCATCGGCGTACACAGAGTAGATGCCCCACTCACAATCAATGCCGCGGCAGCAGCCGGAGAAGGTGCAACCGGAACGGCCTAACCAATGCCACGCCAGCGTGGAAACTGCCGCCAGCTCACCGGACGTGCCCTTGGGCAGATTAAAGGTGACATCGCACAGCCAACACACCAGCGGCAGCAGCGTAAAGGCGTAGCCGATATTGGAGGTGCCGAAAAAGCCCTCACCAAATGCAAAATCGCGGCGGTACCAGGTCATAATATGCTGGGCATAGCCGAGAAAATAGTACACGATCATCCCGATGGGAATCGCCTTAAACGGATTCAGCCTCTGCCGCCAGACGTATAGCAGTATAGAAACCGCCAACAGCGTCATACAGACGGTGCCGGTCAGATTATACAGCTCGATGCCCTGTCCGTTATGCTGAATGGTATTCAGCCAGTCGTTGAATTGTTGCATAGTCACATTCCTCGTTTTATGGATTTCCTGACAGGTTGCTTAAAAATCCCGGTCCCGGTGGACGGGGCCGGGAATTTTGGTGTTTAATTGCTAATTAAAGCGAA
>JAZQKF010000118.1:0-1996 GCA_045542015.1 Acutalibacteraceae bacterium
GAGGATGTGGTATATACCTACGGCAATACCCAGTGGGGCGACCTGCTGACAGCCTACAACGGCGTGACCATCACCCATGATGCCATCGGCAATCCCTTAAACGACGGCACCTGGACCTACACCTGGCAGCATGGCCGGGAGCTGGCCTCCATGGCAAAGACCGGCGAGACCTGGTCCTTCACCTACAACGCCGACGGCCTCAGAACCAAACGAACCAACGGCGGCCGCACTTATCAGTATACCTATGTAGGCAGTCAGCTAACGGATCTCAGAGTAGATGGTCATATCATATATTTCTTTTATGACACCTACGGTTCCCCTGTGATGATGAACATGGATGGATATTTCTATTACTACGTCACCAACCTCCAGGGAGACGTGGTCAACCTGCTGAATAGCTCCGGCGAAGAAGTAGTCCGCTACGTCTACGACGCCTGGGGCAACCTCATTTCCACCACCGGCACCAAGGCCGACACCGTAGGCTACTACAACCCCCTGCGCTACCGTGGTTACGTCTACGACGTAGAAACAGAACTCTACTACCTCCAAAGCCGGTACTATAATCCGGAACAGGGAAGATTCATCAATGCGGATGGGTTTGCCAGCACTGGACAAGGTTTGTTGGGCAGCAATATGTTATCTTATTGTGGGAATAATCCGGTTCGTAATAAAGATAGTGCAGGGAATAGATATATCGATGCACTGTCTGTTGCCAGCGAAACCAAAAAGCAAAGAGAGTTGGCTTGTCAACTGGAAAATAAAAGAGCTCAGACGCTGGGCGGCCGGGACGTTACTACGGAAATTGATAATGCTCTTGCACAGGGAGTTGATGAGTCAATAAGTTATGCTCAACCTAACAATGGTTTTCAAGGTATCGCTATGTATTATCATTTTTATACGTTGGTTACCCACGGTGCAGATTGGGATATTAAGCGAGAGAATAGCTGGGGAAAAACAATCGGCACTTCTTTTCCAGGAGAGGAGACGCATGTTTATTACCACGGAATGTCTATGACACCTGAGATGTTAGGGAATTACACATACGGTTATCTTGGCTATGCTTACGGTATTCCGTTGGAGATGTTGATTTGTGGTTCGTATGTTGCAGCCGGTATTCCTTTAAGAGGCAATGCCTTGGAGGAGGAAGTGTGGGACTGGAATTACGTACACTTCGGATATTGGAAAGCAATGCAAGATGGTGTGTAGGAGGGTGTATATGGATAATTACCATAGAATGATATGTTCTGTCTTAACTATAGTGATTCTTCTAGCGTCGTTGAGCGGATGCTGGATCATGGAACCGCCTGGTATTGATAAGGTCGAAAGAGTTTTCCAAAGGTGTTACGATGATATTCAGATTGTGGTCGATTTTATGAGTTCTTCAGAGTATGAAGAGTATGAAATTATTAGTATTGATTCAGAAGGCTACATCGGTCTGGTGAATTCGGATGGGTACCATATGGAAAGCGTAGAATTAGTATTAGATCAAGAAACGGAAGAAGCTATCAAGCGTCTGTTAGACTCGGAATATGAGCATATCAATAAGATACGGGATACGATTCTGCTTCGGCAGTGGCATTGGATGACTGATGTCGGCTGTGGTGTAGCATATGCAATTAACGATCAGGATTTACCGGAAGTTCAATATGTGACGGAACTGATCCCTATGGAAAAAGAGGGATGGTATTACTACGTAGATGACTATAATCAATGGCGTTTGGAGAATGAATAACACAGACGGTTAACATAGGGAATGGAGGAGTGCGTGTTAATCAGCAAGCCTCCAATTCAGCCAAGGGGATGGTCCCACTGTCCCCTTGGTCTCCCCTCAGCGCCTGATGAAGTACGTAGAAACAAGCGGCAGCAATACCCACAGCGTTGAATATGGCTTCGACAATGTCAATAACCTGACCTCCGTGGCAGAGACCATCAACGGCAGCAAGCGAACGACCCACTATGCCTATGATGAAGACAACCGGATAACCCTAGTGACCAA
>JAZQKF010000119.1:0-4764 GCA_045542015.1 Acutalibacteraceae bacterium
AACGTAAGCTTTGTAGGGGGGCATTCCATATGCCCCCGTCAGAATAACGCCACGGGCGGATGATATCCGCCCCTACATACCCTAACCAACCTCGCATAGGACCCGTAGGGGAGGGGTTTCATCCCCTCCCGTTGTCCTCCCGCGCCACAACAGGAAAACCGCCCCTGCGGAGGCAGAGGCGGTTTCATAGAGAATCTTATTTCGTCTTTTTGTACTTGATGGTGGACCAGCCGGAATAATAGGTCACGCCGCCCACCTTCTTATAGGTGCGCACGCGGACGTAATAGGTCTTTTTGGCAGACAGACCGGACAGGGTGGCGGACGTTTTCTTATAGCTGGTCAGCCACTTGGTCTTGTAGGACTTAAAGGACTTGCTGGTGGAGTACTGGATCTGATAGCCGGTCACCTGAGTGGACTTTTTGGTGATGGCTACCTTCAGACTCTTTTTGCCGGCGGTGAGGGATTTCACCGTGGTCTTGGCGGGGTTGATTTTAAAGGTCAGGGTCTTGGTGCCGCTGTAATTGCCCTTGAACTTCACGGTCACCTTGTAGGTGCCCACATTCTTGCGCCCGCTGGCGTAGGTCACGGTGTAATACTTGGAGGAAATGGTGTTGCCCTTGCTGTCCTTGACCACCACCGAGGGCTTTTTCACGCTTCCGGTGTAGGTGTAGGAGGTGGTGGACAGGGAAACCTTGGACGCCTTGTAGATGGTGGTCACCTTGCTGGAGGTGTAACCGCACGTGGTGCAGACGTGTTTGATAGTACCGTTTTTGGTAGTGGTCGCCTTGGTGATCACTTTCTTGTAGGTGTGAGCCCCCACGGTGCGGGGAGCACCGCAGATGTTGCAGGACTTATCGCAGGCGTTGGAATAGGTGTGTCCCAACGCCTCGCCCTCGGTCACACCGCAAACGGTGCAGGTTTTCGGAGCGGTGCAGGTGGCGTCGGCGTAATCGTGACCCAGCGCCTCGGTCCGGTCGGCAACATAACTGTCACCGCAAGCGGTGCAAGTATAGGTGGTGAAACCGCCGTTAACACAGTCGGGGGCGGTCACCACGGCGGCGTAATCGTGGCCCAGAGCCGTAGTCCGGTTGCCAACATAGCTGTCACCGCAGACGGTGCAGGTGTAGGTGGTGTATCCGCCGTTAATGCAGTCGGGGGCGGTCACCACAGCGGCGTAATCGTGGCCCAGAGCCGCGGTCCGGTTGCCAACATAGTTGTCACCGCAGACGGTGCAGGTATAGGTGGTGTAGCCGCCGTTAATGCAGTCGGGGGCGGTCACCACGGCGGCGTAATCGTGACCCAACGCCATCACTTCATCCGTAATGTAGCTGTCGCCGCAAGCAGAGCAAGTGTAGGTAGTATAGCCACTGCTGATACAATCGGGGTCGGTGACGACACTTACATAATTGTGTCCCCGCGCCTCGCCCTCAGTCACACCGCAGACGGTGCAGGTTTTCGGAGCGGTGCAGGTGGCATCGGTGTAATCGTGACCCAATGCCGCACCGTCGGTGGCACCGCAGACGGAGCAGGTCTTAGGCTCGGTGCAGGTAGCATCGGCATAATCGTGGGTGATGGATCGATAGGCACCGCACACGTTGCAACTGGTGTCACAAGCATTAGAGTATTCGTGACCCAACTTGCTACCGCTGGTTGCACCGCAGACACGGCAGGTCATAGGGGTGGTGCAAGTGGCGGGGGCGTAATTGTGCGTGATGGATCGATAGGCACCGCACTCGTTGCAACTGGCGTCGCAAGCGTTATTGTAACGATGGGGTTCTGTATTACGAGTAAAGCCGCAAACATTACAAATTGCATCACAGGCATTATCATATTTGTGATAAATTTCACGTTCAACAGCACACACGTTGCAAACTGTATCGCAATCATCATCGTAAGTGTGTTCAATCAAACGCACAAACGCACAGACATTACAAGAAGCGTCACAATCATTATCGTACATATGAGATGTTGTGCTTTCACGAGGCGTTTCGCAAACATCACAAAGTATGTCACAATCACCGCTATACGTGTGGCTTTTGAAGGTGGTACGTGTCCATTCACAATTTAGGCATTGTGTTGCACAAACACCACCGTAAGAATGCAATGACTCAAGAGAGCAGGTGTTGACGTGCAAATTAGCATAAATTAAAGAAGAGTTCGCAACAGAGCTAATACGCAATCTCAAAGAATCCCAATTATTGCGTTTTCCAGTGTACCACACATCCTGTAATGCTTCACAACGGTCAAACGCATAATCAGCAACAGAGGTAACTGATCTGGGCAGAATAATGGATTCCAACTTGTCGCAATCCTGAAACATACCCGAAGGAATAGTGGTAATACCATCTGGTATGGTGATTGAAGTTAAATTGCGACAGTCGTAAAAGGCTCTTTTACCAATCGTTTTAAGGCCTTCGTTCATTTTCACCGACTTCAATTCAATACAGGAATAAAACGCCGCATCTCCAATTGTTTTAAGTCCGCTTGGTAGAGTGATAGACTTTAATCCATAGCAAAACTCAAAAGCATCAGTACCAATGATTTCAAGATTTTCATCCATATTCACTTTGGACAAACTCATGCAAGAACTGAATGCCCTACTACCCATTTCACAAATGCTACCTGGAATTGTCACCGTAGTTAAATTATCGCAATTGTAAAACGCTTGCGATCCGATAGATGTGATACCATCTGAAATGATCACCGAAGTTATATTATCGTTGTCTAGAAACGCTTTACCCATAATGGTAGTAATCTTGAATCCATCCACATAAGCAGGGACAATAAGATCACTGTTGTTGCCTACATATCTAGTAATCATGGCTTCTTTCGTGGTGTAATCGGTGACAGTATAGAGATAAGGGCCACCAGCCGCACTCACGCTCACCGCGCCCAAGGGGATGCAGGTCAAGAGCAATGCTATAGCCAACAGAGTGGCGTACACTTTTTTCATAACAATTCCTCCTTTGTAAAGAAATAATTTATTAATTTTAATAATACCACATTTTCCCAAGCTTTGCAAGGATATTTTCGGCGGGCGGATGTGGAATTGCCGCGAGTTTTGCGGTAACACCGCAAAATCTCGACGGACTTCGGCGCAGCCGAATGTCCACGCCCCTACATACCCTAACCAACCTCGCATAGAACCCGTAGGGGCGGCAACCTGCCGCCCGCAATACCGACCAACGTAAGCTTTGTAGGGGGGCATTCCATATGCCCCCGTCAGAATAACGCCACGGGCGGATGATATCCGCCCCTACATATTCCAACCAACCTCGCATAGGACCCGTAGGGGAGGGGTTCCATCCCCTCCCGTAGCCTCCCTCTGTGAGGGTAGCGAAGCGACACGAGCGGCAATGAATGACAGTCCGGTGGACTGTCAGAACCGCGAGTGGACCGAGCCGCAGCGAGACGGTGGCACGGCGTCAGCCGTGACGGAGGGAGTTATAAACGGTTATGAGTTTAGAGTTATGAGATTGCCTGCGGCAATCGTTATGAGAACCCCTGCGGGGTTCGTTTGACTCCCCCTCTTGCAATTTTCTCTCGTTATGCTATAATAGATAGGATTTGTATATAAAAGAAACGAGGAATTGCATCTATGTCTACCCAACCGAACGGTTTTGCCGCTATGGGCCTCAGCGACGCTACCCTGCGGGCGGTACAGGCCATGGGCTTTGCCGACCCCACCCCCATCCAGACCGAGACCATCCCGCTGGTGATGGAGGGGCGCGACGTCATCGCCAAGGCGCCCACCGGCACCGGCAAGACCTGCGCCTTCGGCATCCCGCTAATCGAGTGCCTTAACCCCGATATGAAGGACCTGCAGGCGCTGGTGCTGTGCCCCACCCGCGAGCTGTGCGAGCAGATCACCGCCGACCTGCGGGCGCTCATCCGATTCAACCCCGCCATCCGTGTGGCGGCGGTGTACGGCGGCGCCTCTATGAACCGCCAGATCGACGCCCTGAAAAAACACCCCCACATCGTGGTGGCCACCCCCGGCCGTCTGCTGGACCTGATGGGGCGCGGCTTTGCCGACCTGGGTAACCTGTACACCGCCGTGCTGGACGAGGCGGACGAGATGCTGAAGATGGGCTTTATCAAGGACGTGCGCCGCATCCTCAATGCCACCCCCGCCGACACCCAGGTGGTGATGTTCTCCGCCACCATCTCCCGCGAGGTGATGGACG
Organism: Acutalibacteraceae bacterium; assembly: GCA_045542015.1. Lineage (GTDB taxonomy): Bacteria > Bacillota > Clostridia > Oscillospirales > Acutalibacteraceae > UBA5905. The sequence goes on from JAZQKF010000119.1 coordinate 4,188, forward strand.
TGGCGTGGGAGTATCAGCACGACGCGGTGGAGATCCAGGTCAAGGCCGACGGCGACAACCGCCCCTGCATCGACCAGTATCTCATCCACTCCTCCGGCTCCAAGCGTATGGAGGATATGCTGAACATCATCAAGCAGGAGGACTATCACCGCGTGATGGTGTTCGCCAATATGAAGGTGTCGGTCAAGCAGCTCACCGAGCGCATCCAGCGCCGTCACGGGTCGGTGGACTGCCTGCACGGCGATATGCCCCAGTCCCTGCGCAATAGGGTGATGCAGAAGTTCCGTGACAATAAGCTGGAGATGCTCATCTGCACCGACGTGGCCGCCCGCGGCATCGACGTGGAGGACGTGGAGGCGGTGTTCAACTACGACATCCCCGACGAGAACGAGTATTACCTGCACCGCATCGGCCGTACCGGCCGCGCCAAGCGGCAGGGAGCCGCCTACACCTTTATGACCGAGCAGGACAAATACCGCATCCGCGATATTCTTAAGTATACCAAGTCGGAGGCCACCGTGATGGCCTTTGACGATGAGGGACGCCTGCGCCCCGCCGCAGACATCGCCGCCCAGCA
>JAZQKF010000120.1:0-31178 GCA_045542015.1 Acutalibacteraceae bacterium
CGGCTCCCTCGACGATCCCGCCTTCTGTCAGCGCCTCATTGACACATTCGTCAACTCCGTCTACGTCTACGACGACCGCATCGTCATCTTCTACAACCTAAGCGGCACGCCGCCTGTAGAGCAAAAACGGATCTATGAAACCCTCAGCGGAGAGATGGCGGATGGTTCGGATTTGGCGGGCTACGGGCTGCCAAACCAGGTAAAATCCGAACCTGGGCTCGTGTTTGTGCATGGGCTAATCGGATTAGTCATCGGAAGATGACGGGAAAAGAGCCGGCGGCTGGACACCGGCTCTTTTTTCGTGAAAAATTAAAAAGGCCCGCCATTCGGCGGGCGTTTTTTATTCGGCCTGTTCGGGCGGGTGGGCTTCCGGCGGGGTGGGCACGGTGTCGGAGACGGTGACGGTGGCGGGGGCGGCTTCGTCGGCGGGGGCGGGCTCGGTGTCGTTTTCGCCTTCGTCGTCGGCGGTCAGACCGGTCATGACCTCATCCCATTTGATGGGCAGCGTGCGGACGGCGCTCTCGATGGCGGCCTCCAGCACATCGGTATTTACATTGTAGCCGATGGAGATGAGGAAGTCGCGGGCGTATTTGAATTTATCCATGCCGGATTTGGGGCCGAAGATCTGCTCCGCGGCGTAGACGGCGATCTTGGCGGCGGCGTAGAGGTTTTCCTGCTGCTGCTTGGTGGTTTTCGCCTTGATCCAGGGGATCAGCCAGCAGGTGATCAGGGCGGCGATGAGGGCGATGAGGGCCTGGAATACGGGAGTCAGATCAATCATGGTTTTCTCCTTTCTGTTTGGGCGGCTGAACGGGCAGCGCCTTGAATTTCTCGTGAATGTCTGTCATGACGCCATTTCCGCCCAGGTTGTGATACTGTTTGTAGCAGTTTTCGAAGTTCTCGCGGGCGTAGACCGGCGCATAGCCCTTTTCGGCATAGTGGTTATAGTCGGCGATCATCTGGGCGCGGAGCAGGGCCTGGACGCCCAGTTCGATGGCGTCGTTTTTCTTCGCGGTGTCCTTGACGCGGGCGTTGATTTTGCGGATCACGATGCCCAGGACGGTGACCACGATTCCGAAAAGAAACTCAATCCAGTATTTTACGATCCATTCTGGCACGGGAAGCACCTCTTTCTTGTTTTGACTTTTTTTGACTAATGTGGGGAGGGTTGGTGGCCTTGTCCGTCATCCGCCGGAGGCGGAGATCCTTCGCGGGCGGCCTGGGCGATCCCGCCCTGGCCTGCTCAGGATGACAATGCTGATGGATGGCGTTGGGATGGGAACGACGGAGGCGGGCGGCCGGTGGCGTCATGTGAGGGCCTTGTTGAGGATGTCGAGCGCGGATTGCAGATGGCTGCGCAGGGCGGCGGCGTCCGCATAGGACAGGGGCACGAGCGTCTGGGGCGTTTCGTGTTCGTCGTCGTCCTCCGGCAGCTCTGGCGCATCCGGGTCCACCTGGGCGGAGCGGGCGGCGAGGATTTCCAGGGTTTTCGGGCCGGCGATGCCGTCGATGGTCAGGTTATTGTACTCCTGGAAATCCTTCACGGCTTCGCAGGTCTTGTTTCCGAAAATGCCGTCGGCGGTGCCGCAGTAATAGCCCAGATTGTTTAGCATCTCTTGCATGGCGCGTACATCGTCGCCTTGAGCGCCCTTTTTCAACGTTCTCATGAATATGCCCCTTTCCTTGTGCGCTTTTTCGATTTCCTCGGCGGTGTAGAGGCCCGCCGGGATGGCATAGTGGCTCCATTTGCGATCCCCGCCGACGGTGTCGCGCTTGACTTCGCCGGAACAGTGGATGATCTCGCCGCCGCCGATGTGGAGGCCGACGTGTTCCCATTTGCCCGATTTCGCGCGGATGAAAACAGCGGCGATCAGGTCCGGCATGGCGTCGATGTCGCCCTGTTCGTCCCAGTTGGATTTTGTGTTCCATTGGCTGCCGACGGACTGGCCGGAGATGATGATGCCGACCAGCTTCATGATCCAATGGAGAAATCCGCGGCAGTCAAACGCCAGGCGGCCTTTGTATTTGCAACCGTCGCAGGTGCCGACCGGCTTGCTTGGCCGGAGGCGCTGGCAGCGCTTGTAGGTGATGGCCTTCTGGGATGGCCGATATCCCGCGTAGCGCTTGCGGAGGGCCACGGTGCAGGGCTGGCCCCAGGTGCCATAGACATACGGAGAGCCGATCTGGCCCTCCGCCGCCCGGATGATGGTTTCCTGTTTTGTCATATTCGTTACCTCACGAAAATGATAACGAAGGCGGGCGGCGGGGGTCCGTCGTCCGCCGGAGGCGGAGATCCTTCGACGCGCGCCGCTGGTCCTTCGACTTCGCTCAGGATAAACTCTGGCGGCGCGGCTCAGGATGACAATGTTGTGTGTGGGCGGTTGGTTTTACGAGGGGCGGGCGGGGTGTTGCCTGGGGCCGTCCTTACGCCAGCAGGGCGGGCATGGGTCCATCTCGTGCGCGGTGCGCGAGGCACTTGTGCCCGCGGTGCGTGCGCGATTCAACCGCCCCTACATGGGGCCCAGGTTACGCCGTGGGGAGGTCTTCCGGGTCGCCGTTGAACAGCGCCACCTTGGTGTAGAAGCTCCGGAACGTGCCGGGGCTGACGCGGTAGCGGCCGCGGTCCGGGTTGCAGATGACCACTTTGCCATCATCATCCAGGCCGCAGAAAACCACGAAGTGGTTGTACATCCACCAGATAACCGCTGGCCGATCCTGGCGCATGAGTTCCTCGGCGTCCATCTGGAAGGCCATCATGTCGAGGCCGTGGGCCTTGCCGACGCGGATCACGTCCTTGGCGGTGCAGCCGATGAGGCGGGTGTTGCACTCCTCGATGAGCTGGTCCAGCGGCACGTCCTGGCCGTAATAGTCCAGCAGCATTTTGAGACAGGTCGCGCCGCAGTCGGTCTGGCGCGGCGAGGTGACAGGTGTCACGTCATACATTATATTTTGCTCCTCTCTCACAGATTAGTTTGCTCTTGGCCCGGAACCACACGGACACCCAGCAGTCGCATTGGCTAACGCACCCTTTCGGCGCCTCCTCGTAGCCCATGGCCCGCATCCGGCGGATGTTCTCATCGCCGGCGACGCCGATGCCGGGCGCTTCGTTGCCATGGCCGCAGCAGTGGCACTCGGTTTTGATGCCCTGCGCCCAGAGGGACTCAAGCTCCCAGAGCAGGCAGGCGTCAAAGCACTCGTTTTTGCCGTTGATCTGGCGGTAGATGTGGCAGCCGTAGGCCTCCGGGTCGGCGTCGTCCACGATCCAGGTGCCGTCTGCTCCGAAACCGCTGACAGACATATCAGCGCAGCGGATCGCTCGGGATCGCGATGATGTCAAACGTGAAGCGTTTGCCCTCGGCCAGCTTCTTGCCCTCGGGATCGAGGGGCTGCAGCTGCGCGGCCATGATGTCGCGCTCCTTCTGATCCTGGATCTGGGTCATGGTGTTCAAATCTCTGCTCATTTTTCTGCCTCCTTACAGCATGTCGTTGGCAAACCAGGTGATGCCGCCATAGCCGCCCTCGGCGACCGCCAGCATTTCCTCAAACGCCAGCTGCTCCTCGGACTTGTCCAGGACGAAAAACTCATCCTCGATCGTCCACTCATCCACCTGGCGGGTGACCTTGGTCAGGAACTGCGTCTGTTTGTTGTACTCGATTTCCTTGTAATCGTGCAGGATGTGTTTCGTCCAGCCCAGCCGGATGCGCTCTTCCGGATTCTCATCGAACCAGGCTTTTACGTTCATGACGATGTGACCGGTGATCTTCCCGTCCGGGTCGTTCTTGAAGTCGCCGGAGATCGTCTTGATCGTGCCGTCTTCCTGCAGCTTGTCATACTGCCACATGGGTTTTTTCTCTGCCATTTTCTGTCACCACCTTACGCCGGAATGGTCGAATGAGTATTCAGGAACCGCCACAACTTCACGCCGCCCACATTGCTGTAATGCAGGTCGATCATGTTGAGACCGGCGGTCTCTGCCTGGGTGTGCTCCGTCGCCACTTTGACGCCTTCCGGCACCTGCAGCGTGCTGCTGAACGCGCCGGAGTGCCGGAGCCGGATCTCGTACCAGCAGCCGTGCGTGTCGTCCTCGATCTCGGGCAGCACGTACACCTGCGGGCAGTCCACGACCTCGTCCAGCATGTAGGTGATATTGCGGGCCATGCCGGAGAAGGTCAGCTTGCTGTGGTTGTAGTACGCCGGGATCGGGTCGCCGGTGGTGACGGTGGCTTCCACGTACTCGCTGCCGCTCTTAGTGTAGTAGGTCACGCCGCCCTGGTATACGCCTTCGACCTGCTCGTAGGCGGTCGTCTGCTCGTAGTAGGTATCGGCGGGGACCGCTTCGCCCACGGTGACGGTGGCGGGGGTGTAGGTGTCGCCGTCTTTGGTGTAGTATGTCTTGCCCTCCGTGAACGTGGTGTCCGTGGTCAGCGCATAGGGGTGCGTCTGCACGTAGTATGCCGGTACCGGCACGGTGGTCTGCTCGTAGTAGGTATCGGCGGGGATCGCTTCGCCCGCGGTGACGGTGGCGGGGGTGTAGGCGTCGCCGTCTTTGGTGTAGTAGGTCTTGCCGGCCTGGAAGGTTTCGTCTGCGGTCAGCTGATAGGCGACGGTCTCGACCTCGGCGAGGGTGTAGGTGTCGCCGGACTTGGTGAAATACTTCTTGTCCTCCTGGAAGGTGGTATCCGTGGTAAAGGCGTATTCCCAGGTAACAAAGGGCGCGATGTCGTAGACGTAGAAGGTGGTGCGGTAGTCCAGGTTCCGGGTGGCGAGGTCGGTGGCCTTGAAAACGAAGGTATCCACGTTGTCGGCGTCCCAGGTGATGGTGACCAGCTGGGACATGGCCGCGACCTCGAAGCGGACGGCGAGGTCGAGGGAGCCGCTGCCGCGGATCTGGCCGGCGACGCCCTCGGCCACGGCGGCGCTGGCGTCCACGCCGTCGGGGGCGTCGATGCGGGCGAACACATACCAGCCGGTAGCGGTGAGGCCATAATCGGCGTAATCGGCGACGTCGGACACGTAGACGGGCACGCCGACGGCCTCCACGATGGTGTTGGCGGCCAGGGCGGTGGCGTCCAGGCTGTGGACGCGCTGGCGGGCCTTGGTGGCGGCGTTCAGGGCGTTGATGGCGCGGGCGATGGCGGTCTCCTGGGCGGGGGTGCCGGAACGGCCCACGGTCTGGCCCTTGGCGATGACGGGGATGATGATGTCCAGCCGGGTCTCGCCGGAGGTCTCGGTCTGCGTGAAGAGCCATGCGTAGACGGGCTTGCCGGATACCAGGTAGACATCCGGGATGGGCACCAGGCCCGCGTTGCCGATTTCAACGGTGTTGACGTCCATGACGCCGTTGGAGAAATGGACCTCGAACACCTCCGGCAGGCCGGGTGCCTGGATCTGCAGCTGCTGGCCGTAGTCATACTGGTGCAGCGGCCTGGTGCGGTAGGAGCGGGTTTTTTCGTGGAACACCGCGGTCACTACGTTGGACAATGTGGTCACCTCTTTCGTTGGTTGTATTAGAAAAGGCGGCATGATTGCCGCCTTTTCAGGGTGAAGGGGGAGGACGGGGGGAGATCCTTCGCGAGGCCCTCATACGGGGGAGGGCCTGCTCAGGATGACAAACGAGTGAGGAGTGATGAGAGAGGAGTGCGGCCCGCATCTGTTATGTGCCGATGGCAAGCCAACGGATGTCACGGTTGGCGTCGGGCCGAATAGTAACCGTCTGAGAGCTGCTGGTCGTGGATACACTCACACCAATACATCGAAATCCACTCGCTGTTACGCTAACAAGTCTGGCGGTATTGGCCACATTTGAATTTGTGCCGGAACGCGGCGTTAGAATAACGACAGGGGTTTCGGAAAACGGCGTGTCGAACTCCACATCGAGTATTCCGGTTGAACTGTCCGTAGTCCCCGTTCCATACTGGATTTTTGGCAGACTCAGCAAATTCGCGAGAGCCGCTTCATTCATGTGCGCGTCGCCAAGTGAAAGCGTATTTTCACCATATATGACCAGCTTATATAACCGCTCAGCAATCCATTCGTTAATGGCAGCGCCATTCCCTAAAAAGTTAATGCTGCTATTGCTGCTAAGACTTAGACCGTTGAACTCAGGGTTCGTCACAGGGGGAACCTGTCCTCCGCCCAGTTTGAATATCGTTTCCATGCTGGTGACGTCGGCAAGCCCGATCAGCAATTTAATGCTGTTGAATTGCAATTGGATATCCTCTGTAATACGGATATATCCGGCGTCTATCACGAGTCGCAGCCTGACATCCTTATCCGCGTCGCAATAATACTGGCTTACTGTGCCGTCAAAGCCCATCATGCCCTTGCCGGGGCATACTGTCGCATACGACGTGTTTCCTCCGGCCAGTACCATACGCAACGTAAACGCATTATAATATTTGACAAATTCGCCGCCGGATGACGTATAGGTCGGCCATGCGCTCACATACATGCCTAAATGATATGTATGCCCTTTTTTCAAATGAATGACTTCTGTACCAGCATCATCCCATATAGTTCCGGCGAGTATGTCGATATCAGTAAGTACTTTCTCGGTCGCAGTACCATTAACGGTATACTGGCGTCCAACGTTTTTGATGGTCAGCCCGTTTGCCGTGATCGTTTTATCCGCTGCGCCTAAAAAGCGAGTGCTAAAGTCTTTTAAGCCAGTGACATCATCAGCGATTGCGGAAACATCACCCTCAATATTATCGACCACTTCCTGCGCAGCTGCCGCGGCGCTATTCGCCGCACTCGCGGCCGCGTTGGCCTGGCCGATGGCCTGGGAGATGTTGGTGATGGGGGTACCGGGGTCGAGCTGGGCGGTGGAGGTGTTGCGCTCCACGGTGCCCTCTACCCACATGACGGAGCGGGTCGCGCCGGACTGGTCGGTCAGGTGCATGGTGAACTTGAAGTGACCGGGGATGACGTAGCAGGGCGGCGGCAGGATGACCTCGGCCACGTTGCCGGTGACGGTGCCGTTGATGGGCTCCACGGTTTCGCCGTCGGCGCGCAGGAAGGATCCCGTGACGCCGATGCCGGTCAGGTCGGCGGCGGCCCAGGCATCATCCAGAGCGGTGTAGCGCATGGCGTGTGCCAGGGCGTTATTCCAGGCCAGCGGGGTCTCCAGGTAGATTTTGCCGGTCTGGTCGCAGAGGCGGCCCGAACGGCTGACGACGCAATTGACGCTCATGGTGCAATCCCTCCATTTTTGAGAATGACGCTGACGCCGGTGGGGCTCAGGCTGGCGCTGATGAGGCGGGTGTAGCCCTCAAAAAAGATGTGGTCGATCTCGGTGCCGTCGATCCAGTGCTCGATGCGGGCGGTGAGTTTGGGCTGCAGGAACACGGGTACCGCCAGCTCCATGGTGCCGCCGGGGATGTTCAGGAACAGTTCGCCGTCGGCGGCGGAGCAGCGGTCGACGGGGTAAACGGTGCCATCAGTCAGCTTGATCTGGCGCATCGATGACGACCTCCTCCTCCGGCTCGGGCCGCGTCAGGGCGGCGATTTCGGGCTGCAGTTTATCCAGGGCCAGGATGCAGCCCAGCAGGCGGTTCATGTTGTCCGCGCCGGCCACGGAAACGATGTTCAGGGTGTTGCGGATGTCGGTGAGACGCTGGTTGATTTCGTTGGGTGTCATGGGGAGCCTCCTTATCGTGTAGGTTGAAGTGTGGGTAAACGAGTGAGGAGTGGGCGGGTTGCCGGGTCCGTCGTCCGCCGGAGGCGGAGATCCTTCGCGAGGCCCTCAGGCGTGGGAGGGCCTGCTCAGGATGACAACGTTGTGTGTGGGCGGGGGAAATACGAGGGCGGGCGGGGGTTACGTCGTTACTTTGATATAGCGGTTCCAGACGGTGGTGCCGCCGCGGGTGAGGCGGACCCGGTACTGGTGGCCGGCGTGCCAGGTGGTGTAATAGGACGATACGCTGGTGGAGTCGGCATTGGCAAAGCTGACATCGACCGACGGCGCGCTGACGGTCAGGGTGGCGGCGGTGGTGCCGTTCAGCTTGGCCGTGATGGCCTTCTTGGTGGCGCTGTCCGTCCAGCTGCCTTCGTCAATCGTTACGCTGGCGGTGACGGGGAGCGCCGCGGCCTGATAGGGCGCGTTGCTGATGTTGGTGCCGTTGACGGTCGGATAAACATATATCTCTTTTTCCGTTGCATCGAACGTGGCTGTCTGCCGCTGAACGACGCCCGTGATGGTGCCGGTGCTGCTGGGCGCGGCGGGCGTTTTGAACTTGATATACTGCTTGCTGCCGGAGGTCGGCGTGACCTCGACCTGATAGTATTTATCAGCCGTCAGGGTGCCCTTGTCGGTGCCGTCGGAATAGGCGCTGGATGCGGGGCCGTTCAGGTCCACCGCCGAAATACCGGCTGCGTCTGCGACACCCACTCTATGCCCGTGATTGTAGGCGTCGGAGCCGCTGACGATGACGGAGCCGCTGTCCCAGGGGCTATTGCTGACGTTGCTGCCGGTGACGCGGAGGGGGACGGTGTATTCTTTTTCCGTCTCGTCATACACTACGCTGGCGTTAGGCCGGAGAGAGACTGCCGTGATCGCGCCGGTGGGCTTGGGGTTGGCGACGCGGGCGACGACGTTATCGTTGGCGTCGTAGATGTAGGCGTAATCGTTATTGCAGGCGACGCCATAGCTCAGGTAGGAGAGCGTGCCCTTTTCCGACGAGGGGTAGGGCATGAGCATCAGGTGGCTGCCCGTCTGGGGAGAGGGCAGCGCCGCATAGACCGCATTGCCCGCCTGCTGCCAGCCGGAGATCTCCGCTGCCGATACCAGATTCTGACAGGTCGTGGTATCGGCGATCTTAAAAAAAGCGATGTGGTCCGTGGTGTCCGACGTGGACACCGCGCTCCCCAGAGTGACCTTCATTTTCCCGGCGTTCTCGCCGCTGGTCACCTCTTCGATGTCGATATCGTGGTAGTGGCGCAGGTCCATGGTGGACGCGGAGCCGATGGCCAGGGCGGAGATATCTGAGAGGTAGCCGCTGGCGAACAGCTGCACGGGTCTCGCGTGAATTGTGTCGCCGCCCCCGCTTGTGCCAGTATCGCGGAAAATGAAATTATCGGCCTGCACCGTGCCCGCCGTGAGAGTGGTGTTGACACTCATGGAACCGGCGTAGAGAGAGTTAGCATAGCCCGCGGTGGTGAACAGCTTATCCACGTTAGCCAGGCGCGTGTCCAGGGCGGTGGCGGTGATGTAGCCGTCCACGACGAGGTTGGCCGCGCCCTCGGTGCCGGTGACGTGGACGTTGCCGCACTCCACGGCCAGCTGGGTGGCAACCTGGCCGTTGCTGACTTTCAGGGTGATGGCGTGGCGGTTGACCTCGATGCCGGCGTAGAGGGCCTGGATGCCCTCCTCCAGGTTCCAGATTTTCACGCCGCCGGAGGGCGTCATGTCGATGCCGGACTCATAGAGGGTCTTGACACCGGTGCCATCCAGCGCCAGATCGTGATAGCGGACCACCTGGGACCAGGTCTGCACTTCCTTGGCCTTGGCGGCGGAGCGGCCCGCGGCGCGGCCCGCCCGGGCCTGCTTATTGCTTTCGCGTTTCAGGCTGGCGATGGATGAGGAGAAGCGCGGCAGCTGGTTGGCGAAGGATATGACCACCGTGTCCGGCTGGCCCAGGGCGTCCGGGTAGTTGACGGCCACGGCGCGCTCGTTGTAGGTGGCGCCGTAATCCGGCAGGGGCACGCGGCAGATGTGGGCCAGGCGCGTCTCATCCCAATCGTCGCCGGTGGCGTGTTTCAGGGCGCGCTTGGTGATCTGCAGCTGCACGGTGGGGTCGGCGTGGTCGCGCAGGAAACGCGCGGCCCAGGCGTCCGCCTCCGGGGTGGTGACGGTGGCGGCGGTCAGATCGTCCTTGGTGTCGATGTCGGCGGTCTTTTGAATGACGGCCCGGTGCCGCTGCTGGGAGGCCAGGTTGTTATAGGTTTTGACCAGGGTGTTGGTGGTGGTGACGCCGTTGCTGGTGGACTCCGAATTGATGGAGAGGATGAGCTGGTTGCACATGTCCGCGTCGTTCAGGGTGCGGCTGATGGTGGTGACGGCGCGGTTCATGCGGATCTCGCTGTCGGCGGCGGCGGGCTTCGCGCGGACGTTCAGCGTCCACGGGAAGGTTGTCTGGTCATACTCGAAGAAGTAATCCTCCAGCAGCTCCTCGATGGATGACAGCAGCTCGCTCAGGCGCGTGTAATTGATATCCACGCGGATGCTGTCGGTGGCCTCGCAGGTGCCCAGGGTCCAGGGCTTGACGCCCTGTACCAGCGTTTTCTGGGCGTCCAGCAGGCGGGTGAGCAGGGCCGCGGGCGGGCCGTTGTACTCCTCCTGGGCGGGGAGCACGGCGTCGGCCAGGGCGTCGATGCCGTGGCGCAGGGTGAGCGTGGTCTGCTTGGCGTAGTCGGTGGTTTTGGTGGTGACGCGGTAGACGCCGACGCTGCCGTTGAGGTTATAGCACTCAATCCAGGCGTGCATGGCGGGCTCCGGATCATCCGGGCCCAGCACCAGCGTGGCGGTGGATACGCCGGGGGTCTGGAGATTCAGCGCCAGGCTCATGGCGCGGAGGGTGGCGGCCTCTTTGAGATCATCATCCAGCAGGCGGGGGCGCTTGACATCGATCATAGATACAGCCCCCTCGCCTCGAACGTGACATTGCAGGCCGCGTCCGCCGACCAGGCGACGGCGTTATCCTGCCCGGGGAGCAGCCACAGGTCATCCGCGCTGGCCGCGGTGCGGCAGCTGAGGACGGACGTGCCGGCGGCGGTGATCCATTGCAGCATCTCCGCGTCGTAGTACAGGCGCAGGACATCACCCTCGGCCAGCTCCAGCCCCGACAGGCTGATGGTTTTGCCATTGACCGACGCGCTGAACGATGTCAGGGCCGCCTGGGCGGTGACGGTAAAGCTGAGCGGCAGCCTGTCCACGGTGCCATCCGGCCTGAGGGTAACGGTGCCGGACTCGCCCGCGCCGGACGCGGCGACGGGGAAGCGGGCCTGCCAGTAGGGGCAGGCGATGGCGGCCAGCTCCACGACGAAGGTCTGGGTATAATCGCGGTCGGTGCCCAGGGCGGGACGCTTGGCCACCACGCACTCCAGATACTCATCCGGGTGGTTGGAGAGGGCCAGGCGTCCGGGCTGGGCCCAGGCGCAGAGGGCCTTGATGGCCTGGCGGCGGATGGCCAGGTCGTGGATCTCCCGGATGACCACCTCCACGCGCACGGTGAGCTGGGTGCGCTTTTGCCCCAGCACGCGCAGGCCGGGGCTGCCCGGGCGCTCGCCGGTGAGCAGCTCCGCCTCGGGCTCGTTTTCGTAGACGTTGCGGATGATGGCCAGCGGCACGGCCTCGGTGAGGCTGACATCGTTGAGCCATACGCGCATCCGCCTGGACGGGTACGGATACAAAAAACATCACTCCCTTTCAGCCGCGACCACGGCGCCGATGGTATCATTGACCACGGGCGCGACCATTTCGCCGACCACGCGCTTGTCCATGACGATGGTGGCCTGGATGACGGGCTGCTGGCCGCCCGCGCCGGGGGCAGCGCCTCGGGGCGCAGCCTGACCGGCGGCCAGCGCCGGGCGCGGCAGCTCCAGCGCGGCGGCGGGCCGGGTGACGGCGGACATCATGCGCGACATGGCGCGGTCGACGTTGGCGGTGGACGCGTCCAGGCCCTCGGCGAAGCCCAGGCCGGTATAGCGGCCCAGGCGGGCGAATACCCGGGAAGGGCTTTTGACCTCCAGCCGGTTGGCGGCAGCGTCGCCGACGGCGCGGGCCATATAATCCGCCGCGCCGATGGCGTAGTCCGCGCCGGCGTAAATGCCATCGCCCAGGCCGTAGGCCGCGTTTTTGCCCACGGTGTACATATCGCCCAGGGCGCTGTCGGCGGCGTCCACGGCGCGGTCGCCGGTGGCGTCGGCGGCGGCGTCCACCTTGGGCTGGGCCTCGGTGATGGCCTTTTCCAGCTCCTCGGCGGCGGCAGCGCCGGCGTCGAACCAGTCAGATGGCAGATCCTCCAGCGATTCCCATTCGCTGGTTTCCAGCATCAGGGCCTCGATCTGGTCCTGCAGCTTGTTGAGCCCTTCGCTGTCGCCCTGGTAGGCTTTGCGGAGGTTTTCGTACTGTTTGGCCGTCTCTTTCGGGTCGTTGGTACGTATGGCGTCCCAGTAGCCCTGGGCGGCGGTCATCTTGGCCAGGTCGGCGGCCTGTTTCGCGGCGGCCTCGGCGGCTTCCGCGGCGGCCTTCCGGGCGTTCCAGTCGATGTGCTCTTCGGCTTCGTCGGCGCGGCTGGTAATGCCCACCGACAGCGCCTCTGCGGTGGGATTACCGTTTTCATCGTACAGGTCGTTATTGCCGGTTTCTGTGGGTTTCAGCAGGATGTACGCGCCCAGGACCAGGCCGCCTGCCAGCTTAGTGGCGCCGCCGCTGAGGACGGTGAGCAACTTCTCCAGCAGGGTGGTCTGTGTGGCCACAGCGCCCGCGCCAGCGCCCGCCGCTTTGGCCGCGCCGGACGCCGCGGAGGCCGCGCCGGACGCAGCGCCGCCACCGAACAGGGCTTTGATGTTAGCCAGCGGGGTGGATTTCAGCAGCTGCATGAACATGAGCACTTCTTTGGTGGTTTTGAGGCCCGCCCACGCGCCGCCCAGGCCGATGATGACGTCCTTGACCAGCTCGCCGTTGTCCTGCAGCCACTCCATGGCCTTGGTGAAGCCCTCTACAGCGCCCTTGGCGGCGTTGACGATGCTCTCGAAGGTGCCCTGGCCGCCATCCTCGCCCAGGAAAGAGCTGATGAGGCCGGAAACGGCCTTATTCAGGCTGTCCAGCGCGGCGCGGCCCTCCTCGGACTGCACGAACTCATCCATGGCGGTGACGGCCTTGGACAGGGCGTCCGCCGTCTGGGAGAAGATGGGCGCGAGGGCGGCCAGAGAATCATATTTCAGCTTATCGAACTGCGCGCCCAGGTTCTGGATCTTATCATCCACCTCGCCCAGGGCGGCGACGTTCTCATTGCTGACCACGGCCACGGACCGGCCCTCGTTGGCCAGATCCTTATAGGCCTTGGAGCCCGCGGTGATGAGCGGATTCAGCTTGCGCCAGTCGTTGCCGAACAGCTCCGTGGCCTTTTCCGCCTGGAGCGAGGCATCGGAAATGCCGTGCAGGTAGTCGATGGCGTCCCAGAAAATGGCGGAGGATTCGCGGACCTTGCCGGAAGAGTCGAGGGAGGCAATGCCCATCTTGGCCAGGGAGGCCAGATAATCCGTATTGCCCTCTTTCATCTTCTTCTGGATATCCTGCCAGGATTTCGAGATATCCTCGACGGAGGTATCAATAAACCGGCTGGCATACTGCCAGGACTGGTAGGTCTCCGGATCCACGCCCAGCTCATTGGCGGCGGTGGCGATGTTATCGGCCCACTGGCCAGCGCCCGCGCCCATATCCCAGACGGCCTTGGCCGCGCGGGCCGCGCCCTTGATGACGCCTTCGATGTGGTCGGTGATGTTATCAATGCCGGAAATCAGATTCTGGAAGTCGACGCCCTCGGCGACCTTATCGACGGAGGATTTCAGATCGTCCGCGCCGTCCTTCGCGCCGGAGAACTTTTTCGTTTCCTCATCGACTTCCGTGCCCACGTTATCCAGCCGGGTCTGGAGATTGACCAGGCCCGTCCGGGCGTCGGCCAGTTTGGTTTTCCACTCCACCATTTCCGCGGAGTTGGGATCTACGCCGTTATCGGTGAGGGCCTTGATGGCCTTTTCGGCGGCGGCGACGGCCTTTTTCTGCTCCTCGATCTTTTCCTTGACGATGCGGGTCTTGTCGGCGAGGTACTGCTCTTTATCGCCGGTTTCGCGGAACTGGGCCGCGGCCAGCTTCTCCTCCGCGGTCAGGGATTTCATTTTCGATTCCGCGTTGGACATGGCCGTTTTCGCCTTGCCCAGCTCGGAGGACTGGTCCTTGATTTCGGTTTCGGTGTTATTGAGCTGGGTTTCCAGTTTGGTGAGCTCGGTCTTGGCGTTGGTGAGCTTCGATTTCCACTCCACCATTTCCGCGGAGTTGGGATCGATGCCGTTATCGGCCATGGACTTAATGGCGGCCTCCGCCTCGGCCACGACCTTCTTCTGCTCGTCGATCTTCTTTTTGAGGATCTCCGCCTTGTCGGCGTGGTACTTTTCGGAGTCGCCGGTGGCCTTGAACTGGGCCTCCGCCAGCTTCTCCTGCTCATTGAGCAGGTCAATGGCCCTCTTGGCGTTATCGGAGGCGGTCTTGGCCTTGTTCAGCTCGGAGGACTGGTCCTTGATCTCGGTCTCTGTATTCCGCAGCTGCGTCTCCATGCGGACCAGGGCGGTGCGGGCAGTGACCAGCTTATCCTGCCACTCCCGCATGACCTTGTTATTCTTATCAACGCCGTCCTCGGTGAGCCTGCGCACGGCTTCTTCCGCGGCGGCGACGGCCTTCTTCTGCTCCTCGATCTTTTCTTTGAGTATACGCGACCGCTCCGCGGCGTACTGCTGCGCGTCGCCCGTGGCCTCGAATTGGGCCTTGGCCAGCTTCTCTTCCGCGTTCAGCGCCTTGACGGCGTCCGCGGAGGCGTACATAGCATTGCGGAACTCCTGTTCCCCCTCCAGCTTGACCCTGGTTTTAATTTCCCGCTTCGACACGGACGTTCACTCCCTTAATCGTAAATCATCTCTTTTTTTCTCTTGATGCCGTGCTGGTCGTCATCGTATACCTGGCGCATGACGTAGAGGTCACAGATGAGGCCGGGCGGCATCAGGCGCATTTCGGTGTATTGCAGGCCGGCGATCAGGCCGTAATGGATCATGCGGCGGCTGGTCATGCCTCCGGCTCTTTTTTTTTGATCTCCTCCAGCACCACGTCGACCTCGGCGTCGTCGCCGGTTTCAGTATCCATGCGCAGGCCGGCGGCGACGGCGTTCATGGCGGCGACCTGGTATTTAATGGCCTGCACGGGCGCGGGCGAGATGTGTGCGCCGAACCAGGCGCGATCCACATCCAGCTGGCGGCCCTCCAGCAGCTCGCCCTGCTGGGCCATGATGTACAGCAAATCCGGCAGCCAGCGCGGCGACCGGGCGTATTTTGAAACGGACTCGAAATTAAAATCCGCGATATGGTCCTCCAGGTAGGCGAAGGCGTCCAGGGTGAACGCCAGAGCAAATTTTCGCTTTGCAATCGTCACAGTCTCGTGTTTCATGGGTGCCTCCTCCGATAAAACCGAAAAAACATCCGGGCACGGAAATGCCCGGATGTTGAATTGTTCCGCGGTGTTACGCGGTGATATTGGCCTGGGTGCGCAGCCACGCCTGCGCGGCGGTGAACGTGGTGAACAGGGCGCGCTTACGGAAGCTGATATAATTGACATTATTCAGCATCAGGCCCGCGGCGCGGCCGGTGATGGTGGGCGTCTGCCATTCGATGGACTCACCCTTGGTCTGGGCGTTTTCGGAGGTTTCGCCGAAAACGATCTTGTGAATGAACAGCGCCTGGTAGCTGGTGACGCCGCGGCGGCGGCGGACGCGGATATAGCCGAAGCCGACGTTGGGCGCGGAGTGGTCCGTCTCATAGTAGACGTCGGGCGCGTCGTTCTGGCCCTGGATGACCACGTCGCCCATGAGCTTGGCGCGGACCTCATCCTCGAGGTCGTCGACGCCCAGCTCCAGGCTCATGCCGGTGATGCCGTTATCATCCTCGGCGATGGCGTCGTCGCCATAGAGGGGGTTGTTGTTGCGGGTGATGGTGAGGTTGGCCTGGATGGCCTTGCCGACGACGAAGCCGGCGCCGTAGGTCGGTTCCGCGCCTTCGGTCTCCGCGGTGATGGGAGCGGCGACGGGATACCTTAAACCGATGAATGCCATAGTATCATTCCTTTCTGTTTGTTACTTTTTGCGGCGCTTCACCGCGCTGCCGGTATCGGCAACCACGGGGACAACGCCGGTTTCGAGGTAATCGGCCCACATGGCCTCCAGCCGGGCCTGGACCTTCGGCGCGGAGGCGGCGTCCGCGTCGTCCACCCAGTAGGTCGGCTCCATGTTGTGCCGACCATAATGCAGGATGAAGGCCTTTTCCGCGTTGCGGACGCCTTTGCGGTCCTTACCTTGGGGGTAGATGTCCTGGGCGAAGGCGTCGCCGATTTTCATGACCGGGCCGGGCGTGCCGATGGCGTCGATCATGTCGCCGGTTTTGCGGAGTTTGTGGGCCTCCGCCGCTTCGCGCCAGGCGGCCTTGATTTCGATCGCGGCGGCGGCGACCATGGCCTCCGCCATGGGGCCGGATTCTTCGCCGCGGCGGCGCATGTCGCGGATGAGGTCGTCCAGGCCGGAGGTGTCAAAGCGGGCCACGTCAATACGCCTCGCATTCGTAGATGTGGTGGATGTAGCCGGTGTCGCGGTCGTAGTCCGTTTCATAGCGCACGGCGATGGCGGGGTGACCGTCGAGGGCGGCGAAGAGATCCGCGGCGATCTGGTCGCGGGGATCCTTGGTGTAGCGGTGGACGTAGAAGTGCCAGGCTTCCTCATGCCGGTCATCAGCGGAGAACGGGAGGAGGTTGCGCTCCTCCCAGTAGCTGTAATTGCCCTTGGACACGGAGAAATAATGCTGGATATCCGGGTCCACGGCGACCAGGATATCCCGGATATCGTTCAGGGTCATGGCACATACACCTCCAGCCCATCAACGCATTGAACGCTCATCGCGTTCAACGCTGATTGCCCCCACATCTCCGCCCTCGGATTCAGAAATCCTCCAGATTTCTTCATCATGGGACATACACCTCCAGGCTGAGATCGGTGATGGGCGTCGGGTCGTCGCCGTCGGTGCCGTGCCAGGCGCGGGCGACGCGGTACATGGTCTGGCCGGCGGCCTCTTCGATGCTCTGCAGGTGATCCAGGACCACGATATCGTTTTGCTTGATGGCGCGGCACTGCATGACGCGGATGCGCTCATCCACCTTGAGCTCGCTGCGGCCCTCGGTGGGCCGGGCGGGCGAGGTGGCGTAGTCCAGCAGGCCGTACCAGCTGGCCCAGAAGGGTGTGTACACCGGTTTCGGCATTTCGCCGGCGTCGCTCATGTCCGCGGCGTGAAACACGGTGCAGATGCCATCGTCCAGGATCATGTGCGGGCACCTCCCAGCCTGAACCAGCGCTCGCGCCTGCGCAGGCGCAGCCACTCCGGCATACTGCCGGGCTTGTCGCGGTTCTGGTACTGCCAGACGGCGAGGTCCACCACCAGCAGCAGGTCGTCCGCGTCATCGGGCTGCAGGTCTACGCCGATTTTGAGCAGCTGCGACTCGGCAGCCTCGATGCGCGTCCAGAGGTAATCATCCAGCGGAGACTGGCCCAGGCGGGTGAGGCGCGCCTTGACCAGATCAAACGCCGCGCGGGCGTCGACTCTCTGTATTGCCATATGCGCGCCTCCTCCCCGGATTAGGCGTTGGCGGTGTCAGCGGCGAAGGTGACGGCGTTGGCGGCGACGGTCGCGCCGTTGATGCCGATGGCGACGAAGCCCTCCGCGATGACCGGCAGGCCGTCATAGCGGGCCGTGCCCTTGTAGACGGTCTTGTCGGCGGTGAAGAGGAAGTGCTTAGAGTCGTCCAGCTGGATACCGGCGCGCTCGGCCATCAGGTAGAGTTCGCCGTAGCCCGCGATGATGACATCGTCCGGCACGAAGTCCAGCTCCACGATATCGCCGCCGATGACGGGCATGGTGCCGTTGATGCCGGTGACGATGGCGCCGTTGGCGTTGAAGTTCATGGCCTCCGCCACGAGCTTGGTGTGGGTGGTTTCATTCATGGCCCAGAACTTGCCGCCCGCGCCGTATTTCTTCTTGGCCGCGCCGAACGCCGTCAGGATGGACTGGAAGAGCTTGATGCCGGTGGAGTTGGCCGCGGTGATGGTCTTGATGTTGGTGGTGTGCAGGTCGGCCCAGGCGCGGGCGGTGGTGGGATAATCCTCGGGGGCCTGAGACTGGGCCAGACGGGTGACGATGCCCAGGGGCATCTTGGTGCCGGTGCCGTAGAGGATGGCCTTGTCCAGGGCGATGGCGATGGCGCGGGCCAGGGCGAACAGGATCTGGGAGACGAGGTTGACGTCGTTATCCTCCAGCAGGGCATTGCAGACGGGAATGAAGCCGCCGACCTTGTAGCCGTCGACCTCCGCGTCGTTGAAGGTGAGGGTCAGCTCGTTCAGGTTGGCGCACATCTCCGTCCAGACGGCCTCGGGGATGGTGCCCATGATGGTTTCACGGGCGGTGCCGCCGACGTGCTGGAGGTTGACATAGCGCAGCAGCTTGGAGTTCTGCTCCACCTGCTCGCGGATCATGGGGAGCATGATCTCGGGGATCAGCAGATCGCCGCCGGAGACGGCGCGCTTGTTTTTGCCCAGCTCACGGACGCGGGCGGCGAACGCCTTGACATCCTCGCGGGCGAAGAGGGCGGCCCGCTGCTGGGCGGTGCCGAACATGGAACGGATGTTCATGGTTTTTACCTTCCTTTCTGCGCGGGCTTCATTGTCCGCGGGTTCATCAGCGGGCGCGGGTTCCGGCTCTTCTTCCGGATCCTCGTCGCCTTCGACTTTCTTGTTGAGCTCATCGAGCTCGGACTGGAGATCGGAGATGTCTTTCTGGAGATTGACAAGCTCCTCATCGGCGGCGGCCTGATCGGCCTCCACCTGGGCCACCTCGGCCTCGAACTCGGCCACGGCGGCGTCGACCTCGGCCTTGACGGCCTCCTCGGTCTCGTCGGTGATCTCTTTCACCGCTTCCTCCAGCTCCGCCTCGCGGGTTTCCAGCGCTTTGCGCTTTTCCGCCAGCTCATCCACCTTGGACTGGGCGGCGGTCAGCGCGGCGCGCTTTTCCGCGATCTTGCGGGAGAGGATCAGTTGTTTGAGTGCCATTTTTCTAACCTCGCTTTCAGGTTGTTCTTCCAGGCCTCCAGCTGGCGGGCGCGGATATTGCGCAGGTCATCGCGGCGGGCCTGTACCTCGGTTTCGCGGTACGCGGGGAAGGTGCAGACGGACACCTCGTAGAGCATGACGCTCTTGATGGTCCAATGGTCGGTGCCGTCGGCGCGGTGCTCGTACTCCTCATCGGTGATATCGAAGCCGAAAGAGCACTGGCTGACATCGCCGCGCTGAACGCGGGCGTAGAGGTTCATGGCGTCCTGGTCATCCGGATTGACCAGCACGGAGCCCCAGAGGCCGTGCTCATCCACGCGCAGGGACAGCGTGCCCGCGGTGGTGCGGCCCAGCACCAGGCGCGTCTCGTGATCGATCAGGGCGCGGATGTCATCCTCCAGCGCGCCGTCGAAGGCGTGCGGGTCCACCGACTCGGACGCGCCGGGCCAGAGCTCATAATCAGAGCCGAACACGGCGAAATAGCCCTCGATGCGGCGTTCCGCGCCCTCTTCACGGGTCTGGAAGGAAGTATCATGCGTCCGGGTCTGGCGCAGGTTCCTCTTCTCCATCTTTTTCACCTCCTCCCAGCAGTTTCTTCTGGTCGCCTAAACGGTCGACCGGGATATAGTTTTCCAGCGCCAGCAGCTCATCCATCTCCTCATCGGGCGGCAGGCCCAGCCAATCGCGCAGCTCATTGCGGCGCATGGCCATGCGGTCGATGAGTTCCTTGCCCACGTTGACCAGTTCCGTCAGCGAGTAGTTGTACAGACTGCGCGGGTTGAAGGACAGGTAGAGATCCGGCGAGTAGAGAATGCCGCGGGTCATCTCCTGCTCGATGACGCGGGCGACGGCCATCAGGCGCGTGGTCACGAAGTGCTGATACTCCTCCAGCTTGAAATCGCCCACGCCCACCAGGAAGGGCGGGATGCCGAAAATGGCGGCGACGGCGCGCTTGTCGAGCTCCAGGGAGTCCTTGATGGCCAGGTCGGCCAGGGTCAGGGGCTTGACCTGCTCCACGGAGAACATTTCCGACGGGATGAACCAGGGCAGGCCCTTGCGGTCCGCGTCGGCGTACATCTCCGCCAGCTTTTGGCGGCCCTCTTTGGAGCGGAACTCCTCGGAGAGGCCGTCCACCTTGACGATGATGGAAGGCGCTGGGCTTTCCTGCAGGGCTTTGCGGGTGGCGTTGGCCTGGCGGATGGAGCGCACCACATCGCGCAGGGAGACGGCGTAGCCCTGGCCGCGCCAGGGCTCATTCGGATCCGGATTGAGCCGGAAATGCAGCACCTCATCCGGGCGGAGACGGCGGCCCTGATAACCGATCAGGTAATCATCATGACCGTCGGCCAGCAGCGACACCTCCGACGGGCGGAGGGGGATCAGCTCCTCCAGGTAGCCGTCGCGGTAGCGTGGGAAGGTGACCTGGTTGCCGTTTTCCATGAGGGCGCGCACCAGGACCTGGAAAAATGTCATGTGCGTCATGTACCGGTTCGGGGAAATATCCAGCAGGCGGGAGAGCTGATTCTTTTCCCGGACGTCGCCGGTGGGCGTGTTGCGCATGAGGCGCAGCGTCATGGAGGCGATGAGATCCGCGTAGACGTTGACACAGATCTGCACCTCCGGGCATTGGGTGATGGGTTTATAGCCATCGCCGCAGAGGATATTCCAGGTCTCCGGGTCGGCCAGGGTGAACACCGCGCCGGCGGCTTTGGTTTCCACCGCCTCGCCCCTGGTCAGGGGAGCGTCGCGGCCATAGCGGGCGCGTTTCCGTTTGTTGCTCATAAGCATCATCCTTTCAGGCTACAGCCATTCGGCGGCGCGTTGGGTGCGCTCGAGATCCTCCAGCATCCGGACGGCGGCGAAAACGTCGGCGTCGAAGATGTCGATGCGGCGGTTATCCTCGATTTTTGAATACTGGATCATGTCGTCGGTCTTTTCGACGGCGGCGACGTTCTGCACGCAGTATTCATAGGCCTCGGAGCCGAAATAATAAAAAAGGCCGTTCAGGGCCTTTTCCTCGATGCGGCGGAAGCCTTCGCTCTTTTTGTAGTGGTATTGTGGCTGGTCCACGATGGTGAAGCCAGCCTGCTTCATGCCCAGGAAATACTCGCGGCAGAATTTCCGGTCGTGGCCGACCTGGCGGATCTTGAAGCCGCGGGCGCGCATGGCCATGAACCATTTGACCACGTCGGCGTGGTTATTGGTGGGCGCGTTGCACATATCCAGCCAGCCGTCGTCCCGCCAGCCGAACAGGGGGATATTGTCCTTGTCGGCCTTGATGCGGGCGGCGACGATGGGGAACCAGCAGTGAGGGAGGCAGATGTCCACGTCCTGGTAGCAGCCGTGGAGGGCCGCGGCGGTGAGGTCGTGCAGCTTGGACAGGTCCGCGCCGCCGTACCACTTGACGGGCAGTTTCAGCACGGCGTCGATCTTCTTGTCCAGGGGCCAGTCCGGATCGATGCCCAGCTTCTCGCCGGCTTTCGCGTTGGACCAGCGGAAGGTGGACACCTGGAAGTATGCCCGCTGCTGGGCCGTGAAGATGTTCAGGGACTTCGCGAGGAAGTCTTTCCGCTGCTGGGGATCATCGGCGGCCTGGCGGGCATCGTTCATAATGTCGGCCGGGCGGATGGTGACGCCATAGTTGGGGTTGGCCTTCTCGTGCTGCACGGGGTCGAGGATGTCCACATTGCCTTTTTCGTCCTGATCCGCGCAGCAGATGAACATGAACAGGTTTTCGTTGTCATACTTGCCGCGCAGCACGCGGCGGCAGTAGGCCAGGCGCTGGGCGCAGAAGGAAGTGCCGTCGTCGCCCGCGGTGGTGATGGCAATGACCAGCTTGTTGGTGTAGGCCTTGGTGGCCTCTTTCAGGACATTGTATTGTTTGGGGCTCTTGTAGGCGTGGATTTCATCCGCGATGACGATATTGCAGTTAAAAGAGTCCTGTCCATCAGGATTCGAGGCGAGGGCGTTGAGGGAGACGGAGCCGCCCGCCAGGTCGGGATGGCTGATGGAGTGCTCGAAGGAATTGTCGTAGATGCGCCAGCCGTCCAGGAGGGCGTCCTTCTTGGACTTATACTGGCAGTGCTCCAGGTTATAGTCCCAGTTATCGAAGGTTTCGAGCGCCTGTTTGAGCGCGGCGGCGACCACGTACACCACGGAGCCAGACATGCGCTGCAGGATGGACAGCGCCCAGGCCAGCGCGGAGACGAAGATCGTTTTGCCGTTCTTCCTGGGGATAAAAATAAACGCCTCTTTGATGACGCGCTCGATGGTGCCCTTGTAGAAAAAGATCAGGATGCCGTAGACGCAGAGCTTTTCCCAGGGCTCCAGCAGAAGCGGCGTGTTGCGCAGCGGGGTGCCGTCGAGGCGCTCGCCCTGGCGATGGCGAAAGGATGTCTGGATGATGCCGACAACAAAATCGGCGTCCTGGGTGCGGACGTCGTAGCGGGGATCCTCCAGCATCCTGAGAAAGCGCTGGCAGCACAGGACGCGATCCTCTCCGGCCAGGATCCTGCCGTCGGCGACGCCGCGGGCGTAGTCAAGGACCTCCGCGGAGAATTTGCCTTTAAGCGCCGGTACCATTCAGGGCCTCCGCCAGGGCCAGAGAGAAGCCGGACGTCTCTTTGGGCTTGAAGGCGGATTCGTTCATCCTGCGCAGGGCCGACGGGGTCAGGCCCAGGTCGCGCCAGTATTGCAGGGCGTCGCGGTTCAGGTCGTTGACCGTTTTCAGGGCCGGGTGCAGCTCCAGGTTTTGCGCGCCGGATTTGTTGGTGTGGTAGACCACGACCTCGCCGCCCATCTTCTTGTAGGCAGTCTGGGCCTGGTCGCGCTTTGCGAGGATGTCGGCGAGGGTGTCCACCACATCGTCGAAATATGGCTTGTAGGTGCCGGCATCTTCGCAGCATTTGATGATGCGGGCCTTCCAGCGGTTCTTGGTCATGGCTGCCTCCTTTCTGGGATGATGTAGGGCGGGGTGTCGCGGGTGAAGGGGTCGAAGGAAATGATGCCGTTGAACAGGGCGACGTAATCGGCCACCAGCGAGCGGTCGACCGTCAGGACGGTGTTCTCGCTGCGCGGGTTGGTGTTGACGTTGGCGGAGGATTCGATCAGGCAATCGAAGCGCTCGCCTACGACGGCCATCACCTTTGCGTGGTTGCGGAACACGACGCGGCGGCCGCCGCATTGCGTGACGAAGGCTTTGACCTGCTCATCCACCAGCGGATAGGAGCCGGGAAAGATCTCGCCGACGAAAAAATCCACGCGGCCCAGCATCCCGCGGTCGTGCCAGGCGCGGAGATCGTCGACATCCTCGCCCGCCATGCACCAGGTGGAGAGGGCCAGATACAGGACCCGCTGCTGGCGGAGGACGTGCTTGAAGTAGGTCAGGCTGTCCACGTCGCCGAAGCTGAAACAGTGATAGCAGTCGCCCTCGCGGAAATGCCAATCAAGCTGCTGGGAGAGGGCTTCCTCGGATGAGGCTTTGCGCGAGAGGTGGCGGTGCCCATATCTGTGATGGGCGACCAGGTGCTGCTCTACCCCCCCCTCAGAATTTTCGGAGGCCTCTGGTGTCTCTTCCGGTTCCGGCGATGGCGCGAGGCTGTCGAGGCTCTGGATGCCGTCGAACGTTAATACCTTGGGCGTCCAATTTTTAGCCATTTTCGGCCCTTTTTACCCATCCCTTCCCCCACCTTCCAAAAATCCCCCGTGTATATAAAAGGCTCCCCCGCCGGTCAAGGTCCCCCAAAATTGGGGATTTTCGAGGGTGGGGGGTATCTGATTTTATATCGGGGATTTTTGGCGCGGGTTTTTGCGTGTTTTTCAGGCGGCGAGCGCGGGCCGGTTGGCGCTGGAAAAAGTCCGCTGTTTTTTCGCGGTTTTTTCGCGGTTTTTCGCGGGTTTTTCGCGGCTTAATCGCGCCTGCTGTTCGCCTTTTGAGCTTTTTCGGGGTGATACTTGTTATGGCAGGCGGCGCAGAGCGCCCGGCCATTGTCGAGCGAGTACCTGAGCTCGGGGAACTCATCCGCGTGCTTGATATGGTGCGCCACGGTGGCCGGCGTAGTCCGTCCATACCTGGCGCACTCCTCGCAGAGGTACTTCGCCCGCCTCAGCACCTTCTCGCGCCATTCGCGATGGCGTCGGCGGTGATAATCGTCGCTCAAGATAGCCTCCTAAAAACCAGCGACCGCCCCACCTCACAGCGCTGTTATTTTAATGTGCGCGCCAGCATGATCGCTCCCGGTCCGCGCCGGAGGCTGAGGGAACGCGGACCGCCCGCAATAAAAACCGGAGTCCGTCTGTGCCCGGATTCCGTGATACCAAATTATCACGGAAGGGCTGCCCCCGGAGTATCAATTTTTGATTTCA
The DNA here is from genome assembly GCA_045542015.1 of Acutalibacteraceae bacterium. GTDB lineage: Bacteria > Bacillota > Clostridia > Oscillospirales > Acutalibacteraceae > UBA5905. The sequence goes on from JAZQKF010000120.1 coordinate 24,274, forward strand.
TCCAGCGCCAGATAGAACGCCCGCCGCGCGCGGTAGTAGGCGTTGCGGTTGGCGGTGGGCAGGATGGTCTGGTCGATGACAGACAGGCTCCGCCCCATGCAGCAGTTCTGGATCAGCGCCACATACCAGCGCCCATCCTCCACGGCCCGCGCCACGCGCTCCACCATGTGTATCTTCTCGGTCAGTTTCTCGCGCCGTTCCGCGGCCCGCGCCACGGGATCCCCCACGCCGGAGCCGTGCGGCATGGATGAATACCGCTGCGCGCCCACGCCCAGCAGGCTGGCCGCCTCGGCTTTCCAGAGCGGGTACTGTAGGCAGAAGGCCCTCAGCTCCGAATACCTTTCCGGAGGCAGCCCGTACTTCGCATAGTGCGGCATGTAGTTCCTCATTTCCCCGCCTCGCCGCCCGGGCACTCGATGCGGACTTCGCCCTTGCAGATGTGGATGACCACGCCCGCCAGCGCCTCCGCCGCCTGTTCGACGGTCTGGATGTCCGCGCGCTCGCTCAGTGTCTCGATCCTGTCCGCCGCCAGCGCCATCAGCTGGCCCTGTTCCTCGCCCTCGTAGATGCCCGCCCACTCGCGCAGTTTCTTGACAAGTACCTCGTCCATCGTCGGTTCGCTCATGTCAGTCCCTCCTCATCTTCGCGTATATGTAGCAGCCCGGCATCCAGTCCGTCTGGCGGACTTCCAGCCCTTCCATGATCAGCCCCGGCCACTTCCTCCGGAAGATCGCCTCGCCCTGGATATCGGTGTCCTCCCGGATCCGTTCCGCCTGCCGCCGCGAGATCCGCGTCCGGCTTTCGGTGATCCTGGGCTTTTTCAGGTTCCTGGTGTAGAAATACCGGTGTCGGCCCTTTCCGCGCTTCGCCTTCGCCGTGTTAAAGCATTTCGTGAAATAGGTTTTCAGCGCGCCGATGCCGCCCTTGGTTTTCTGAATACGGTTACAGTTCGCGGCCCCGTGCCGCCAGAGCCGCTCCATGAGATCCCGGTCCAGCCCGCCCTCGATGAGCAGGTGATGATGGAGCCGCCCGCGCTCGCCCGTCTCAATGACGCCGATACACCGCGCCTTTTCCAGCCCGCGCTTCTTCCGCGCCCGGTTGACCCTGGCCATGTAGTTTCTGAGGTCCCTGTCGCACTGTTTCGGATCCTCCGGCGCGTCGCCGTCATAGGTCAGCGTCAGGAAATAATCCCGCCCGGCCCTGAAATTACACTCCGCCATTCGGTGAAACCGTTTCCGCGCGTTCCGGTCGTTCACGGCCATCATGGCCTCCGGCGTTGGGCGGACCCTCGACAGCTGCCGGAGGTATCGCCCCTGGTATACCGGATAGCACTCCACCTCCACCAGGCTGCCCGATCTGACCGTCCGCGTCTTGTAGTACAGCACCGGATCCCGTTCCGGCCTCTCCGGTATGTCATCCGGTCGGCTCTCCAGCACAGCCTCCAGCCATCTGTCGCCCATCTGTCGCCTCTCACATCGCTCTGGTCCGCTCAGTTGGGGAGGGGAAATCCCCTCCCCACGCCGCGGATGGCTGAACCCCGCCCCATGATGATTAAATAAATATCCAATACAAGCCCGATGATGAGCGCCGCGCGCTCCGTTATAATAGGAAGAATCCTTCGCCCGTGCCCGTCGCCCGCCGACGGCGGAGATCCTTCGCGCGGCCCTGTTGAATCGCGCGCGCACCGCGGGCGCAAGCGCCTCACGCACCGCGCACGAGATCAGGCGTGGGAGGGCCGGCTCAGGATGACAAAGTTGTGTCTGAGCGAAGATTTTTCAACCAACGCCGACGCGCTACGTTGTCATCCTGAGCAGGCCGGGCCGGGCACGGCCAGGCCGCCCGTCGAAGGATCTCCGCGCCTCCAGCGCGGACGACGGACCCGGTCATCCTCATCCCTCGTTCTTCTCCAGGTATTCAAACAGATCCGTCTGTTTACAGTTCAGCGCGTTCTTCACGTTGGCGACGGCCTGGCGATAGTAACTGTCCTTCAATTCCACGCCGATGGCCTTGCGGCCCATCTTCACGGCCATGTACGCCTCGGAGCCGATGCCCAGGAAGGGCGTCAGCACCACGTCGCCCGGATTCGACCATAATTCGATGCCGCGCTGGATGACGGGCAGCTGGAGCGGGCAGATGTGCCGCTCATCCTCATTTTCCCGGGCGGAGCGGTATTGGAGGGTGTCATTGGGGTTGATGTCCATCCAGACCGGGCTGGCGTACTTCTGCCAGACCGCCACGGGGAAGGTCTCATTGGTGTGCGTCACGCGCTCGGGGTTTTCGCCGGGCTTCCGCATGGTCACCAGGTAATCGGGGATCCCCTGGCGGCTCATGCAGCTGTCTTTCTTCAATTGCTTGTGCAGCAGGCCCAGCGCCTTGGTGCGCTGCATGGCGGTGACGGGGTCCTTCCAGATGCAGACTTCGCTGTGGTAGATGAAGCCCAGCCCCTCAAAGAAGCGGATCAGTTCGCCGCGGAAGTCCCGGATGCCGATATAGCCGTCCCGCTCTTTGCTGGTGGGCAGGTTCATGCAGTGGAAGCTCATCAGGCGGCCCGGTTTCAGCAGGCGGAAGAGCTCCCGCCCGATGAAGGAAAACTGCTCGTAAAATTCACCCGCCGTGCGGCAGTTGCCCAGGTCCCGGTCGCTGTTGGAATACACATAAAGGCTCTGGAAGGGCGGCGAATAGATGATGTAATGCACGGATTCATCCGGCAGCATGGGCAGCACTTCCGCGCTGTCCCCGTTATACAGGGCATATTCCTGCCCGATGTCCTTATTTTTAATCAGGCTGTCAGCCATTCCGGCACCTCCATTTTTTCAAAGGCGTAATACTCATCGGCGTCCCGGCGCGTCTGCCGCATGTCGCTTTTCAAAAATTCCTTGGTATACTGGATCAGCTCATCGGTCATCCGTTCGGCGTCGCGCTGTTTCCGCTCGATGTTCGCCTTCACATTTCCCTCCGCGTCGCTGATGATGATATACACGTCCACGGGCTTCTCCTGCCCGAACCTCCAGCAGCGGCGCACGGCCTGGTAATACTGCTCGAAGCTGTCAGACAGGCCCACGAAGATTTCGATGTGGGTATTCTGGGCGTTGATGCCGAATCCGGCGATGGAGGGCTTGCTGACCAGCACGCGGTGCTCGCCGTTCAGAAAGCCCAGGATGCGTGATTCCTTTTCCTCCGGTTCCATGCTGCCCTCCACTTCCACCGCGCCATGGATGGCGGCTGCCAGGGCTTTCGATTCGGCGTTCAGGTCGCACCAGACCAGCACCTGCTCATCCGTGCCGTTGGCGATCTCCGCCGCCCGGGCCACGCGGGCCTCCAGGCTGTTCCGGCGGGCGCTCCGGCGCTCCATGAGCGTGTTTCCGGTGGGCGCGAACATCATCAGCTGTCCGTTTTCCAGCTCGGTGCGGTCGGATCTGACCGCCTCCTCGTGCACGGTCAGCGGCGGCAGCTCGTAGCCCTCTTCCTCGTAGCCCAGATCCTGGGGCCGCCGGAAGCAGGCCGCCCATCCGGCTACCCACTCGAAAAACTTTTTCTCCGCGTGGCCCTTCAAGCGCCAATTCTGCGTTTCGCCGCCATCGTGCACAAAGAACGTGGCCAGCATCTCCGTCTGTTTCATGACGCCCAGGAACTGGGCATGGGTGCCCAGCTCCATGAAGTCGTTGGGCGCGGGCGTCGCGGTGCAGCACAGTTTGAACCGCGTATGTTCGAACATTTCCTGGATCAGCTTCCGCGTTTCGCCGTCCTTGTGCTTGATGATGGAGCTCTCATCCAGCACCACCGCGCAGAACTCATCCGGGTCGAAGTGCTGGAGCATTTCATAGTTGGTGATGTTCAGGCCGTTGATACACTGGGCCTGATCCCGGACCACCACGGCCCGGATGCCGCACTTTTCACCCTCGCGGCGTGTCTGCTGTGTCACGGCCAGCGGGGCCAGGATCAGCACGGGCCGCCGCTCATGCTCCCATACCTTCTGCGCCCACCAGAGCAGGATGCGCGTTTTTCCCGTGCCGCAATCGCTGAACACGGCGCACTTCCCTTTCCTCAGCGCCCACTTCACCACATCATTCTGCCAGCCGAACAGCGCCGGGCTCCGTTCGTCGCACTCAAAGCCCGTGGGCTGGACTGTGATCTTTTTTGTTTCCAGAAATTCGCGGTAGTTCATTTCCCAAACTCCATCTGCTCGCCCTCGATCTCCATCATAAACTGCTGGCGGGCTTCGTCCCACTCGACGGTGGCGGCGTTGACGGCCTTGCCGTTTTCGCCCATTTCCAGGGGCACGCGGATGGTGGCCTTGTAGTGGATATCCGGGCTCCCGCTGGCCGGGTCGATCTCGATATCGATTTTCAGGGTTACGACGCTCTCAAAGGCCTGCTTCTGGTTCATCAGCAGCACGGCCCGCTGGATCGCGTTGTCCAGGGCCGTCTTGGCCCGCGGCATTTCGTCAATGGTTATCGGTACTCGTTTCATCGTTCGGCCTCCTTCGGGTTTACATGCACGCTCCCATCCATGGTCAGAAACCAATCCTTGTCTGTGCCGCGTTCCCCATACTTTTCGGTCAGCTCTGCGTACAGACGTTCCTTCTGAATCTTCATCTCGCCTAATTTTTCGTCGATCAGTTCTACTGCATACTTGGTGGCGTTATAGATTTTGTAATCCTCGCTCCCGCCCTGATCACAGGCAATCGACGCAAACGGGCCTTTGCCTAAATCAAGCAACGTTTTGCGGTAATCCTTGATCATTTGTTCCGTGACGAATGGAAAATCGACCTTTTCAACAATCATGCGGTTTGATCTCCTTTTCCGCGTCCAAGCATTTTCCTCAGAAAATCCTCATATTTTAACCAGATGCCAATGCTAAAATCATCCTCGGTGTGCAGTGCTTCGACCTCACAGTCGTACCACGGGATCAGGATCGGATGGCCGGAATAGGTCTTGATCCATGTTTCTTCCTCGCACATGAAGCGGATACTGACTTCGGTGCTGTTATTGTTCCTGATGTCGGTCCAGCCTTCCAGCCACTCATCCGGCAGCGGGTCGGAAGTGTCCAGCAGCGCCAGCACGTCACGGAGCTTGATTGTCGGTTTTTTCATTCCCATTTCACCGCCTTTCCGCAATTGGAGCAATATTTTGGCCGCCACAGTAAAAATACCGTATCGCAATGCCCGCAGCTATACGTCTTGAATACGGCTCCCAGCCCAAGGTCCTCTTTGGGTTTCACGGGTTCCTGCTCTTTCAGCATCTCCGCCGCGTCATATGCCGCGCTCTGAAACTCAAAGAAATAATTTTCGGCCTCACTCGCGAAAGAAGCGTTCATCCGGCATTCGCGGAAATATTCCGCTATTTCGTTCAAGCGGCTAATCGTCTGTTCCCGGTCAGTCATCCCACTTCACCGCCTTCCTCCGTTCCTCACTCCTCACTCCTCACTCCTCACTCCGCCCTTGTGCCCGCCCTCGGCCCTCTCCTCCGCCGGATGCCGCCGTCCCGCGCGATCTGGGAGACGGTGGACGGGACGCAGGAAAAGCGCTCGGCGATTTCCCGATAGGGCACGCCCGCCAGCACGGCGGCGAAGATGGCCTCGCGGCGCTCCGGGCGGATCTTGATCCGGTCCGGCCTCCGGCTGTCCGGCAGGTACTGTTCCAGGGCCGCCGCGGGCCTGGGCGCTTTCCGCTGCTCGGCTTCGCGCTCCAGCGCCCGCAGGCAGCTGATGGAGCAGACTTCCTTCCCCCGGAATTTCAGCGCCCACATGGGCGTGGGGCAGAACGTTTTCCCGCACCGCGGGCACGCTTCTTCCCGGATGACATATCCCCAGGTGATCTTCCCGCCCATGGTCAGCGCCCCGCTTTCAGCTTCGCGCGGCGCTCGCGTTCCTTGGCGCGGATCTTCCGGCGTTCGCGCCGGTATTCCGGCAGCATTCCCCATTCCCGCGCCACGCGGAGCCCGTTCTTTCGGCAGTAGAACTCGACGTCCATATCCTCGACCTTTGAAAAATCGAACGTCATATCAAACATGGGATTGGTATCCATAGCATCCTCCGTTAAATTCCTTGTGCAGCCCTGAGAGCAAAAATACGGCCCGTTTGCGTTGGCACATCCTGCCCATGGTCACCCCGCCGGATGAGCAAGGGAGATTTTCACCTCTTTTCTTTATTTATGATTTGATTAAACAGATGTTATTCAATTTTTTTGATTAAACAGGCGACCGCGCTCTGGACGTTCCACCTAAAAAAGGAGCGTCTCACTTGTTTATTCAACTGTCCGGGCCGTATTTTTGCTCTCAGGGAAGGCAATTCATGTTGAAGGGTTAAGGTTGAAGGTTGAAGGGAGATTTACCTTCACCCTTCTCCCTTCACCCTTCACCCTGGGCTGCAGGCCCGCTACACCTCCACGATCTCGATATCGTGCACCTTCTTCATCAGCTTCCGCTTGATGATGTACTCCGGCGTCCGTTTGCCTTTGGCGTCCTCGACGATGAAATGGCCGTCCTGCCAGTAGACGAAATCCGCCACATAGGTCACGGCGCGCTCCACGGTGCCGTCGGTCAGGGTCTGGCGCGGCACCAGCTCGAAGGGCACCTGACACTCCAGGCCCACGATCTCCCCGGCCCGCTCCATCAGGCGAAGCTCCATGTACCTGTTCGCCTCTTTCGCGCTGTCGAACACCTGGCCGTCAATCTCCGTCTTTCTATTGCCGTATTTCGACCGCCCGCCCGCCGCTTTCAGCAGCTCACTCAGCCTGTTCATCCCGGCCACCTCATGCCGCCCGCCTCTTTGAACTTCTGCCGCATTCTTTCGAGCATCATAGCTTCCTGAATCTCTTTCGCGCGGGAGGAATTGAGCACTCCCTTGGCGATGTCCGCCGGCGAGACATGGTTGGCCGCTATATCCAATCCCATGCCGACGCCGTC
>JAZQKF010000121.1:0-23067 GCA_045542015.1 Acutalibacteraceae bacterium
GTTAAAATACTCGCGAATGCCGGGGTGGCTTGTAGATGGTACAGACCGTTAGTTCCGTTGCCACCCCTATGTGAATGTCGCTTTTGCTCCATTCTCCGTAGATGCTACCCCATATTTCGCTGCGTTTTGTGCCTCGGATGAGCAAAAATCCGCTCTTTTAAAAATCTCCGACCTTAAAGCGAGGAGATTTCGAGGGGTTTTTGCTCAATTTTAGCGAAGCAAGGCTGGCGCCTTGCGAGATGAAATTGGGTGAAAAGCACCGAAATATGCCGCTTTAAGGCAGGTTCGGATTACTCGTGTCACCTTATCAGAACAGGCCGCTGATCTTGCCGTCGGCATCCACGTCGATGCGCTCGGCGGCGGGGGATTTGGGCAGACCGGGCATGGTGAGGATGTCACCGGTGAGCACCACAATAAAGCCGGCGCCGGCAGACACCTTCACGTTCTTGACGGTGACGGTGAAGCCCTCGGGGGCGCCCAGCTTAGTGGGGTCGTCCGAGAAAGAATACTGGGTCTTGGCGATGCAGACGGGGCACTTATCAAAGCCCAGGGCGGTCAGCTGCTGAATCTGCTTTTTGGCGGCGGGCAGGACGGTGATGCCGTCGCCGCCGTACACCTTTTTGACCACCGACTCGATCTTATCCTCAATGGAGCCGTCCAGCTCGTAGGAGAAGGTGAAATCGCCCTGCTCCTCCTCGCACAGGCGGACAACCTCCTTGGCCATCTCGATACCGCCGGCACCGCCGTCCGCCCACACGGTGGACAGCACGGTGTTAACACCCAGCTCGCGGCACTTGGCGATGATGAAGTCGATCTCCGCATCGGTATCGGTGGGGAAACGGTTGACCGCCACCACGCAGGGCAGCTTGTACACGTTCTTGATATTGGACACGTGGCGCAGCAGGTTGGGGATGCCCCGCTCCAGAGCGCCCAAGTCCTCGGTGGCCAGCTCGGTCTTGGCCAGACCGCCGTGCATCTTCAGGGCGCGGACGGTGGCCACCACCACCACGGCGTCGGGGGTCAGCCCCGCCATACGGCACTTGATGTCCAGGAACTTTTCGGCGCCCAGATCGGCGCCGAAACCCGCCTCGGTGACGGTGTAGTCGCCCATCTTCAGCGCCAGGCGGGTGGCCATAACCGAGTTACAGCCGTGGGCGATATTGGCAAAGGGACCGCCGTGCACAAAGGCAGGGGTGCCCTCCAGGGTCTGCACCAGATTGGGCTTGATGGCGTCCTTCAGCAGGGCGGTCATGGCACCCACCGCCTTCAGGTCGCCGGCGGTGACCGGTTTATCGTCGTAGGTGTAGCCCACGATGATGCGGGACAGGCGCTCCTTCAGGTCGGTGATGGAGGAGGCCAGACAGAACACCGCCATAATTTCGCTGGCCACGGTGATGTCAAAGCCGTCCTCGCGGGGGACGCCGTTGGGCTTGCCCCCCATACCGTCCACGATAAAGCGCAGCTGGCGATCGTTCATATCCACACACCGCTTCCAGGTGATGCGGCGCACGTCGATGCCCAGGGCGTTGCCCTGCTGAATGTGGTTATCCAGCATGGCCGCCAGCAGGTTGTTGGCGGCGCCGATGGCGTGGAAATCGCCGGTGAAGTGCAGGTTGATGTCCTCCATGGGTACCACCTGGGCGTAGCCGCCGCCGGCGGCGCCACCCTTGACGCCGAATACGGGACCCAGAGAGGGCTCGCGCAGCGCCACGGTCACGTCCTTGCCGATGCGGCGCAGACCGTCCGCCAGACCGATGGTGGTGGTGGTTTTGCCCTCCCCCGCGGGGGTGGGGGTGATGGCGGTGACCAAAATCAGCTTGCCGTCGGGGCGATCAGTCTCCTCCAGCAGGGATAGGTCGATCTTGGCCTTATAGTTGCCGTACTGCTCCACGTATTTCTCGTCCACGTGGGCGGTGGCGGCAATTTCACGAATGTGCTTCATTTGACATTCCTGGGCAATCTCAATATCGGTTTTGTAGGACATAATCAACACTCCTTTGTCTAATGTGCAGGTTATCTGGGTGGGAGGGCGCAGAGGCCCTCCCCTACGTGAACCGGATAGGGTTTCGTAGGGACGGGCATTGCCCGTCCGCAAAGGCTTCCCCTTGAGAGGAAGGCGAATACAGGTTGGTGCGTGTTACTTAAAATACTTCACAGCGGCCTCGAACATACGGATGTCGTAATTGCCAGGGACGTTCTTATACAGACCGTCGGCGACCCGCTCGCTGTGACCCATCTTACCGAACACGCGACCGTCGGGGCTGGTAATGCCCTCGATGGCGAACACCGAACCGTTGGGGTTAAAGTCAATATCCTGCGTGGCGTTGCCGTCTAAATCTACGTACTGGGTAGCCACCTGACCGTTCTCCGCCATCTTCAGCGCCAGCTCGGGGGAGCAAAGGAACTTGCCCTCACCGTGGGAGATGGGGGCATTCACCACGTCGCCCACCTTCATCAAGCTCAGCCAAGGGGACTTTACGGAGGCGATGCGGGTGTGCACGATGCGGGACTGGTGCCGGTTGATGTTGTTAAAGGTCAGGGTGGGACAATGCTCATCGGTGTCCAGAATCTTGCCGTAGGGCACCAGACCCAGTTTCACCAGCGCCTGGAAGCCGTTGCAGATACCGCACATCAGACCGTCGCGGTTGTCCAGCAGGTCGGTGACCGCTTCCTTGACCGCGGCGTTGCGGAAAAAGGCGGTGATAAACTTGGCGGAGCCGTCCGGCTCGTCGCCGCCGGAGAAGCCGCCGGGGATGAAAATCATCTGGCTCTCCTTGACCTTCTCCGAGAAGGCGGCTACGCTATCCGCCACATCGCCGGCGGTGAGATTACGCACCACGAAAATCTCGGCATCGCCGCCGGCGCGCTGAACCGCGCGGGCGGAATCGTATTCGCAGTTGGTGCCGGGGAATACGGGAATCAGCACCTTGGGTTTTGCCACCTTGACGGCGGGGGCGAGGGTGCACTTGCCCTCATAGGAGAAGGTAGGCTGGACGGACTTATCCGTCTTGGCCTTGGTGGGATACACGTCCTCCAAGGTGGCGGTATTGAGCGCGTACAGCTCGTCGATGGTGACCGCGTCGTCCTCCAGCGCGATGGTGCCGTCGTCGGTGGTATAGCCCAGCAGCAGCGCCTCAGGCATATCCACCTCGGCATCCAGCTCCGCCACCAACGTATTGGTCAGACGGCCGTGCCAGACCTTGCCCATCTTCCACGTGGACTTAAAGCCCACGTGGTTGCCGAAGGACATCTTCATAACCGCCTCGCTGATGCTGTTCTCCACCGCCCAAGCGGCCTGCACCTTGCCCTCACGACACAGGTCGTGGAAGGCATCCCACATACTCAGGGTGCTTTCGGTGCGGCCATTAACTTCGTGGAACCAGTACACGGGATGACCCGCCGCCTTAAATTCGGGGGTGATGACGTCCTTTTTGTTGATGGGGGCGATGGCAAAGGAAATCACGGTGGGCGGCACGTCCAGATCCAGGAAGGTGCCGGACATAGAGTCCTTGCCGCCGATGGCGGCGGCGCCCAGCTCCAGCTGGGCATCCATAGCGCCCAACAGGGCGGCAAAGGGCTTGCCCCAACGGGTGGGCTCGTCTTTCAGTTTCTCAAAAAACTCCTGCAAAGTCAAGTAGGCTTTTTTATAATCACAGCCGGCGGCCACCAGCTTGGCAACCGACAGGTATACGGCGCAGTAAGCACCCAGGAAGGGGTCCTCCGACAGCAGGTCGGGATCGCAACCCCAGGCGAACACCGACGCGGTGTCGGTGGTCTGACCGGGCAGCATAGGCAGGGTGGCGGCCATAGACTGGGTAGGGGTGCGCTGGCGCTGACCGCCGTAGGGCATCACCACGCTACCGGCGCCGATGGTGGAGTCAAACCGCTCCACCAGACCCCGCTTGTCAGCGGTCTTCAGGCTGGCGGCCATCTGCCGCAGAGAGGTGAAACGGCGCGCCTCATAGCCGGACTCGCCCATCTCGGGGACCAGAATATCCGCGTGCTTGACCGCGCCGTTGGTGTCCAGAAAGGCGCGGGACAGGTTGGCGATGGTCTGACCCTTCCAGGTCATCACCATCCGCTCCTCGGCGGTGACCACCGCCACGCGGTAGGCCTCCAGATTCTCCGCCTGCGCCAGCGCGATAAAGGTGTCGGCGTCCTCGGGGGACACCACCACCGCCATACGCTCCTGGGATTCGGAGATGGCGATCTCGGTGCCGTCCAGACCGTCGTATTTCTTGCGCACCGCATCCAGGTCAATCTTCAGACCCGCCGCCAGCTCGCCGATGGCAACCGATACACCGCCGGCGCCGAAATCGTTGCACCGCTTAATCAGGCGGGTGACCGCAGGATCGCGGAACAGGCGCTGGATCTTACGCTCCACGGGGGCGTTACCCTTTTGCACCTCGGAGGCCATGGTGGTGAGGGATTTCATATTATGGCTCTTGCTGGAGCCGGTGGCGCCGCCGATGCCGTCACGGCCGGTACGACCGCCCAGCAGAATCACCACGTCGCCGGGGGCGGGACGCTCACGGCGCACGTTTTCGGCGGGGGCGGCGGCCACAACGGCACCGCACTCCAAACGTTTCGCCACATAACCGTCGTGATACATCTCCGCCACGTGACCGGTAGCCAGACCGATCTGGTTGCCGTAGGAAGAATAACCCGCCGCCGCGGTCTGACAGATCTTGCGCTGGGGCAGCTTGCCCGGCAGGGTCTCGTCAAAGCTCTTTCGGGGGTCGCCCGCTCCGGTGACCCGCATAGCCTGATGCACGTAGGCACGTCCCGACAACGGGTCGCGGATACAGCCGCCGATGCAGGTGGCGGCACCGCCGAAGGGCTCGATCTCGGTGGGGTGATTGTGGGTCTCGTTCTTAAACATCAACAGCCAATCCTGCTCCTCCCCGTTCACCACGGCGGGCAGGTGGATGGAGCAGGCGTTGATCTCCTCGGACTCGTCCAGTTCGGGGGTGAGTCCGCGTTTCTTCAATACTTTGGTGGCGATGGTGGCGATGTCCATCAGAGTCTGGGGGCGGGCGGCGGCCTTTTCGGCGCCGTACACCTCCACTCGGGCATCCAGATAATGATCGTAGGCGTATTTTACAAGAATGGGACCGATGTCCACCTTGTCAAAGTGGGTGGAAAAGGTGGTGTGACGGCAGTGGTCCGACCAGTAGGTGTCCACCACGCGGATCTCGGTGATGGTGGGGTCGCGGTGCTCCTCGTCACGGAAATAGTTCTGCAGGAATTTCAGGTCGTCCAGATCCATCGCCAGACCCAATTCCTCCAGCAGGGCGGACAGGGCATCGGCGTCCATACCGATAAAACCCTCTATGGTAGCCACCTTGTCCGGCAGAGGGTACTCCACCGCCAGGGTGGCGGGCAATTCCAGAGAAGCCTCACGGCTCTCCACGGGGTTTATCACGTGCTTTTTAAACGCCGCCAGCTGCTCCGCGGTCAGGTCGCCGTACAGGGCGTACACCCGCGCGGTGCGGATGGTGGGGCGCTCCTGCCGGGAGATGATCTGAATGCACTGGGCGGCGGAATCCGCCCGCTGGTCAAACTGACCGGGCAGATACTCCACCGCAAACACGGTGGCATCCTCGATGCTCAATTCGTCGGAAATATTGTCCAGCTGGGGTTCGGAGAACACGGTGGTCTTGGCGTAGTCAAACAATTCCTGCGTCAGACCCTCGGCGTCGTAGCGATTAAACAGCCGCACCCGCTCCAAGCCGTCGATGCCCAACAGAGCGTGGGCGTCACCCAACAGGGCGCGAGCCTCGTTGCCCACACCCTCTCTCTTTTCCACATATACACGGTATACCATAGTTAAACCTCCCGCGCCTGCATAGCTTTGGCGCCGATGTCGTGACGGTAATAGGCGTTATCAAAATGAATCTGCTCCACCAGTTTGTAGGCTGCGGCGATGGCATCCGGCAAGCTGTCCGCCACCGCGGTAGCACCCAGCACGCGACCGCCGTTGGTGACGAGCGTACCGTCCTTAATTGCCGCGCCCGCCACGTAAACGGAGTCGGCTATCTCGGAGGGGATGGTGAGAGGCAGCCCCTTATCGTATGCCTGGGGATAACCGGCGGAGGCCATAATCACACAGCAGGCGTGTTTGTCACTGAATTTGACCTCGATGTCCGCCAAGGTGCCGTTTGTGGTGGCCTGCATCACGGTGAGCAGGTCGCTCTCCAGCAGGGGCAGCACCACCTGGGTCTCGGGGTCACCGAAGCGGCAGTTGTACTCGATGACCTTGGGGCCGTCGGGGGTGAGCATCAGACCGAAGTACAGACAGCCCTTAAAAGGTCGGCCCTCGGCCTTCATGGCGCGGATGGTGGGCAGGAAGATGGTGTCCATACACTCCTTGGCAATATCCTCGGTGTAATAGGGGTTGGGGGCGATGGTGCCCATACCGCCGGTATTGAGGCCGGTATCGCCATCCCCCGCTCGCTTATGATCCATACTGGAGATCATGGGCACCACCGTCTCGCCGTCGGTGAAGGACAGCACCGACACCTCGGGACCGGTGAGAAACTCCTCGATCACCACGTGGTCACCGCTGGCGCCGAACTGTTTATCCTGCATCATCGACACCACGGCGGCCTTGGCCTGCTCACGGGTGGTGGCGATGATGACCCCCTTGCCCAAGGCAAGACCGTCCGCCTTGACCACCGTGGGGATGGGGGCGGTGTCCAGATAGGAAAGGGCGGCATCCAACTCGTCAAACACCTCGTAGGCGGCGGTGGGGATGCCGTGTTGTTTCATCAGGTTCTTGGAGAACACCTTGCTGCCCTCGATGATGGCAGCATTGGCGCGGGGGCCGAAGCAGGGTATCCCCCGCTCCTCCAGGGCATCCACGCACCCCAACACCAACGGGTCGTCGGGAGCCACCACCGCGTAGTCGATGGCGTTTTTCACCGCGAAATCCACGATGGCGGGGATGTCGGTGGCGCCGATATTCACGCAGGTGGCGTCGGCGGCGATGCCGCCGTTGCCCGGCAGGGCAAAAATCTCGGTGACCTGCGGATTTTCCTTTAGTTTTTTGATCATGGCGTGCTCACGCCCGCCACCACCGACAACCAGCAGTTTCATATGGTGTCCTCCAAAAAAATGCGTTTTCAACAACGAGCCATAAGGAATGTGATCGCTCAACATTCCTCATTCCTCATTACTCATTTCTCATTGTATCAGTGGTGGAACAGGCGCATACCGGTGAAGGCCATCACGATGCCGTTCTTGTTGCACTCCTGGATAACCAGGTCGTCGCGGATGGAGCCGCCCGGCTCGGCGATGTAGGTGACACCGCTGGCGTAGGCGCGCTTAATGTTATCCGCAAAGGGGAAGAAGGCGTCGCTCGCCAGAGCCAGACCCTTAAAGCCGCCCAGCCATTCCTTCTTATCCTCGGCGGTCAAGGGAGCGGGCTGCTGGGTAAAGTAGTTCTGCCAGATTCCGTCGGCGCACACGTCCTCCTCGTTGCCGTTGATGTAGCCGTCGATGACGTTGTCACGCTCGGGACGACCCATGGTGGGCAGGAAGGGCAGGGAAAGCGCCTTGGGGTGCTGACGCAGCAGCCAGGTGTCCGCCTTGGTGCCTGCCAGACGGGTGCAGTGGATGCGGCTCTGCTGACCAGCACCCACGCCGATGGCCTGACCGTCCACCGCGTAGCACACCGAGTTGGACTGGGTGTATTTCAGCGTAATCAGCGCCACGATCAGATCCCGCTTGGCGGAATCGGGCAGGTCTTTATTCTCGGTGACCACGTTCTCCAGCAGGTGGTTGCCGATTTTGAACTCATTGCGACCCTGCTCAAAGGTGATGCCGTACACGTCCTTCTGCTCCACGGGGGCGGGCACGTAATCGGGGTCGATCTCTACGATGTTGTAGTTGCCTTTGCGCTTGCCTTTGAGAATTTCCAGAGCCTCGGGCTCATAGCCGGGGGCGATGATGCCGTCGGACACCTCGCGGGCGATCAGCTTGGCGGTGGTGACGTCGCACACCTCGGACAGCGCCACCCAGTCACCGAAGGAGCACAGGCGGTCGGTGCCGCGGGCGCGGACGTAGGCGCAGGCCAGCGGGGACTCGTCCAAGCCCTCGATGTCCTCCACAAAGCAAGCCTTTTTCAGCGGCTCCGGCAGCAGCAGACCTACGGCAGCGGAGGTGGGGCTGACGTGCTTAAAGGAGGTGGTGGCGGGCAGACCCAGCGCCTCTTTCAGCTCCTTCACCAACTGCCAGGCGTTAAAGGCGTCCAGAAAGTTGATGTAGCCGGGACGACCGTTGAGCACGGTGATGGGCAGATCGCCGCCATCCTTCATAAAGATACGGGACGGCTTCTGGTTGGGGTTACAGCCGTATTTCAGTTCAAACTCTTTCATTGTCAGCACCTCACACATTTTTATTCACGATACGGGTTTCGGTCTTGCCGTCGGCAAGGTCGATATAGCGAACGAACAGGGACACCTTGTTGTCCTCGTTCAGGTTATTCCAAATCAGGTCGGTCAGAGAATCAATATCCATATCGGGCAGCTCCAGCGTCTTGGGTTCGCCCTCGTAGGAGGGGAGCGGGTCGCCGTCGCAGGCATAGGTGTGGATAAACTTCGCCCGACCGGCGATGGGGTCGGAGTAAGCATAGGTGAACCGCTGGCAGGAGGAGTCGTCCCCCTCGGCGGACTTTAGGATGGACAGGGCGTAGTTCATACCGCCGTTCTCGTGGTGGATGATGCCGCTGATGCGGGGGGTGAAGTTGGGGGCATCGTCCTCAAACTCGCGGGTGCGCAGAGCCTGTTCAAAGGTCATCTGCTTGTCCATCAGATCGTAGATGGTATCGGTCTGGTCGCCGTTGGTGACGATGGTTTTATTCCCCAGCACGCGAACGGGGTAGTAGATGATGAGATGGGGGTCCACCATCTTGGACTCGTCAAAGGCCTTGGTACGCATAGCGTCCCCCTCCGCCACAAACACGCGGTTGCGGCTGTTGACGCTGCGACCCATAATGAAATAGGCGGTGACCGCCTTTTTGCTGTCGGCAGACTTGCCGATGATGATGCCGCGACCGTGATAGGTCAGGCTGTTTAATTCTTCCTTGATGGTGGAGATTTTCATACTGTTTCCCTCGCTTTTTATGTGTTGATGGCGGGAGGGCACAGAGGCCCTCCCCTACGGATTCTATCAAACACGGCGCAACATCGTAGGGGCGGATGCCCACATCCGCCCGGGTCGATGTGGGCATCGACCCCTACGGACTCTATCGAGATTGAACCTGTTTCCTCAAAAATAAGATGCATTCGTTATTCGCACAACTTCTCGCTGACGATTTCCACAGCGCGGGGCAGAATCTTCCATTCCGCCTGCTCCATCACGCGACGCTGGAGGATTTCGGGGGTGTCCCCCGCCTCCACCGCTACCGCCTGCTGCAGGATGATCTCGCCGCCGTCGGGAATCTCGTTGACGTAGTGGACGGTGGCGCCGGTCACCTTGACCCCGTAGTCCAGAGCGGCACAGTGCACCCGCAGACCGTAAAACCCCTCGCCGCAAAAGGCGGGGATCAGGGACGGATGCACGTTTAAGATACGCTTTTCGTAGGCATCGGTAAACCGCTTGCTGAGGATAGACATAAAGCCCGCCAGCACGATAAGGTCAATATCGCAGGCGGTCAACTGCGCCAGCAACGCCTCCTCAAAGTCCTCCTGTGAGCCGCAAGCCGCCTTGGTAATCGTAACAGCGGGGATGCCCGCCTGCTCGGCGCGGGTGAGGGCGTAGGCGTCCGCCTTGTTGGAGATGACCAGCGCGATCTCCCCGTGAGGTATCTCTCCCCTGCCCTGCGCATCGAGAAGCGCCTGCAGGTTGGTGCCGCCGCCGGAAACCAGCACGGCAATACGGCATTTAGTTGACATTGGACGCAACCTCCTTTGTCAATTTGGACAGCAGGGGCAGCAGGATGCCGCCCACGGCGTTGCTGAGAATAACGATCCACAGAAAGCCGCAGGCTTTCAGGGACACGATGCCGGCGGCGGCGAAATAAAACATATCCGCGATGGAGTGTTCAAAGCCGCTGAGAATAAACACCGGCACGCAGAACAGGATGGCGGCGATGGACTTATGGTCGCGGAAAATGCTCACCGCCAGATACATCAAAATGCCGCAGAATACACCGCGGATGGCGGTCTGTCCCACGGTCTGGGTCAGCTTCGCCGCGCAGAGGGTCTCGGCCACCTCGCCCAGATTGGGCAGGCCGTAGCGGATCGCCCAGCCGCACAGGGCGGTGGCGATCAGATTGCCCAGCAGGGCGGTCAGCACCACCGTCCAGTTGTCTTTATCGCATTGTTCGGGCAGAAACCCCACCTTGCCGGTGAACAGACCGTACCCTTTGTAGCAGATGCAGAGTAGCGCCACGGTGAACAGTACCGCACCCACCACGCGACTCTCGCAGGCCAGAAACACGCTGCCGCCGATGGCGATGAGAATGCCCGCCATCACGCCGTTTATCGTTCCCTTAATCATAACAGAATCTTCTCCTCGCCCGCGATGATCTCGCCGATGACATAGGCGTCGTCGCCGCTCTCGCGGAGCACCGACAGAGCGGTGTCCACCTGCTCGGCAGGCACCACCACGCTCATACCCACGCCCATATTGTAGGTGTTATACATATCCCGCTCCGGCACGTTGCCCCACCTGGCGATCAGGTCGAAGATGGGCAACACCTTAACGGCGGATTTGTCGATCTTGGCGCACAGACCGTCGGGGATGGAGCGGGGGATATTCTCGTAGAAGCCGCCGCCGGTGATATGGGAGATTCCCTTCACGTCCACCCGCTCCAGCAGAGCCAATATCGACTTCACGTAGATGCGGGTGGGCACCAACAATGCCTCGGCGATGGTCTTGCCCTCCAGCTCGTCGCGGGGGACGTACAGCTCGGGGTTATTATTGTCAATGTCAAAGACCTTGCGGCACAGAGAAAAGCCGTTGGAATGGATGCCGGTGGAGGGCAGAGCGATCACCACGTCCCCCACCGCCATACGGCTGTTGTCGATGATGTCTTTTTTGTCCACGATACCCACCGCAAAGCCGGCCAGGTCGTAGTCCTCTGCGGGCATCAGCCCCGGGTGCTCGGCGGTCTCGCCGCCGATGAGGGCGGCACCGGACCGGACACAGCCCTCCGCCACGCCGCTGACGATGGCGGCGATCTTTTCGGGGACATTCTTGCCGCAGGCGATGTAGTCCAAAAAGAACAGCGGGCGGGCGCCGCAGCAAATGATGTCGTTGACGCACCTAGCCACCGCGTCGATGCCGATGGTGTCGTGCTTGTCCATCAGCTGTGCCAGCTTCACCTTGGTGCCGCAGCCGTCGGTACCGGATACCAGCACCGGCTGCTCCATCCCCGCCGTGGGCAGACCGAAGCAGCCGCCGAAGCCGCCCACGTCGTCCAGACAGCCCTCGTTGCGGGTGCGGGCGATGTGGGATTTCATCAGCTCCACCGCCTTATAGCCGGCGGTGATGTCCACGCCTGCCGCGGCGTAACTGGCGGATTGAGAGTTTTTATGTTCAGTAGTCATCGTTTATTCCTTTCCGTTCCAGCAATAGGTGCACAGTTTACAGGGCTCGATGCCGATGGCGTCCAACGCCCCCTGTATGGACTGAAAGTCCAGGGAGCCCAGATGCAACTCCTCCGCCATGGTGCGGCGCAGGCGGCGTCCCCTCTCGGTGGTGCCGTCGCTGTACTCCTCCAGATGGTTGAGCCCCTCCTCGCCCTCCAGCTCCACGATGGTGCGGCGGGCGATCAGATCCAACTCGTTATTGCTGCGGGAGAAGTTCAGATATTTACAGTTAAACATAATGGGCGGGCAGGCGGAGCGCATATGTACCGTCTTGGCACCGCTCTCGTACAGAAATTCCACCGTCTCCCGCAGCTGGGTGCCGCGGACGATGGAATCGTCCACCAACAACAGGTTCTTATCCTCAATCAGGGCGGGAACGGGTATCTGCTTCATCTTGGCAATACGGTTGCGGTCCGACTGCCTGGTGGGGGTAAAGCTACGGGACCAGCTGGGGGTGTACTTAATGTACGCCCGCGCAAAGGGCAGGTGGCTCTCATTGGCGTAGCCGATGGCGTGGGGGGTGCCGCTGTCCGGCATACCGCACACGTAATCCACCGTGTCCAGGGTGGGGTCACCCTCATCCTGCCGTGCCATCAGCCGTCCGTTGTTATACCGCATCAATTCCACGTTGACCCCCTCGTAGGTGGAGGTGGAGAAGCCGTAGTAGGTCCACAGAAAAGCGCACATCCGCATCTCCTCACCGGCGGGTGCCAGCAGGGCGACCCCCTCCGGCGACAATTCCACGATCTCCGCGGGACCCAACTCCCGCTCATCCTCAAAGCCCAGTTTCTGATGGGCGAAGGACTCGAAGGAGACGCTGTAGCCGTCCTCCCGACGACCGATCCACACGGGCAGGCGCCCCAGACGGTCGCGGGCGGCGATGACGTGTCCGTTGTCCTTAAGGATCAGGATGGTAACACTGCCGTCCACCAATTGCTGAACGAAGCGAATGCCCTGCACGAAATCCTTTTTCAGGTTGATCAGCGCCGCCACCAGCTCGGTGGCGTTGACCGCACCGCCGGTCATGGCGTCGAAATGACCGCCGTCCTCCAGATACTGCTCCACCAGCTCATCCGTATTGTTCACCGCGCCGGTGACGCAGATGGCGTAGGTGCCCAGTCGGGAGCGGATCAGCAACGGCTGGGGATAGTGGTCGCTGATACAGCCGATGGCGGAGGTGCCGCTCATCTCCTCCAGCGCACCGCGGAAGCGGGTGCGGAAGGGGGAATTCTGTATGCTGTGGATCTGCCGCTGCAGACCGATCTCGCTGTCGTAGGAGGCGATGCCGGCGCGACGGGTACCCAGATGGGAATGGTAGTCGGTGCCGAAAAACACATCCTCCAGACAGTCCTGTCGGGAAACGATGCCGAAATATCCGCCCATGGTGGTCTCCTTTCAAGTAAACGGGGGGCCTTTTGTGATTCTTAATTACGCGAAGAACAACTCGTTCAAGGTCATGGGATCGACGTATTCGCCGTCCTTATACACCCGCATATTGCCGGAGGCCACCTCGTCGATGAGCATCACGCGACCCTCGGGGTCATAGCCGAACTCAAACTTGATGTCGTACAGTTCCAGCCCCTTGGCGGCCAGATCGTCCGCCACGATCCCCGTGATCTTCTGGGTCATATCCTTCAGCTCCTCATACTGGGCATCGGTCATCACGCCGATAGCCACCAGAGCGTCCTTGGTGATCAGCGGATCACCCTTTTCATCGTCCTTCAGGGTGGTCTCCACGTAGGAAGGTAGGTCGGCACCGGACTCGATGAGGGCGCCGTAGCGGCGGATAAAGGAGCCTACCGCCTTGTTACGGCAGATGACCTCCAGACCCTTGCCGAACACCTTGGCAGGCAGCACCTCCATGGTGGTGTCCTCCAAATCGGCGGACACGTAATGGGTCCGAATGCCGGCGGCATTGATCTTCTCAAAGAAATAGATGGACATACGCAGGTTCACGTCACCCACGCCGTCGATGGTCAGACCCACCGCGTTCTCGCCGGGGTCAAAGACGCCGTCCTTGCCGGTGCAGTCGTCCTTGAACTTCAGCAGGCAGTTGCCGTTGTCCAGCTTGTACACGTCCTTGGTCTTGCCGGTGTAGATCAGTTCTTTGCTCATAGTGATCGCTCCTTTATATGTATTACAGATTGTTCATGACGGTTGCGTCCTTCGCCAGCACGGCGGAGGCATCGTCGGCGCGCTTTTTGTCCAGCTTCGCCGCCAGGTCGGCGTCCTCCACCGCCAGTATCTGGGCGGCCAGCAGAGCGGCGTTGGCGCCGCCGTTGATGGCCACCGTCGCCACGGGGATGCCGGTGGGCATCATCACGGTGGACAGGAGGGCGTCCATGCCGTCCAGCGCCGCCGACTTGCAGGGGATGCCGATGACCGGCAGGGTGGTGCCCGCGGCGATGGCGCCCGCCAGGTGTGCCGCCATACCCGCGGCGGCGATCAGCACGCCGAACCCGTTTTTGCGGGCGTTCACCGCAAAGTCCCGAGCCTGCTCGGGGGTGCGGTGGGCGGAATAGATATGCACCTCATAGGGGATGTCCAGCGAGGACAGCATATCGGTGGCTTTTTTGATGATGGGCAGGTCGCTGTCGCTGCCCATAATGATGCCTACTTTTTTCATAATCATTACCTCCAAAAAACAGAAAAGGGCACAGTTATCTCGCGTGAGAAAACTGTGCCCAGACGGTCGGCGAAACTATGGGGTCCTTCGGTCCTCTGTGGTGCTCCACAAATTACTCCGTCAGTCGCAAAAGACCCATTCATTTGACCATCAAATTATACCATTTTTCACGGTATGGTGTCAAGGCACAGACGTGCGATTTTCTCTTTTCTCTGTATTGACGATTATTTGATGGCTACGTTCTTCTCTTTTTGTATAACATCATGAGCGCCGCCCTCTACGATACTGGTGGCGGACACCAGCGTGAGGGTCGCCTTCTGCTGCAGTTCGGGGATGGTGAGCGCGCCGCAGTTGCACATGGTGGACTTCACCTTGGACAGGGACAGCGCCACGTTGTCCTTTAGGCTACCGGCATAGGGGACGTAGGAGTCCACGCCCTCCTCAAAGGACAATTTCTTATCGCCGCCCAGGTCGTACCGCATCCAGTTGCGGGCACGGCTGGAGCCCTCGCCCCAGTACTCCTTATAGTACGTACCGCCGATATTCACCTTATTGGTGGGGGACTCGTCAAAGCGGGCGAAATAGCGACCCAGCATCACAAAATCGGCACCCATCGCCAGCGCCAAGGTGATGTGGTGGTCGTACACGATGCCGCCGTCGGAGCCCACCGGCACGTAGATGCCGGTCTCCTCAAAGTAGCGGTCGCGCTCGGCGCACACCTCGATGAGGGCGGTGGCCTGTCCGCGACCGATGCCCTTGGTCTCGCGGGTGATGCAGATGGAGCCGCCGCCGATACCCACCTTCACAAAGTCGGCACCCGCCTCCGCCAAAAAGCGGAAGCCCGCGGCGTCCACCACGTTGCCGGCGCCCACCTTAACGGTGTCGCCGTAGTGCTGGCGGATCCAGTCAATGGTCAGCTTCTGCCACTCGGAGAAGCCCTCGGAGGAGTCGATGCACAGCACGTCGGCGCCCGCCTCCACCAGCGCAGGCACCCGCTGGGCATAGTCGCGGGTGTTGATGCCCGCGCCCACCACGTAGCGCTTGTCCGCGTCCAGCAGCTCGTTGGGATTCTGCTTGTGGCTGTCGTAATCCTTACGGAATACGAAATACAGCAGACGACCCTCGCTGTCCACGATGGGCAGGCTGTTCAGCTTGTGATCCCAAATGATATCGTTGGCCTCCTTGAGGGTGGTGCCCTCGGGGGCGGTGATCAGCTTGTCAAGGGGGGTCATAAACTCCGCCACCTTGGTGGCGGGGCTCATACGGGAAACGCGATAGTCACGACCGGTGACGATGCCCACCAGGCGACCGTTGACGGTGCCGTCCTCGGTGATCGCCACGGTGGAATGACCGGTCTGCTCCTTGAGCGCCACCACATCCGCCAGGGTATGGTCGGGGGTCAGATTGCTGTCGCTGGTGACAAAGCCTGCCTTGTAATCCTTGGCGCGCTTCACCATAGCGGCCTCGTCCTCCACCGTCTGGGAGCCGTAGATGAAGGACACGCCGCCCTCGGTGGCCAGCGCCACCGCCAGACGGTCGCCGGAGACCGACTGCATAATGGCAGACACCATGGGGATGTTCATTTCAATGGCCGGCTTCTCCCCGCGCTTAAACTTGGTCAAGGGGGTCTTCAGCGATACGTTGGCGGGGATGCAGGTGTGATCGGAGTACCCGGGAATCAGCAGGTACTCGTTAAACGTGTGGGAGGGCTCGTTAATGATCTTAGCCATGGTTAATCGTCCTTTCCTTCGGTTTCACAGTACAGACAGCGGTAGGCGCCTGTGTCGGTCCTTACGAATGCCTGGGGCAGTTCCTGCTCGCAGGTGGTGATGCAGCGGGGGTTGCGGCAACGGCGACCCTCGGCAGGGGCGGTAACGGGAGCAGGGTTGCTCTCGTCCGCCAACAGCTTCAGTATCAGCGCCATACGCATATACTTGCCGTTTAACACCTGTTTAAAATAACAGGCGCGGGGGTCGGCGTCCACCGCCACCGAGATCTCGTTGACCCGGGGCAGCGGGTGCATCACGCACAGGTCGGGCTTGGCGGTTTCCAGCTTGGGCATATCCAGAACGTAGCAATCCTTCAGCCGCTCGTACTGGTCGGGGTCCGCAAACCGCTCCCGCTGGACGCGGGTCATATACAGAATGTCCAAGTGCGGCATCGCCTGCTCCAACGAGGTGACCTCTTCGTAGGGGATGCCCTTCTTGTCCAGTACCTCCGCTTTCACATACTCGGGCAACCGCAGCTCCTCGGGGGAGATGAGCACCACCCGAATGCCGCTGTAGCGGGACAGGGCGCTGATGAGGGAGTGGACGGTGCGCCCGTATTTCAGGTCGCCGCAAAAGCCCACCGTTAGATTATCAAAGCCGCCCTTTTCCCGATGGATGGTCAGTAGATCCGCCAGCGTCTGGGTGGGGTGACAGTGACCGCCGTCGCCGGCGTTGATGACGGGGATGGCGGCGTTATTGGCCGCCACCAGCGCCGCGCCCTCCAGAGGGTGACGCATGGCGATGATGTCCGCGTAGCAGCTCACCGTCTTGGCGGTGTCCGCCACGCTCTCCCCCTTGGCGGCGGAGGAATTGCCCGCGGCGGAGAAGCCGATGACGCTGCCGCCCAATTCCAGCATCGCCGCCTCAAAGCTCAGGCGGGTGCGGGTGGAGGGCTCAAAGAACAGGGTCGCCAGTTTCTTGTATTTGCACGCCTCGCGGTATTTGTCGGGATGGTCGATGATGTCGCAGGCGGTGGCGATCAGCTCGTCCAGCTCCGCCACGGACATATCTACAATGTCAATTAAACTTCTCATTATTTCGCTCCATTGATAGCCAGATAGTTTTTAATGCGGGTGACGTTCTCCTCGTTGGCGGGGTCTTCTTCCAGATACTCAATGATGTCGTACACGTCCACAATGGAGTAGACGGGGAAGCCGAACTGCTCCTCGATCTCCTGCATGGCGCCTTTTTCGGTCTGCCCCTTTTCCTTGCGGTCCACCATAATGAAGGTGGCGGTCACCTTGCAGTCCTCCAGGTGGCTGAGGATCTCCATGCTCTCGCGGATGGCGGTGCCGGCGGTGATCACGTCCTCAATGATGACGATCTCCTCCCCTGCCTGGGGCACGTACCCCACGAACACGCCGCCCTCGCCGTGGTCCTTCACCTCTTTACGGTTGAAGAAGAAGGGGACGTTGAGGCCGTTCTTGGACAACGCCACGGCGGCGGACACCGACAGAGAGATACCCTTATACGCAGGACCGTACAGCACAGACGGATTATTGCCCAGTTTCTCAAAATAGGCCTTGGCGTAGAACTCGCCCAGGCGGGCGATGTCGTTGCCGGTCTTGATCATACCGGCGTTGATGAAATAGGGGATCTTGCGTCCCGACTTGGCGGTGAAATCACCGAATTTCAGCACGCCCGCCTCCTGCAGGAACTGGATAAATTCTCTCTTGTAGGCTTCCATATCGTTGTCCTCCTTAATGGTTTGTTGTGTTTTTACGAAGGCCCCCTCCCCGAGGGGGCTGTCAGGCGGCGGCTGACACAGCCAACGACTGACTGGGGGAGTTTGATAGGCACACAACTCCCTCCGTCACGGCTGGCGCCGTGCCACCTCCCTCAATGAGGGAGGCTACTGTCGCTTTTGCAATCTTATCAGTCGCAGAATTCCGCCACGCAGCGCTCGTAGGCGGCTACGGGGTCGGCGGCGGCGGTGATGGGACGGCCCACCACGATGTAGTCGGAGCCGATCTCCTTGGCGGCGGCGGGGGTCATCACCCGCATCTGATCGCCCACGTCACCGTCGGCAAAGCGGACACCGGGGGTGACGGTCAGGAAATCGGCGCCGCAGGTGTCGTGCACCTTGCCCGCCTCCAAGGGGGAGCAGACCACACCGTCCAGACCCGCCTTTTTGGCGCACTCGGCATAGTGCATCACCACCTTGTCGATGGGCTCTTTAATCAGCAGGTCGTTTTCCATAGCCTCCTGATCGGTGGAGGTCAGCTGGGTCACCGCAATCAGCAGGGGGCGGGTACCGTCGGGTCGGGTCAGACCCTCCAACGCCGCCTCCATCATACGCACGGTGCCGCCGGCGTGCAGGTTGGTGATGTCCACGTCCAGACCCGACAGCACGCTCATAGATTTTTTCACGGTGTTGGGGATGTCGTGGAGCTTCAGATCCAAGAAGATCTTATGACCGCGGCGCTTGATCTCGCGGACGATCTGGGGACCCTCCGCATAAAACAGCTCCATACCGATCTTCACAAAGGGTTTACGGCCGGTAAACCGATCCAAAAACCCAAACACCTGATCGGCATTGGCAAAATCACAGGCAACAATTACGTCTTTTCCCATTACTTAACGCCTCCTATAATATCTCTCAAATTCGCGATGCCGTAGCGATCCATCACGGCGGGCAGATCGCGGATAATCTCTTCACACGCATAGGGGTTTACCAAGTTGGCGGCGCCCACCTGCACGGCGGTGGCGCCCGCCAACATCATCTCGATAACGTCCTCGGCGCAGGACACGCCGCCCATACCCACCACGGGGATATTGACCGCCTGTGCCACCTGATACACCATCCGCACCGCCACCGGAAAGATGGCCGGACCGGAGAAGCCGCCCATTTTGTTGGCGATGACCGGTTTTTTGGTCTTCAGGTCGATGCGCATACCCAGCAGGGTGTTGATCAGGCTGATGCCGTCGGCGCCCGCCTGCTCGCAGGCCTTGGCAATGGCCACGATATCCGTCACGTTGGGGGACAGTTTCACGATCACCGGCTTGGTGGTGACGGCCTTGACCGCTCTGACCACCTCAGCCGCCGCCCGGGGGCTGGTGCCGAAGCTCATACCGCCGCCGTGGACGTTGGGACAGCTGACGTTGACCTCCAGCCAACCCACCTGCTCCTCTTTGTCCAATCGCTCACAGGTATAGGCATAGTCCTCAATGGCGAAGCCGCTGACGTTGGCCATCACCGGCTTGTGAAAGCATTGTTTCAGCTTGGGCAATTCCTCGGCAATCACCTTGTCCACACCGGGATTCTGCAGACCCACCGCGTTGATCATACCTGCGGTACACTCGGCAATGCGGGGGGTGGGGTTACCGAAGCGGGGGTCGCGGGTGGTGCCCTTAAAGGAGAAGGTGCCCAGGCAATTGATGTCGTACAATTCGGCAAACTCATAGCCGAAGCCGAAGGTGCCGCTGGCGGGGATGACGGGGTTATCCAGCTCAATGCCGCACAGGTTTACGCTCAAGCGTCCCATAGAATCTCCTCCTTCTCCAGCACGGGGCCATCCTTGCAGATGCGCTTATAGCCGGTAATCACCTTGCAGGAGCAGCCCATACAGGCACCGAAGCCGCAGCCCATCCGCTCCTCAAAGCTGAACTGACCGGAGGTGGCGGTGGCGCGGTATACGGCGCGGAGCATCGGCTCCGGTCCGCAGGTGTAAAAATAGCTGTACGCGGACGGCAGGGCATCGGTGACAAAGCCCTTGACCCCGTAACTGCCGTCGGCGGTGGTGACGGTGACGTCACACCCCAAATCCTTAAACTCCTGCTCACAGAACACTTCGTCCTTGGTGTTGAAGCCCAGCACCACCGACACCGCCTTGCCCTGCTCACGCAGTTGGCGGGCCAGCATATACAGAGGGGGAACGCCCACGCCGCCGCCCAGCAGCAGGGGGGTCTCCCCCGCCTTGGACAGGTCGTAGCCGTTGCCCAGACCGGTGAGCAGGTCCAGCGTCTGACCGACAGGCATCTCCACCATCCGGGCAGTGCCCTTGCCCACCACTTTATAGATGAGGGTCAGCACACCGTCGGCACAGTCGCACACCGAGATGGGGCGGCGAAGATACTGCCCCGCCAGCAGAATGTTGACAAACTGGCCGGTGGTAATGCCGTCGGTATCCCCCGTCAGCACCATCCGATAGACGGTGGCGGTGAGAGGGGTGTTTTCGGTTATGGTGAAGATGGTTTGTTTCATAGGGTTCTCCTTGGGCTTTTATCCAAAGTACAATAGAGCCAAGCCTCCCTTGCCTAAAGGGAGGTGGCGCCGCCGCAGGCGGTGACGGAGGGATACGGTGCGCAGCACCCCAAACCGCAAAGCGGTTTGCAATCCCCCAGTCTGCCCTGCGGGCAGCCAGCCCCCTTTAGGCAAGGGGGCCTTTGCTCGGTTCACACTTATTTTTTATTACGCATCGATGGTGGACACCTTGATGGTGATCTCCTCCAGCACGTCCAGCACGATGCGGACCGTGTCCAGATTGGAGAACAGGGTGACGCCGTTCTCCACCGCACAGCGGCGGATATACTCGCCGTCCGCCATATGAACGCCGGACAGAATGGAGCGGGTATTGATCACGTAGCTGACGTAGCCGGCGCGGATGGAATCCAGAATCTCCTCGCTGCCGTCGGACAGCTTGGCGCGGACACGGGTGCGGATGCCGTTCTCCCGCAGGAAGTTGGCGGTGCCGATGGTGGCCTCGATATTAAAGCCCATCTCGTAGAAGCGGCGCACCAGCGGCAGCGCCTCCTCCTTATCCTCGTTGGCGAGGGTGACGATGACGGTGCCGTAGTTCTGCAGGTTGACGCCGCCGGCGATCAGCGCCTTGCACATGGCGCGGTGCAGGGTATCGTCGTAGCCGATGGCCTCGCCGGTGGACTTCATCTCGGGGGACAGATAGGCGTCCAGACCCTTGATCTTGTTAAAGGAGAAGACCGGCACCTTCACGTAGTAGCGCTCCCGCTCCTCGGGGTACAGGCAGAAGATGCCCTGCTCCTTGAGGGTCTTGCCCAGAATCGCCTCGGTGGCGATGTCCGCCAGACTGTAGCCGGTGGCCTTGGACAGGAAGGGCACGGTGCGGGAGGAACGGGGGTTCACCTCGATGATGAACACGTTGTCGTCCTTATCCACGATGAACTGGATGTTGAACAGACCCACGATGCCGATGCCCAGACCCAGCTTCTTGGCGTACTGCAGGATGGTGCCCTTGACCTTATCGGACACCGAGAAGGTGGGGTACACCGAGATGGAGTCGCCGGAGTGGACGCCGGTGCGCTCCACCAGCTCCATAATGCCGGGGACGAACACGTCGTGTCCGTCACAGATGGCGTCCACCTCCACCTCCTTACCGGAGATGTACTTGTCCACCAGCACCGGCTTGTCCTCGTCAATTTCCACGGCGGTCTTGAGATAGTGGCGCAGGTCCTCGTCGGTGGCCACGATCTGCATAGCGCGACCGCCCAGCACGAAGGAGGGGCGCACCAGCACGGGATAGCCGATGTCGTTGGCGGCGGCGATGCCGTCCTCAATTCTGGTCACCGCGCGACCCTTGGGCTGGGGGATGTTCAACTCTCGCAGAATCCGCTCAAAGCTGTCGCGGTTCTCCGCCCGCTCGATGGCGGCGCAGTCGGTGCCGATGATGTTCACGCCCCGATCCATCAGCGGCTGTGCCAGGTTGATGGCGGTCTGACCGCCCAGTGAGGCGATGACACCCGCCGGCTGCTCGTAGTCGATGATGGCCATCACGTCCTCGGGGGTGAGGGGCTCGAAATACAGCTTGTCCGCGGTGGTGTAGTCGGTGGACACGGTCTCGGGGTTGTTGTTGATGATAATGGCCTCATAGCCGGATTTTTTGATGGTCTGCACCGCGTGGACGGTGGAATAGTCAAACTCCACGCCCTGTCCGATGCGGATGGGTCCGGCACCCAGCACCACGATCTTTTTCTTATCGGTGAGGCGGGACTGGTTCTCCCCCCGGTAGGAGGAGTACAGATACGCGATATACGCACCGGTGTGCAGGGTGTCCACCATACGGAACACAGGGGTGATGCCGTTCTCTTTGCGCTGTTTGTACACCTCGGTCTCGGGGATGCCCCACAATTTGGCGATGTACTCGTCGCCGAAGCCCATCACCTTGGCCGCCCGCAGGGTGTCCGCGTCGCGGCTGTTCTGCAGGCGCTTCTCCATCTCCACGATGCGCTGCAGGCTCTCCAGGAAGATGGCGGTCACCTTGGTGATCTCGTGCAGCTCCTCCAGGCTCATACCCAGACGGATCAGCTGGGTGATGGCGAAGATGGAGTCGTCCTTGCTCTCGGCCAGGTACGCCACCAGCTCGTCGCGGGTCATATTGTCAAACTTCGCCATATGGAAATGACACACACCGGTCTCCAGGGATCGGACGGACTTGAGGAAGCACTCGTCCAGGGTGGAGCCGATGCCCATCACCTCGCCGGTGGCCTTCATCTGGGTGCCCAGGGTGTTGGGGGCGGAGGTGAACTTATCAAAGGGGAAGCGGGGGAATTTCGCCACGATGTAATCCAGTCGGGGCTCGATGGCGGCGGTGCCGCCCGCCACGGGGATCTCGTCCAGGGTCATACCCACCGCGATCTTGGCGGTGACCCGGGCGATGGGATAGCCGCTGGCCTTGGACGCCAGGGCGGAGGAACGGGACACACGGGGGTTGACCTCAATGAGGTAGTACTCGCCGTTGTCGGGGTTTAAGGCAAACTGTACGTTACAGCCGCCGGAAATCTTCAGTTCACGGATGATCTTGATGGCGGAGTCGTTGAGCATCTTATGCTCCTTCTCACTCAAAGACAGGATGGGCGCCACCACCACCGAGTCACCGGTGTGGACACCCACGGGGTCCACGTTCTCCATACCGCAGATGGTGATGGCGTTGTCCGCGGAATCCCGCATAACCTCAAACTCGATCTCCTTATAGCCCTTGACGCTCTTTTCAATCAGCACCTGATGCACGGGGGACAGCTTAAAGGCGTTCTTGCCCACCTCCATCAGCTCGGCCTCGTTATAGGAAGTCGGATCGTAGCCATGTCGTTCTGTGAGCCAAGG
>JAZQKF010000122.1:0-19898 GCA_045542015.1 Acutalibacteraceae bacterium
TATGGGAAACAGTAAGGAAAAAAAAAAAAAGACAAATCCCCGGACACGGGATTTCCGTTGTCGGGGGATTTTTTAGGTTATGTTACCGCACAGGCTGAATCAGCCGGTATACTCCTCGTCGGAGGTGGCGGTGACGATGCGCTGGGGACCGTACACATCCTCGTTGACGGGGATGGTCACGTTGTGCTCATTAGTGATATGAGGCACGCCCTTAGCCTTCAGGTTGTGATAGCCGTCCTTGTCATAACGGGTGATGATGACGGAGCCGTCAGCCTGAATCTTAAAGGTGGTCATGGTCAGGGTGGTATCCACGCCACAACCGGTGTCGGCGAAGTAGCCCACGTAGCCGGCGTTCATATAGGTGAACTTCAGTTCAACTTCCTGATACTCCTTATAGTTCTCAGGCTTGGCGATCAGCATGGTGTCGCCCTTAGCCAGATAGATGGCGGAGCCGCCTACATAGGCGTCGTAGTCGCTGGAGTGGTTGTGACCGAACAGGAAGATGATGTTAAAGCCGTTCTCACCGCCGTAGTTCAGAGCCTCAACGATGCCCTGAGCATTTTTGCCGGCGCCGTAATCGCTGACAGTACGCCAGTTGAAGTGCAGCGGCACGTGAGTCATCACGAAGATGGGCTTCTTCAGATCCCAGCCGCTCTCCAGCTTCTCATCGAAGTAGGCCTTCAGGTCGTTGGCCACATCGTTGTCGCTGGTGCCACCGAACTGACCGTAGTCCTCCTCATGGATGGCGAAGACGCCGTAGGTGCCGCCAACGGGGTCGTTGTTGCCGTAGGGGCTCAGCTTCTCCACGGTGGGAGCATCGTGGTTACCCTCGGAGTAGACCTTGTTGCCGATAACGAATTCACTGGAGAACTCATCCAGCACACCGATACCCTCGGTAGCGTTGTCGTGGCCGTGGTTGGGGGTGAAGTCGCCGGGGAACAGCATACCGTCGAACAGCTCGTAGCCGTCGGTATTCTTGATACCGCCCAGGATAGCGTTGACGTTGTTTTTGTTCTTATCCCAGGAGCTGGCCTGGAAGTCAGAGCCGGCGATCAGGACGGTCTCGTCCATATTGGTGACCTCATAGGGGTTGGCCACAGCGTGACCCACCGCACGCTTGACGTTGAACGCGTCGTTGGTGACAGCGGCGGGAACAAAGTCAACCAGATCCAGGCTCTCGCCGGTGATGGCGGCATACCAGGTCAGGGAGGCGGTGTAATCGCCGTGCAGATCGTTCAGGTGATAGCCGTCAGCGGTCAGGGTGTCGCCCAGAGAGGTGCCACGCAGATTCTGGATAGCGGTACCGGAGGGGATGACGCCGTCAATGCCCTCGGTGTTCAGAACGGTGTTCTGGACGGTGTCTACGATGGCATTGTACATGGTCATCTGGTCGTTGTTATAGTTGGGGAAGGACTCGTGGGTGGAATCCTGCTGATAGGCCCAGGTCATGTGCCACAGAACCTTGGCGTCGGGGTTGGTCTTGTACTGGTTGACCCAGTTGACGATGTTCTGCAGGTTGCCGAAGGTGCCGGGCATACCGGCGTTACCGGACACCTGCTGAACGGTGATGACATCCCAGTTCTCATCCTGCAGAGCGGTCAGAGCCTGAGTGCCGTTGGTGTTGACCCACTGGCCGTTGTCGTCGTTCTTGTGATACTCATACGAGCCGGACTGGCTGGAGATGTAACCCCAGTGCTGATCCAGAGAGCAGCCGCCCACGTACAGGTTACCCAGGATCACCTGATCGTACTCAGCGCTCTTGAGCACGTCGTACAGATAGTTGCGCATGGCATCCACAGAGAAGCTGTTGCCGATGGCCAGAATCTTCAGGGAGCGGCGCACGCTGGCGACAGCCTCATAGTTGTCACTGGTGACGTCGCCGTACACAGTGACCTGCTCGCCGTCGATTTCATAGGTGTAGTAGGGGCGGGCATAGATCTCGGTACCTACGTGATCATCGGGGATGTTGATGATGCGCACGGCGTAGAACATATCGCCGTTGTCCTCGTAATCGGTGACGTATTTGGCAGGCACCTTAATGACGTTGCCGTCGTTGACGTCAGCCAGGGTCATATCGCCCTCGCCGACGGTAGCCTGGTTGGTGACGACAGCGCCGGCCTCAACCAAAGTGCCGATGGCCTCGTCGTATTTGAACAGCTTCATGCTACCGGAACCGGATACGTACTGGTTACCCTTGACAAACTCGGCGCCGGTTACGTTGACAGCAAAGCGGAAAGCCAGACCGCGGTTATTGTCATCCACGTCGCGGATGGAGGTGCCGGAATTCTTCAGAATATCGCAGCGGTCCATCTCGTCGCCGGACAGATTCTCCAGCTTGATGTCGTCGATCCACAGCTCGTCGGTGGTGTTCTTGCCGGAGCCGGAGAAGTTCAGAATCAGCTTGGTGACGTAGCCGGACTCGAAGGTGGCCTCGTACAGGGTCCAATCCTGCTTGCCGCTCAGGTAGTTGCCGGCCAGCTTGGTGTTCTGGTTATCCTGATCCTTTAGGGTCATATTCAGACCGTTGTGGGGGGTCTTGTACCAGAAGGACAGCTTGTAGGTCTTACCGACCTCCACAGCGATGTTCTTCTGGGTCAGACAGCCGCCCCAGCCGCCGTTGCCGATCAGCTTGGCACCGTAGTTGCCGTTCTTGGCAGCTTCGGCGGAAAGAGTAGTCTGCTGATAGGACTCCCACTTGGTCAGACTGCCGGCTTCAAAGTCGCCGTTCCAGATATAACCGTCGAAGTTGGGATCCTTCACCTCGACCACAGAAACGTCGTCCAGATAGACGGTGGTGGCAATGCCGTTACCACCGCCGCAGATGTTGATACGAGTGGTGGTGTCCACAGCCTCAACTTCCAGGGTCATGGTGGTCCAGGAGGTGCTGGTAATCCACTTGCCGACCGCAGTGGTGCCCACAGGGTTCTGAATCTGAACGTTGACACCGTTGGCAACCGCCTTATAAGAGAAGGTGATCGCATAGGTGTGGCCGACCTCGGTGGCGAAGTCCTGATAAGCCAGGCCGCCCCAACCGCCGTCGCCGATCATTTCCAGACCGTACTTGCCGTTCTGGGCGGCAGCCTTGGTCACGGCGGTGTCGGAATAGACATTCCAAGGAGAGATGACGCCGGTCTCGAAGTCGCCGTTGTAGATGAAGCCGTCGAAGGAGGGAACCTTCTGGCCGATGACGGTGATGTCGTCCACCAGCACGTCTTCGGCGATGCCGTTACCGCCGCCGCAGAAGTTAAAGCAGAGGGTGGTGGTGGTGGGAACCACGTCCCAGGTCAGCTGAGTCCACTCGGTGGCGGTGAACCACTTGCTGGCCAGGTTGGCGCCGCTGGTGCCGCCGTCCTTGATCTGGACATTGACGCCGTTGGAATTAGTCTTCAGCCACAGGCTGACGGTGTAGGTGTTGCCGGCCACGACGGTCACGTTGGTGTTCAGCATGCCGCCCCAGCCGCCGGAGCCCTTCAGGTTGGCAGCATAGGAGCCGCCGTGGGCATCGGTGGAGATGACGGTGGACTGATGCTTGGTCCAGTTGGTGAAGTCACCGGTCTCGAAGTCGCCGTTGACAACCAGGTTGTCGCTCTCCTCCTCATCGCTCTCGGGCTCGATGATCTTAGCGATGACCAGGTCGTCTACCCACAGGTCCAGAGCCGTGCCGGCATCCTGGAACTTGAACAGGATAGCACCGCTGCTGTTGGGGGTATCACCGATGTTGGTGGTGATGGAGTATTCCGCCCACTCGGTGGTAGGCTTAAAGGTCTCGTTGTAGTAGGTGCTGCCCCAGCTGCCGTCCTGGAAGGTGACGAACATGGAAGCGCTGGTGCTGGCCTTTGCCTTAAAGGTGACGAGGTAATCGGCATTCTCCTCGAAGCCGCTGACAGTGCGGTAAGAAGAGCTGTATCCGCCGGTGAAGGAATACTTCATACAGTTGCTGCCCTCGGGGCCCTCGGCTACCACAGAGGCGTTCTTGAACACGGCGGTGCCGTCTTCCCAGTCCATTTCCAGGACGTTCTCGTAGGTGATTTCGCCATCGCCGCCTTCGGGGGCGGTGGCCTCCTTCTTGATGACGGTGAAATCGTCAACCCAGAAGTCCTGGATCGTGCCATTATTCTGGATCTTCAGCATCACACTGTCAAATTTGTCACCGGTATTGAACTCGATGGAATGATCGGTCCAAGTGGTGCTGGTGCTGAAAGACACCTGATCGTACTCACCCCAGGAAGAGGTCTGCACGGTGATGAAGGCACCCTTGCCCAAACTGGTCTTCATCTTAAAGTTGAAGACGTAGTCGGTGTTCTTTTCCAGAGTGATGGTCTTACGGATATCGCCGTAAGCACTGCTGCACGACCAGTACAGCACGTGGTTGGTGCTGTCGTCGGGGTCGACAACAATGGACTGACCGGGTCCGCCGGAAGTGAAGCCGACGTTGCCGTCTTCAAAATTCCAGCTCAGGATGGTCTCATCCTCTGCGGCTACGGACACGATGCCCATAGGCAGCAGGGTGCACAGCATGGCCAATACACCGATGATGGCCAATACTTTGCGAAGCTTGTTTTGCATAGCGTTTCCTCCTTTTATATTTAATAATGCAAATAGCCATCATCAGTATATCAAGAATTGGTTAAAATTGCAATAGGGACATATATTGATGAATTATATTTTTATACCAATATGTAGAATTCTAATATAAAAAAGCCCCCTACATCGGGATTTTCCGATGTAGGGGGCAGAGATTATGTCCTGTAAAGCCTGTTTGCTTTACTCCTCGTATTGGCGATCGTCGTCGGCGGTGACGATGCGGGAGGATTCATACACGGTCTCATTGGGCTCAAAGGTATCCTGCAGCACCGTGTTCTTGACACCCTTCGATTTCAGGTTGTGAATGCCGTCCTCGTCCCAACGGGAGATGATGACCGAGCCGTCTGCCTGGATGCGGTAGGTGGTCACGGTCAGAGCCACGTCGGCACCGTAGCCGTTGTCGGCGTTGTAGCCCACGTAACCCACGTTCATATAGGTGAAGTTGAGGGTTACGGTATCCCAGTTGTACTTGAAGTTATCGCCGTATTCGGGCACCATTATGGTGTCGCCCTTCTTCAGGTACACGGAGCCGGCGCCCAGGAAGTCATCGTAGCCGCCGGAGTGGTTGTGGCCGAACAGGAACAGAACGTTCAGACCGTTGGCACCGGCCTCGTTGAGCACGTCCACCATAGGCCGTGCGGTCTTACCGCTGTTGCTGGTCTCGGTACGCATAGAGTAGTGCAGCGGCACGTGGCACAGCACGAAGATGGGCTTGTTGCCCCAGGTGGGATCGGCCAGCTTCTCATCGAAGTAGGTCTGCATGGCGGCGGCGGTTGCCTCGCCGCCATTACCGAACTGATCGTAGTCCTCTTCGTTGATGACGAAGACGCCGTATTTACCGCCGGCGGGGTCATTGTTGCCGGTGGGGGACAGACCGGGCAGGTCGGGCGCATCGTGGTTACCCTCGGTGTAGATCTTGTTGCCGCTGACGTAGGGGTCGATGGCCTGATCCAGTGCCTCAATACCGGTCAGAGCTACGTCGTAGCCCATCTGGGCGGAATAGTCGCCCACGGCGAACATACCGTCGAACATACCGTACTTTTCAGCGATGCCGCCGTCCAGGATGTTCTTCACCTGGGTGGCACCCTTTTCGTCGGTAGAGGCCTGGAAGTCGGACAGACCCAGGATGATGGTCTCGGACAGGTCGGACACCTCGTAGGGGGTGTAGACGGCACGGGCTGCCGCCTGCTTGATGTCGGCCTGATAATCCACGACGGATTCGGGCCAATAGGTCACCAGATCCAGGCTCTCACCGGTGAGAGCACGGTACCAGGTCAGAGCGGCGGTGTAATCGCCGTAGGTGTCCTTCAGATGATAGCCGTCGGCGGTCAGGGTATCGCCCAGACCGGAGGTGCGCAGGTTCTGGATGGCGGTACCGGCGGGGATCACGCCGTCGATGCCGCTCACGGTCAGCACGCTGTCCTGCACGGTGTCCACGATGGCGTTGTACATGGTCATCTGATCGTTACCGTAATAGGCAAAGCCGGTGTGAGAGGAATCCTGCTGGTACGCCCAGGTCATGTGCCACATAACCTTCGCATCCGCGTTGGTCTTATTGCTGTTGACCCAGTTGACGATGTTCTGCAGGTTGCCGTAGGTATCGGGGTTACCGGAATCGGGGGAGGCCTGCTGGATGGTGATGACATCCCAGTTCTCGTCGGTCAGAGCGGACAGAGCGGTGGCGTTCTCGGTGTAGACCCACTCGCCGTTGTCGTCATTCTTCTGATACTGATAGGCAGCCAGACCGCCGCTCAAGTTGTTCCAGTGGGTGTTCAGACTGCAGCCGCCGATGTATAGGTTGCCCAGGATCACCTGGTCGTAGTCGGCGCTCTTGAGCAGGTCGTACAGATGGTTCTTCATCGCGTCCACCGAGAAGCTGTTGCCGATGGCCAGCACCTTCAGACTGCGGCGGATGCTGGACACGTGGCTATAGCTGTCGCTCTCGATATCGCCGTATATGGTCACCTCTTCGCCGTCCAGCTCATAGGTGTAGTAGGGGCGGGCATAGATAGTGGTGTCTACGCCGTTGTCGGGGATGTTAATAATACGTACCGCATAGCTGGTGGAGGTTTCATCCAGCTCCATCAGATACTTCGCAGGCACATCGATGACCTTCTTGCCGTTGACGTCAGCCAGGGTGAAGTCACCCTCACCGATGGTGGCGTCGTTGGTCACTACGGCACCGAAGGATTTCAGGTTACCGATCTCGTCGCTGTACTTGTACAGGTTCAGAGTACCGGTGTTAGCCACGTATTCGTTGGTGTTTTGAATCTCAATACCGTTGGCGTCCAGGGTGAACTTAAAGGCCAGACCGCGGGTCTCCTCCTCGGTATCGCGGACGCTGGTGCCACCGTTGGTGATCAGGGGATTGCGATCGATCTCATCGCCGGACAGATTCTCCACCTTAATGTCGTCCACGTAGCATTCGTCGTGGGTGCCGACACCGGCGGTGGTGGTGGCCAGGCCGGAGCCGCTGAAGGTGATCTGCAGGCTGGTGGCATAGCCGGATTCAAAGGTGGCCTCGAAATATTTCCAGCCGGTGATGTATTTAAAGCTCAGATAGTCGGATACCAGCTTATTGTCGCCGTCCTTGACGTTAAAGTTGACGCCGTTCTCCCAGCCGCGATACCAGAAGCTGATCTTATAGGTCTTGCCTGCCTCCACGGCGATGGTCTGGTTCAGCAGACCGCCCCAGTTGGCGTCGCCGTAGATGTGGGCGCCGTAGTTGCCGCTATAGGCGGCGGAGGCGGACAGCGCCGTCTGCTGATAGCTGCTCCACTTTACCAGAGAGCCGGCTTCAAAATCGCCGTTGTACACATAGCCGTCAAAGGAGGGATCCTTCAGCTCTACCACGCGGATGTCGTCTACGTAGATGTCCTCGGCGATGCCGTTGCCGCCGCCGGAGAAGTTCAGCAGGGTAGAGGTGGAGGTGGCGGTGAACTCAAATTCCTTATAGGTCCACTCGCTCTTATTGAACCAGGCATAGGCCAGCTTGGCCTTGTCTGCATCGGTCTCGGTGGTATCCACGATCTTGATGTTGGTGCCGTTGGAGTTGGCTTTGATCCACATAGACAGCAGATAGATCTTGCCTGCCTCGGTGGTAAAGGTCTGGTTACCCATACCGCCGTAGGAGCCGTCGCCCAGCAGATTTAGACCGTATTTGCCGGAATAGGCGGCATCACGGGAGATAACGGTGCTCTGGTGAACCTCCCAGTGGGTGGTCTCGCCGCACTCGAAGTCGCCGTTGTACAGCCAGCCGTCGAAGGAGGGCTGCTTCTGCTCGTACACCTGCACGTTATCAATGAGGATGGTGCCGGGGTTACCACCGGCGATCTCGGTGGAGAATTTCAGCTGCAGGGTCTGGCAGTCGCTGTTCGCCTGGATAACGTACTCGTGCTCCACCCAGCCGGCGGAGGCGGCCTTGTTCATCCAGTTCTGGCCGCTGACCTTGGTGTGGCTGCCGTTGACGTACAGGTTAAAGGCGGCGGTGTCGTCGCTGATACGCTTGGACCACCATCGGATGGTGTAGATGTTGCCGGGGGTGGCGGTGATCACGTTGGACAGCGCCGCCTCCACGTATTGACCGGTCATATTGGAGATCTGCAGGGCTTTTTCGCCGTCCACAGCGTCGCCGGTGACCACCTCGTAGGTGCAGTTCTTCACGGTCCAGTTGGCGGTGTCGTCCTCAAAACTGCCGTTGAGCACCAGGTTGGCGTTGTCGTCCTCTTCGGATTCCACCACCTTGGTGACCGAGATGTTGTCGATGTAATAGGTGCCGGAATCCCAGCCGGTCTGCCAGCCCAGATACAGCTTGGTGTTGCTGCCGGAGTTGAAGGGCACGCTGACCGTCTGCCACTCGGTGGTGGAGGGGGTTGCAGTGGATACGACCACCTGGGTGGAGAACCAGCTGTTGATACCGACGATGGTCTTTATGGGACGACCGGCGGTGGCAGACAGAATGTCGTAGGTGAAAATGTAGTCGGTGTCCCGCTCTACGGTAAAGCCGGCACCGTCAGAGGTGAAGTTATAATACACAGAGGTGAACTTGTACACGCTGTTACCGGCTTCGGGATTGGCGACCGGCAGGTCAGCCGCATTCACCACCTCGGCGGTACCGTCGCCGTTAGAGCCGGTGCTGGCGGTCCATCCGCCAATGCCGTTTTCAAAGTCGTAGGTATACACAGCCTCGCCCTGCTCCTCATCGCCCTCGTCACCGCCGGCGACAGGTGCGCCGGTGATGGTCAGGTTATCCACCAGAATGTGTCCCTGGTCGGCGGTGAAGGTGCTGCTGGAGCTGGCACCGGCAAAGCCCAGACGGGCGGTGGTGGCGCTACCGCTGTCAAAGGTATAGGTCATCTGGGTCCAGTCACCGTTGTGATAGTCGGTGGTGATCTCGGTGGCGGCGGTATCGATATAGGTGCCGCCGGAACCGGCCAGATTGCCCTTACTGCTGGTGTCATAGGCACCAAAGGTGTAGTTGACCACGGTGCCCTGAGAACTGCTGGTGCGCAGAGAGCGATACCAGAAGCTCACCGTATAGGTGTAGTTGGACTCCACCGCCACGTCCTGATACAGGACGAACCGCTGGTTACGCCAGGCCAGGATAGCGGACTGAGAGCCGCTGTGGGCATCATCGGCGTAAACGTAGGACTGTTTGGTGGAATCGTAGGCGCTCCAGTTGGTGGGCAGAGCGCCTGCGGTACCGGTTTCAAAGTCCGGGTTGGCGATGGCGGCATCCGCTGCAGAGACGGCAATGGCACCCAAGGGCAGCAGGGTGCACAGCATCGCCAGAGTCAGCAACAGCGCGCCGATCTTACGAAGAGTGACTTGCATAATAAATACCTCCTAATGAATATAATAACAGATAATATCATTATAGTATATTTATTTTAACATTTCTACTTATATAATGACACGTACGTGTCAATATAGTACGGCTTCCAACGGCTTGGATATGCCCGGACATAAAGAAAAGTCCCC
This sequence comes from Acutalibacteraceae bacterium, assembly GCA_045542015.1. GTDB lineage: Bacteria > Bacillota > Clostridia > Oscillospirales > Acutalibacteraceae > UBA5905. The sequence continues at coordinate 9,565 of JAZQKF010000122.1, forward strand.
CTGCAACGGATACCCGTTGCAGGGGGACTTGTTAGGTTTTACCGTTTATCAACGATCATGGAGATTAGGCCAGAACGGTCCAATCGTCCAGAGCGGCGTTGACAGCGTCGGCGATGGCAGAGAACTGATCCTCGGTCATATCCGCAGAGCGCTCGGTGATGGTGTGGGCGTCCACACCGGAGAAGTAGCAGGCCCAGGTCAGAGAGCCCAGGAAGTCGCCGTACATCTCGTTCAGGTGATAACCGTCGGAACCACCCTGAGTGGCATCGGGCATATTGAAGATATCGCCCAGGCGAGCACGGGCGTTCTGCACAGCAGAACCCACGGGGATGATGCCGGTGATGTCTTCGTTGGGCACGATGTACTGCTTGGTGGCAGCGATGATGTTGTTGTACATGGTCATCTGGTCGAAGTTGTGATAGGTGTAGGACCACAGGTCGCAACCCTCACTGTAAGCCCAGATCTCATGCCACTTCACGTCCACGTTGACGTTCAGCGCGTTCTCCTGGATCCAGTCGATGATGCCGGGGATGTAGGAGTACTCGTTGTTCTGGCCGCCCACGTAGTCGGGAGAGGCCTGCAGGGTTACGTAGTCCCAATCCTCGTCACGCAGCACGTCGATGGCATAGGGGCTGGACTTGGTTACCCAAGAGCCGGTCTCGTTCTTGCCATAGCGCTCGTGGCCGTTGGTGTTGGTGGAGATGTACTCCCAGTGACGGCTCAGAGAGCAGCCGGGGTAGTACAGATAGCCGATGGTGATGTCCTCATAGCCGGCCTGCTCCAGCATCTGATACAGGTAGGTACCCATAACGTCAACGGAGAAGGAGTGACCGATGGACAGCACCTTGATGGACTTAGTGGTGTCGTAGCTGGCGCACTTGGTCACCTTATAGGGGTTGGCGATGGCGCCGTTGACAGCGGTGTTGATGTCCTCACGGCAGCCGGCCACAGCGCTGGGCTGATAGGCCAGATCGGACACGTCGTCGCCGGACAGGTAAGCGTACCAGGTCAGGGCGGCGATGTAGTCGCCGTAGTTGGCGCTCAGGTGGTAACCGTCACCCTCGCACAGCTGGGCGGCCTCAATGTTGGAGGAGGTACGCATATTCTGGATAGAGGTACCGGCAGGGATGACGCCGTCGATCAGACCGTTGGTCAGTACCTTGCTGTTGACGTTCTCCAGAATGGAGGTGTACATCTTCATCTGGTCGTTGCTGTAGTTGGCATAGCCGCTGTTCTGGTTGACCTCGTCATAAGCCCAGGTCATGTGCCACAGGATCTTGGCGTTGGGGTTGGTCTTATTGTCATCGATCCAGTTCAGGCAGTTGTCCAGGTTGCCCATGGAGTTGGTCAGACCGGACTTGGGAGAAGCCTGCTGGATGGTGATGTAATCCCAATCCTCCTCAGCAATCGCGGTGGAGAGCTTGTAGAGGTTCTTGGTGGTCCAGGCACCGTTTGCGGAGGTGCTGGTCTTGTAGAAGTCGTAGGCAGAGTTGTCGTTGTTCATGTTGCTCCAGTGGGTATCCAGGTCGCAACCGCCGATGTACATATTACCCAGCACGATCTCCTCATAGCCGGCAGACTCCAGCACCTGATACAGGTGGTTGTTCATAGCGTCCATAGAGAAGCTGTTGCCGATGGCCAGGATCTTGATGGAGGCCTTGGGGTTGGCAGCGTGGTTGTAGTTCTCGGACTTGGTGCTGCCGTAGACAACTACTTCGTTGCCGTCCTCGTCCTCATAGACGTAGTAGGGACGGGCAAAGATGTTGGTATTCAGACCCTGATCCGGGATATTCAGGATACGCACGGCGAAGGCAAAGGCATCCTCCTCCACCTCGCACAGATACTTGGCATCGACGTTGATGGTCTTCTTGCCGTCCACAGAGGCCAGGGTCATATCGCCCTTGCCGACGGTCATATTGTTGGTCATAACCGCACCGGCCTTGACCAGGGTATACAGATCGTCGCGATCCTTATACAGCTTGATATCGGCAGACTTGGACACGTACTCGTTGGTGTCCAGGATCTCAGCACCGATACCGGCAATCTGGAAGCGGAAAGCCAGACCCTTGCTGGACTCAGAAGCATCCTTGACGCTGATCTGGCCGCCGGTGATGTTGTTGTTGGGGATGGGATCCTCGCCGCCCACCTTCTCGATGGAAATGTTGTCGAAATAGACGATATCGCCCAGACCGGTGGGAGAGGCCTGAGAAGAAGCATTTAGACCGGAGCCCACCAGATTGAACTTAGCGGTGGTGTTCTCACCGGAGTTGAAGGTGACCTCCACCTTGGTCCAGTCGGGGTTGCTGGAGGCAGAATGATACTTGTAGTACAGGTTGGTGCTGCCGTCAGCAGCCTTGATCTGGACGTTCAGACCCTGCTGCACGCACTTGATGGTGTATCTCAGGATGTAGTCGGTGTTCTCCTTAACGGTGAAGGACTGATCCAGCAGACCGCCCCAGCCGCCGTTGCCCTCGGCCTTCATGCCGTACTCGCCCTCGTAGGCGGCAGAGCTGTTCACCACGACGGTGGACTGATGGGTGTTCCAGCCGGTGGCGTTACCGGTCTCGAAGTCACCATTGATGATATAGCCATCGTTGGAGGGATCCTTCAGCTCCTTGATCTGCACGTCGTCGACGTAGAAATCGGGAGTGGAGGAGCCGCTGTAACCGGAGAAGTTCAAACGGATCAAAGACTCGTCGGTGGCCAGGAACTCGAATTTGACCTGAGTCCACTCGCCGGCATTGTTGGGCCAATAGGCTTTATAGGTAGTGCCGGAGGTCTGACCGGACACCTTGTAGTTAAAACCGGTGCCATCGGTGTTGTTGATGTAATACCAGAAAGAGAACTCATAGCTGCGGCCGTTGGTCACAGGGATGTCCTGATAGGCAATACCGGCCCAGTTGTTGCCCTTGGCGTGCAGACCGTAGCTGCCGGTGTGGGCAGCGGCGGCGGTAACGGTGGTGCCGTTGTAGACGGTCCAACCGGTGGTGTCACCGGTCTCAAAGTCGCCGTTCTCGATGGGGGGCTTTTTGTACAGCACCACGTCATCGATCAGGATGGAGCTGGCGTTGCCCGTCACCTCGGTGGAGAACTTCAGCTGGATCGCATCGCCGGCGGGCTTGATGGTCCAGGTATGCTCCACCCATCCGGTGGCAGCGCTCATCCAGTTCTGACCGGAGACAGAGGTGTATTCGCCGACAATGTACAGATTGAACACGTCGGAACCGCTCAGGTGCTTACTCCACCACTTGATGACGTAGGACTCGCCGGGAACCACGGTGATGGCCTTGGACAGGGCCGCAGAGCCCCACTGACCGGGAGCGGTCAGCTTCAGAGCGTTGGAGCCGCCGTGAACGTCGTCGGTGACGATCTCTTTGGTGCCGCTGTTGCCGGTCCAGTTGTTCAGACCATCCTCGAAATCGCCGTTGACAACCAGATTCTCGATGGAAGAGGAGCCGGTGTCGCCGCCTTCGGGCTGCTCGGGCTCTTCGGTAACCACCTTGGTCATGGCGAGGTCGTCAATCCACAGATCCATAGCGGTGCCCTGATCCTGGAACTTGAACAGGATGCCGCCGCTGCTGGTGGGGTGAGTGCCCACGTTGGTCTCGATGGAATACTCTTTCCACTCAGTGGTGGTCTGGAATTTCTCACTATAATAAGAGCCCCAGCCGCCGTTCTGAATGGTGATGCCCATGGTGCCGGCCACGCTGGCCTTGGCCTTGAAGCTGATGATGTAATCGCCGTTCTGCTCGACGCCGGAAACGGACTTATAGATGGCGCTCCAGCCGCCGGTGGCGGTCCACTTCAGGCAATTGCTGCCGTCGGGGCCCTCGGCCACGACGCTACCGCCGTTGAACTGAGTGCTGCCGTCCTCAAAGTCCCAGCTGAAGACGGGGGTCCCTTCTGCGGACACGCTGATAGCGGCCATGGGCAGCAGAGAGCACAGCATCAGCACGGCAGACAGCACGGCAATGATTTTGCGCAGTTTCATACTTGTTTTCCTCCTAAAAAAATTTTTTTGGAAACGTTAATAGCGGAAGAGTGGGGCGGCTTCCGTAGAGCCGCCCGTTCCGATGAGAGCGTTCTCTCATCTAAGGTGACACAAGCAATCAGAACCTGCCTCAAAGCGGTATATTTCGGTGCTTTTCATCCAATTTGTTTTCGTAAGGCGCCAGCCTTACTTCATCCAAATTGAGCAAAAATCACTCGAAATTTCCTCGCTTTGAGGTCGAAGATTTTTAAGGGAGCGAATTTTTGTTCAAACAAGGCATAAAACGCAGGAAATACTGTATGTATTTCCGAGTATTTTAACGATGTGTGAGCAAAAATCCGTCTCTTAAAAACAGATTCGGATTGCTTGTGCCACCTTCACAGCGGCAAACCGAAGCGCGGAGATAACGACTATCTCTCCAACGCGTGGATGCAGCGCCCGAGAGAACATTCTCCTACTATCCTTTTTATTATAAAATATTACATTAAAAAAATCAAGAAAAATCCCCCATTTGCCATTGGGCAGAATGGACAACTTTCTGATAAAGGATTTGGTTAAATGGGACAAAATATGGCTATGCAAATTCTTACTGTCCTGCTCACCGACGGTGTAAAGTTAACTGCCTTTTCAGACTGTAGGAAAGGCGGAAATGCCCCACTTTCCGTTTTTGTTTCCCTCCCATATTGATCGGTATCGTAAAGTCGATTCACACGTCGCATGCTTGCCTCTCCCTTTGGGAGAGGTGGCATTTGCGGAGCAAATGACGGAGAGGGTTTTACCTCTTTCCGACCGCCCCCCTCACAAAAAAATCCCGCCCGTGACGGTATCGGTCCCGTGCGCGGGACAGGAACTATTTATGCATTACTTGTAAGAAGACTCGGTCACAGCAAAGGGAATGTCAATGGCATTGTTGACCGCCTCGGCCACAGCCGCAAACTCGTCAGCATTCAGCACACCGGTGTAGCCGGCCATGATGTTGGCGTTGTCACCGGAATAGTGGCAATACCAGGTCAGAGCCGCCACGTAGTCACCGTCGTCGTTCAGGTGATAACCGTCGCTGCCGCCCTGAGTGGCATCCGGCATATTGAAGTTATCGCCCATATAGGAGCTACGAGCATTCTGGATAGCGGTAGCAGAGGGGATGATGCGGTTGATATCCTCGTGATTCTGTACCTTCTCCTGGGTGATGTTGACGATGTTGTTGTACATGGTCATCTGATCGTAGTCGTGATAGGTATAGGACCACAGGTTACAGCCCTCGCTGAAGGCCCAGATCATGTGATAGTCGATCTTCACGTCGGCGTTGGTGGCGTTGGCCAGGATCCAGTCGGTGATCCCATCCATCGCCTCATACTCGGTCTGGGGAGCGGCCAAGGTGATCTGCTCACCCTCGCTGTTCACGCCCAGGGTGATCTTGCTGATGGTCTGACCGCCGATGTAGTCGGGGGAGGACTGCACGGTCACGAAATCCCAATCCTCATCCTTCAGCGCGGTCAGAGGAGCCACGTTGTACTGGGTCACCCAAGTGCCGTTGGTATTCTTGGCATACTCGTACTGAGCCAGGCTGTTCTGGATGTTGTACAGGTGCTTGGGCATAGAGCAACCGGCCATATACAGATAGGCGATCTTGACCTCTTCATAGCCGCCCTCTTTGAACATGTTGTACAGGTTGGTCACCATAACGTCCTTGGAGAAGGAGTGACCGATGGACAGGATCTTGATAGAGGACTTATCAGCGGTGCTGATGTTGGCCGCCTTGGCGTAGTTGTTGGAACGGGTGGCACCGTACACGGTAACCTCCTCGCCGTCCTCCAGATACACGTAGTAGGGGCGGGCATAGATAGCGGTGCCGATGTGACGGTCCGGGATGTCCAGAATACGCACGGCGAAGGACAGGCTCTCGGCATCAGCGCCGTTCAGATAGACGGCGGGGATATCGATAACCTTTCCGCCATTCACAGCGCTCAGAGTAAAGTTGTCGGCATTCTGACCCACGGTAGCGTTGTTGGTCATCACGGCGCCCATCTTCACCAGGTCGTACTTCACGTTGCCCAGATCGATCTTGCCGCTGTTTGCCTCGTAGGTGTTGTCGTAGTTCTTCACACCGTTGGTGGCGCTGACCTTAAACTGGAAGGCCAGACCCTTACCGGTCTCATCCGCGCCTGCGCCGGCATCCTCGTCACGGACGGAGGAGCCGCCGTACTCGATCTTTTCCTCGGGGTTGCCGCCCTTGAGTTCAACCTTGATGTCGTCCACGTAAGCTTCACCGACCAGATCGGGGTTGGCATCGGCGCCGCCGGCACCGTGGAAGTTGATGAACAGACCGTTCTGGGTGGGGGTCACCTCATAGGTGAACAGAGTCCAGTCACAGACGCCGTGGGTCTTGCTGGTCAGGACGGAGCCGCTGGAGGTGGTGCCGTCCTTGATCTGCAGACCCAACTGGTTCTTGGTACCCTTGTAGTAGTAGGAAACGACGTAGGTCTTGCCGGCCACCACGTTAACGGTGCCCTGGGCCATGACGCCGCCCCAGGAGCCGTTGCTCTTCAGGTGGGCACCGTAGTTACCGGTGTACTTAGCCGCAGTGGAGGCGGCGGTGTCGTTGTAGCAGGTCCAGTTATCGGTGCTACCGATCTCGAAATCACCGTTGTAGATATAACCGTCGAAGGAGGCGGTCAGATTCTTGGTCAGCACGATATCGTCGATCAGAATCACACCGGCATCCGCCTGCTGAGAGGTCAGTTTGACCATGATCCTGCTGATACCGTTGCCGTTGGTGTCGGTCATCTTGAGGCTGACCTTGTGATCGATCCAGTTGCCGGAGGTGTCGTTCATCCAGGTCTGGTTGGTGATAGCGGTGATGGTGGGCGTAGTGCCGTCATAGGGCGCCTTGGAGATGTTCATATTAAAGACGCCGGTGCCGGACACACGCTTGCTGCGCCAGGTCAGGGTATAGGTCTCGTTGGCCTCAACATCAACCTCCTGATAAACGACCTCGGCCCAAGCGGAGGGGTTGCTCATCTGCGCGGCATTACCGGTGTATCCGCCGCTTACGATCGAACCGGCAGAGTTCAGTGCCCAACCGGTAGAACCATTCTCGAAGTCACCGTTGATCACCAGGTTTTCGGTGGCAGCAGGAACCTCGGGTTCCGGCTCAGCCGCCTTCTCAACGATCTTCACGTTGTCGAAGTACATAGTCGTATTAGACCAGGTACTCTTCAGACCAATATACAGCTTGGTGTAGCTGCCGGAGTTGAACTCCAAGGTATAGGAGGTCCACTCAGTGGTGCTGGGGGTTTGAGCTCCGGTCTCGGCCACAACCGTGCCCAACCAGTAATTGGTACCGATGATACCGTTGATGGGCCAGCCGTTGTTGGTGCCAAGGGCCTCAAAGGTAAGGATGTAGTCGGTGTTGGCGGTCACGGCGAAGGCCGTCTTATCGCTCATATAGGGATAGACATCATTGGAGATGGTGTGCTTCAGGGCATAACTGCCACCGTTGGGGTTGGCTACGGGGGGAGCAGCCACCTCGGTCGTGACGTTGGTGGTAGTACTGCCGGCCCAAGTGCCCAGACCGCTCTCGAAATCCGCGCTGTACACCACGGTTTCAGCCGCAGACACGCTCAGCATGCCCAGGGGCAGCAGACCGCACAGCATTACCAGGGTCATCAGGACCGCGAGAGCCTTTTTGATATTGGTTCGCATAGGTTTTTCCTCCTTAAAAAGAAAAATAATATGGTCGCGAGATAGAGAATGTGGGGATAACGGCATCAGGTCCAGCCCAATTCGCCGTCGTTGTAGGGGAAGCTGTTGGGGTCTTCTGCGATCGCCTCGTCCGGGCGGATAGAAATTTCCTCGAGCAATGGTTTCCGGTACAATTTCTTCACCAAACCACAACTCCTTTCACCAATAATAATGGGTATCAGCAAAACACCCAATTCTAAACATTAGTTTACTATACATTATTAAGAAAGTCAAGGAAAACCAACCCCCAAATTGGCATTTTTTGTGTTTTTTTCATAAAAAGCCAACTGTAAAATGAGAAAATATAAGCAAAACCTCAAAAACGCGAAACGTTTCGTTTTTTCAAAATTCGGATACAGAAAAACAAAAAAGCAGTCTGCCGTAGCAGACTGCTCAGAGTGCAGATATTAGGTCCAGCCCAGTTCGCCGTCGTTGTAGGGGAAGCTGTTGGGATCCTCAGCGATAGCCTCGTCGGCATAGAGGACCAGAGATTCCACCATAGGCGCATCATAAATCTTCTTCATCACCATATCTCCTTTCGCTCATGCGAATAATACATCATATATACATCTATTATTATAGCGCTCACCCTATCCGTTGTCAAGTGCTTTCCTGTCATTTTCCGCATTATTTCGCAGAATTCGATCTGTTGCCGTCTCCTCGCAGGCTCTCTCCCGCGCCGTTCCGCACTCACCTCAAATTTCACCGTAGGGGACGACACACGGCCGCCTGCGAGGTCTATCCAAAGTTGGATAGAGAATAAAGCCTCCCTTGTAAAGGGGAGGGCCTCTGCACCCTCCCATTGTGGCACTTTTCATCGGATGGAGTTGCTTGTCCTTACAGATTCTGTCCTACGTTTGTGAAGCAAAAAGGAAAACCCCCACCGCTGAAGCGGTGGGGGTTTGATGCTATTTAATCAGCTCGAAAGCGATTAGATAACGGCAGGGGATTAGCCAATGTTATCATTGACGCAGGAGGACACGGCATCGTAGTAAACAGTGATCTGCTCACCCTCAGCATCCTCATACACGAAGTAGGGAGTGCAGGAGATGGTGGTGCCGTACTGAGCCTCAGGGATGTTGATGATACGGATGGCGTAGTAGGGAGCATCCTCGCCCTCCAGGACAATCTTCTCAACGGGGATGTCCAGAGTCTCATGTCCGTTAGAGACCTTGGCGCCCATCTTCACCAGCTTGTAGGTGCCGGTGGAGTCGGGGGTCACGTAGGCGTTGGTGTAATCAGCCTTGTACTGAGTGCCCTCAACAACAGCCATGCCGGTGATCTTGTCGGTGAGACAGAACTTGAAAGCCAGACCGGACAGACCGTCGTTGGACTCCTGCATGGACGCGCCGCCATAGGTCTTGACCTCGTACTCAACCACACGGATGTCGCCGCAGACGTTACAGTCAACGTCCATATCGTCGTCATAGGTGTGCTCGCCGGTGGCGGGAACAATGACCATCATGCGGTTCAGAGGCATGCCGGTGGCATTCTCGTTGTCCCAGCAACCGCCGCAGTGCTCGCAGGTCCAGTACTCGATGTTACCGTTCTCGGAGCAGGTAGCCTCGACAGCGTCAACGTGGGTCAGGGAATGAGCTGCGTCGGGGTTGGTCAGCTCGTAGCAAATCATACACACAGGATCGCAGGGATAGAAATACTCATGGCTAGCCTCGGCGGCGCAGGGCAGACCGCAGTTGACGCAGTTGCCATCCTGGCAGGGATACTCAGCATCGCTGACGCAATCGCCGGCAATGCGGACACTCATCATATTGGTCTGGATGTGGCCGGCCTCGTCCAGCCAGGCAACACCGCAGTGCTCGCAGTACCAGTACTCAACGTTACCGTACTCGATACAGCTGACGGGATCCTTGGCCTCAACGTGGATCTTGCTGTGCTTCGCACGGGGGTTGGTCTGCTCGCCGCAGTTCATGCAGTACTGATCGCACTCATAGAAATACTCGTGCTCAGCCTTGGGCAGAACAACGGACATCAGGTTGGTCTGCATGGTCAGAGCCTCGTCAGCCCAAGCGACGCCGCAGTACTCGCAGTACCAGTACTCGATGTTACCTTCAGCCTCGCAGGTGGCATCCTTAGCAGCAACGTGCAGAATCTTGTGCTCGGCATCGGGGTTGGTCAGCTCGTAGCACTTGGAGCAGACCTTGTCGCAGGGATAGGTGTACTCGTGCTCGCACTCGGGAACCTCGGGCTCAGAGCCGTTAACGGTGATGGAGATGGGCTCCCAAGACCAAGGGTTATTACCGAGGCCGTAGAAAACGATGTTCTTGTCGTTGTGGTTGATCACATTGATCTCATAGGTGCCGGAGGGGGCAGTGTCCTTTACCTTGAAGGTAACGGTGTAGAACAGGTTGGTCTTAACAGCCTGAGTTTCAGAGGCGGTAGAGCGCAGGAACTGCACCAGGCAGCGCTCCATATAACCGGTCTCCTCGTCGATGGGGGAGAACAGAATGTACTTATTGCTGGAGGCGCTGAACTTGGGGCCGACCTCGATGGGGGGCATCCACATTTCTTCGTCCTCATCGTAATAAGTAACCAGTTCAAAAACGTCGGGATCAAAGCCCAGCTCAATCTGGGCGCCGATCAG
>JAZQKF010000123.1:0-10382 GCA_045542015.1 Acutalibacteraceae bacterium
CCGTCCCCCAGTGGGGCCACGAGGAAGTTTGGTGCCGGTGGCCGGACTCGAACCGGCACGGTGTCGCCACCGGTGGATTTTGAGTCCACTACGTCTGCCAATTCCATCACACCGGCAGGTGCAATTACTTGCCTATTGTAGCACGGGTATATCGAAAATGCAAGATTATTTTTTAGATTTTCTGCGAATCAGCGCGGCAATCATCACAATCAGCAAAAAACCGAACAGATAGCCTGCCCAGTCCAGCGCCACGTCCACCGCGCTGGGGGAGCGCCCGGGGATAAAGTGCTGGATGGCTTCGTCGACGATCGCCACCGCCAGTCCGTACAGCCACGGTACCCGCAGCCGTTGCAGGCGGCTGAAGCCGCCCCACAGCAGTCCCAGCACCGCAAACTCAATGAAATGCGCCGATTTGCGCACCAAAATGGAGAAAACCGATATCCAACTGCCGGGCGGGGGAACGTCGCTCAACCATTTGCCCGGTGCGGTGGCATGCTCCGTCATGGGTGCGGCGATGGCGTCGCTCTGCTGGAACGACACGGCGGCCGACTGCAGCGACATGGACCAGATGAACAGCGTGACCGCCGCGATGGCGATGCCTAATATCCACTTTTTCGTTCGGATCGACACGGCGGTCACCTCCCTTTTCGTGGGTATTATACTCCCGTACGGGGGGCGCTGTCAACGGAATTTTGTCGGGCGCTCGTACCGACGGCGCAGCAGACCCAGCGCCCGCGTTTCCAGACGGCTCACGTAGCTGCGGGAGATGCCCAGCCGCTGTGCTACCTGCCATTGGGGCATGGGCTCCCCCTCCAGCCCGTACCGCAGGGTGATGATCTCCCGCTCGCGGGGATCGAGGCACTCCTCCACGTACCGCCGCAGCACCCGCAGATCCAGCCGCTGCTCCAGATCCTGGGGCAGGGTGTCCTCCTGCGCCAGCACGTCCATCAGGGTCAGCGGGCGACCCTCCCCGTCGGTGTCAATGGGCTCGGACAGGGACACCTCCCGCTCGGTCTTTTTGGCCGACCGAAAGTGCATCCGTATCTCGTTCTCGATGCAGCGGCTGGCGTAGGTGGCCAGCCGCCCCTTGTTGGCGTCAAAGGTGTCCACCGCCTTGATCAGCCCGATGGTGCCGATGGACACCAGATCCTCCTGATCCCGCGCGCCGCTGTAGTGCTTTTTGATGATGTGCGCCACCAGCCGCAGATTGTGCTCGATGAGCAGCTGCCGCGCGGCGGGGTCGCCCTGCGCCATCGCCGCCAGCGCCTCCCGTTCGCGGGCGGCGGACAGCGGCTTCGGAAAGGAGCCGCTGTTCACCACCGACAACACCATAAAGAACATCTGTGACAATATCTGCATCACCATCGGCCACATTCCGCATCCCCTCCAGCCCTATCGTATGCGGGGATGCGACCGCTCTTGCCAGTCCCACAAAAAAACACCCTCGGGTCATCCCCGAGGGCGCTTGCGTTACAGAAAAAAGGTCTTGAACTGGGTGTGGCACCGTTGGCAGGTGACGGTGCGGCGTCCCCGCTTGATGGGCAGGCGCAGGCGGGCGCTGCACCCGGGGCAACGGCGATAGCGATAGCGGCGGATGTTCCGCAGGCGCTCCCACTGAAAGCCGAACCACCGCCCGATGGGATTCCATATCCGCAGGAACCGCTGATTCTCCGCCTGACGGCGGGGGATGTTGCGGGACAGGGTGCGGAACAAAAGAAGACCCAGTATCCCCCACAGCACCAGCATAAACACCGTGCCGGCGATGGGCCGGTTGCGGAAAAAGCGAGCCACCACCCAGATGATGAAATAGGCGATAAACAAAAAGTGGTTCAGCTGATCGGAGCCGTAGCGCCCCGCCATAAACTGCCGTACCGTGTTAATAAATCGTTGGAACATACTATCCCTCCATAGAAAGTATTATAGCACAACTTCCCCCGTATGTGTTATGAATGTGTAAACTTTTGGGCAAACTAGGGTAGAAAGGAGGGATGATAATGAAGAAACCCTATGAAAAACCGCGCATTATGCCGGATCCCCTGCCGGAGAAGCCCGGCGTGGTGGAGCCGATCATCGCCGCGGGGGAGATGAAGTGCCCGCCCAAGTCAGGCAGAATCACCAGCGACGTGGACGGCAGCTATACCGGACTGCCTATTGGCGGCGGTCAGCCGGTGCAGGACGCTGACGATTTATAATCGCGGTGACCCCGCCGCCCCCTACTGCGACAATTTTCTCATACGGCTTGTCCTATACTGGAGGGGAAACTAACCCGAGAGGATGACCGCTATGAAACAAGCCGCCCTGACCACCGATACCCCCGCCGCCCGTCCCGTCACCCTGTTGTGGTGCCTGCTGGGACTGCTGGTGCCGCGGGCGACCCTGTTTGGGGAATTGGCGCCCTTCGGCATCGGGCTGGCGGCCTGCGGCGGTGCCGCCAATCTGCCGATGATGCTGTGCCTGACGGTGGGGTATCTGCTGTCCGGCCCCGTGCTGGAGCCGCTGCGGTATATGGCGGCGGTGGCGATGGTGGGCGGTGTCCGCTGGGTGCTGGACGCCGCCCCCCGACGGGGGCGCGGGCGGATGATACCGCCGCTGGTGGCCTTTGTCAGCAGCGCGGTGACAGGTTTGGTGCTGCTGGGGGTCAACGGCATCGACTGGTATCGCACGCTGTTGATCGTGGCGGAGAGCGGCGTGGCGGCGGGAGCGGCTCTGTTCTTTGACACCGCTATGACGGCGGTGGGGCAGGGGGAGGATTGCCCCGTCACCACCGCCGCCCGTACGGCGGTGATGCTCACGGTGGCGGTGGCGGTGACCGCCGCCGCCGGCTTGGAGGTGGGCGGCTTTTCCCCGGGACGGGTGGTCGCTGCCTTTTTGGTGCTGATGCTGGCACGCAGCAGCCGCGTGGGTGGCGGCAGCGTGGCAGGGTGCGTGCTGGGCAGTGCGCTGGCGCTGTCCGCGCCCGGGTACACCGCGTTGGCGGTGGCGATGACCTTCGGCGGGCTGATGGCGGGTCTGTTTGCCCGCTTCGGGCGGTGGATACAGGCGGCGCTGTTTCTGCTGGCGGCGGGGGTGGTGACCCTGGGGGACACCGACCCCGCGATGCTGATGTATTTAGGTGAGATGGCGGCAGGGTGCGTGCTGTTTGCCCTGCTCCCGCGGGAGTGGGATCGGCGGCTGTGCCGCCTGCTCCGCGTGGACGGCGACCGACCCGCCGTGGAGGGGGTGCGCCGCCTGACCGCTATGCAGCTGCGGGTGGCGTCGGGGGCGATAGCCGAGGTAGCACACTCGGTAGACGCCGTGTCCAAACGCCTGGACGCCCCCACCGATCCCGCCGCCATTTACCGCGAGTGCCGCGCCACCGTCTGCGCCGCCTGCCCCATGCGCACCCTATGCTGGGAGGATGAGGGCGCTATGCTGACCCACCTGTCGCGGCTGACCCCGCTGTTGGAGCGGGACGGTTGGGTAGCGGTGGAGAGCCTGCCCCCCTTGTGCCGACAGCGGGAGCGGTTGGCGGAACATATCGCGGCGGAATACCGCCGCTACGTGACTCGTGAGGGCGCCTTTCACCGTCTGCGGGAGATCCGGCAGGCGGTGGAGGGGCAAATGTACGGCACCGGTGAGCTGCTGGAGGGGATGGCACAGCGGCTGGAGGATCCCCGTCTGGTGGACGTGGAATTGTCCGCGCGGGTGCTGGCAGTGTGTCGGGATTACGGTATGACGGTGCAGGACGCCCTGTGTACCCGTAGTGGGAGCGGGCGGCTGACCGTGGACATATTGGCAGAGGACACCGACCCGCCTGCGGGGCGGTGGCATCAGCAGATGGAGCAGATGTGCGGCTGTGCCCTGACCCCCGCCGTGACGGCGGACTGGGGTAGCCAGGTGCGGGTCACCCTCACCGAGCCCACGCGGTATCGGGTGGAGAGCGCGGTGGCACAGCATCGGTGCGACGGAGAGAAATTGTGCGGCGACTGCGCACGGGTGGAGCCTGTGCAGGACGGGGTGCTGGCGGTGCTGTCCGACGGGATGGGCAGCGGCGGTCGTGCGGCGGTGGACAGCGCCATGGCGGCGGGCATCGCGGTACGGCTGTGGACGGCGGGGTTTTCGCCCGACGCCGTGCTGCAGACGGTGAATGCCGCCCTGCAGGTCAAGAGCCGCGAGGAGAGCCTGTCCACCCTGGACGTGGCGGTGGTGGATACCCACACGGGGCGTCTGGATAGCTATAAGGCGGGGGCGGCCACCACCTTTTTGCGCAGTCAGGGGCGGGTGTCGCGGCTGGATCGGTCGGGTCTGCCGGTGGGCATATTGCCCCAGGCGCGGTTTGAGCATACCCGCGATACGCTGGCGGTGGGTGATATTCTGCTGATGGTCAGCGACGGCGCCCTGTCGGGGGGCGCGGCGGCGGTGGAGGAGTGCCTGCACGCCCATCCCGAGGAGGAGAGCCTGCAGACCCTGTGCGACGGCATCGTGGCCGCCGCCCGCGCCGCCGAGGGACCCCACAGTGACGATATTACGGTAATGGCCTTGAGATTGATGAAGGCGTAAAAGAAAGAGCGTATTGCCGCACGGCAATACGCTCTTTCAAGTTATTTAAACTCTTTGCTGAACACAAACTTCGTATCAATAGGTATTTTCATATAATTATCTTCAGGACCTTTAAAAATCAGTGTGTCCCTGTCCTGGATTTCAAAACGATACGTTTTATCGCTTTGTGAGGTAGCGGCAAGAATGTCATCTTCAATTGCATACGAGCCTTGTTCCGCAAAGGATACGAAATCGCCGGCGCAGAACTCAAACATAGTTGTATTTGTGTCTAACCGCAGACAAGGGGTCAAACCCTCTTCATAATCGCCCACCGCATAGTAACATCCCGAACGAACGGGGATGTAGAATCCAATAAACGAAAGTGTTGTCTGTAACACCGCAAAGATCAATAATCCAATAGCCATAAATTTCAAAATCTTGGCTATCGGGAATCTCTTTTTACTCTCAAAGAATTTGCCAAAGAAAAACAATGCCGTCAGCAAAGGCAAAAACATAACAAAAACCAATAACCCCTCTAATTTTTGAGGAATTAAGATATTGTTGATTTGCCCGTTCTGAATCATTGAACTTAATACACGGGAAGCGGCAATAAAAACGATAAATATTATGAGTGCGATTAACCCTATGCGTAAATGCTTGTTCATTTTTCTCATCGTCGATCACCTCTGAGCGTATAATAGCATATACCAAGAAATAACGCAAGCGGAGGGATTCTGAACCCCGATTTTGCGCCGAGGTTGCTGTCGTCCCACCGTGCTGACGCAAAATCTGTGAAAACGCAAAGCGTTTTCGGGGGTTCGAATAATCAAATCGAGAAAAAACAAAACGGACACTCATAAGGTGTCCGTTTTGTTTTGGCCCGCCCGGAGGGATACAGCCGCAACGGCTACGCCGTGCGTCTTGCGTCCTTGCGGCATAGCCGCTACGGACTTCGCACCTAAAAACAGTCCACCGGACTGTTTTCTTAACGGTGCTCACCCTCTCAGGGTTCGAATCCCATCGAACGGAAAAAGAGAGCGCTGACCTAACGGTCAACACTCTCTTTTTTTGGCCCGCCCGGAGGGATTCGAACCCCCGGCCTTTGGAATCGGAATCCACTGCGATATCCAGCTTCGCCACGGGCGGGTATATACGCTCGGTTACGAGCAGGTTATATTGTACACCACTTTCGCGGAGTTTGCAAGGGGAAATTTGTATTTTCAGTAAACATAAAAATTACAGCGTTGTTTGTCTTACCTCCCCTTGTCAGGAGATTCCCCCGTTAAGCGGGGGAAATGTCAGCGCAGCTGACAAAAGGGGGCCGCTTCGCGGCGAGCGAGAGGTGTCTGTGGCGTTAGCCACAGACGGAGGGGTAGTTGTTCTCATACAAAAAAGACTACCCCCCAGTCAGCCTGTCGGCTGACGGCCCCCCTGACAAGGGGGGCCAAGACAAGTAACCTCTCAGTCTTGCAAATTTCGGTTGCCTGTGCTATGCTGTTGTTAGAGGTGATAACGATGTGTTACTTTTTATATGGAGCTATTAACAACGGCATTAACATATCCGACTACGAAGAAGCAATGAAAGGCTATCGCTACAAGTTTCGTATTGGTAAACCGCAGGATGTTAACAGATGCGTAGAGCAGGGCGGCTACGATTACCGTCTTACCAACAATCAGTGCGATTGCGACACAGCTCTAGGAAATGACGATTCCACCAAGCAGGAAATTACCGATTTTCACGAAATGCTATTAAAACTTCAGGGCGTTCGTGGTATCAAGTATATTTTGCTCAGCAAAACCTGGTGGGATGAAACCAACAAAGAAGAAAAAAGTACGCATATCAATACCATTGATGTGCCGCAGTATTTAGCAAACATAAAAGAAAATTGTCTTTATAAAATCGAATTATATCCGTGGCATTAAAAAACAGCGAAGAGGATTTCCTCTTCGCTGTTTTTTAAACTTATCACGATGCGAATCATCTCATCACTCATCACTTGCCCGACAGGGCAATCATCACTTTTATTCCTCGTCCCATTGGAAAGAGCCGGAGAGCAGGGTGGTGGCGTCGGCGCCCACGGTCAGCAGACCGCCGTCCAGAGTGGCGCTCTTTTCGCTGTCGTCGGGCAGCTGCACACGGCACTTGCCCGCCTGCACCGAGGTGATGAAAGGGGTGTGCCCTGCCAGCACCGCCAGGTCGCCCTGGGCGCCCCGCAGGTACAGGGCGTATACCTCGCCCTGAAAGCGGTTGCCGTCGGGGGTGGCGATGGTCAATTTGTAGGTGTTCATCCGTTCACCTTCTTCGCCTTGGCCACCGCCTCGTCGATGGTGCCCACGAACAGGAATGCGGACTCGGGCAGGTCGTCGTGCTTGCCCTCGATGATCTCTTTAAATCCGCGCACCGTCTCCTTCAGGGGTACGTAGGTACCCTCGATGCCGGTGAACTTTTCGGACACGAAGAAGGGCTGGGACAGGAATCGCTGAATCTTACGGGCGCGCTGCACCAGCAGCTTATCCTCGTCGGACAGTTCGTCCATACCCATAATGGCGATGATATCCATCAGCTCGTTATACCGCTGCAGGATTCTCTGCACCTCGCGGGCCACGGTGTAGTGCTCCTCGCCCAGTACGTCGGGGGAGAGAATGCGGCTGGTGGACTCCAGCGGATCCACGGCGGGATAGATACCCTGGGAGGCGATGGAGCGGGACAGCACGGTGGTGGCGTCCAGGTGGGCAAAGGTGGTGGCAGGGGCAGGGTCGGTCAGGTCGTCCGCAGGGACGTACACCGCCTGCACCGAGGTGATGGAGCCTTTTTTGGTGGAGGTGATGCGCTCCTGCAGAGCGCCCATCTCGTTGGCCAGGGTGGGCTGATAGCCCACGGCAGAGGGCATACGACCCAGCAGAGCGGACACCTCGCTGCCCGCCTGGGTAAAGCGGAAGATGTTGTCGATGAACAGCAGCACATCCTGACCCTCGGTATCGCGGAAATACTCCGCCATGGTCAGACCGGACAGACCCACCCGCATACGGGCTCCGGGGGGCTCGTTCATCTGACCGTAGACCAGCGCGGTCTTTTCCAGAACGCCGGACTCCTTCATCTCGTTATACAGGTCGTTACCCTCGCGGGTGCGCTCGCCCACGCCGGTGAATACCGACAGACCGCCGTGCTGCTTGGCGATGTTGTTGATCAGCTCCATAATCAGCCCGGTCTTTCCCACGCCGGCGCCGCCGAACAGACCGATTTTACCGCCCTTGGAATAGGGGCAGATCAGGTCCACCACCTTGATACCGGTCTCCAGGATCTCGGTGGAGGTGGACAGCTCGTCATAGGCGGGGGCGGGACGGTGAATGTCCCAGCGCTGGGCATCCTCGGGGTTGGGCAGGTTATCCACCGCCTCGCCCAGCACGTTGAAGATGCGACCCAGGGTAGCGCGACCCACCGGCACGCTGATGGGGGCGCCGGTGTCGGTGACGGGAGCGCCGCGGCGCAGACCGTCGGTGGAGGCCATCGCCACACAGCGCACGGTGTTGTCACCGATGTGCTGGGCGACCTCTACGGTCAGGGTGTTGTCCCCCACCGGCACGGTGAGGGCGTTATAGATGGCCGGCAGCTCGCCGTCCTCGAAGCGGACGTCGATAACGGGACCCATTACCTGGGCCACACTGCCGATACGTTTTTCACTCATTGGATTTCCTCCTTTTGGATAGGAAGTTAGGCTCCCTCTCCGAGGGAGCTGTCGAGCTGCAAAGCGGCGAGACTGAGGGAGTAGCTGTTCTGCAATTCGCTTGGTGCGACTTTTTTGCGAAAGCGAAAAATGTCGACGGAGTAACGTGAAACGTTACTCCAACTCCCTCCGTCATTTGCTTCGCAAATGCCACCTCCCTCACAGAGGGAGGCGATGCTCTATTCCGC
The DNA here is from genome assembly GCA_045542015.1 of Acutalibacteraceae bacterium. Taxonomy (GTDB): domain Bacteria; phylum Bacillota; class Clostridia; order Oscillospirales; family Acutalibacteraceae; genus UBA5905. The sequence goes on from JAZQKF010000123.1 coordinate 8,432, forward strand.
GTTGGTGCGGATTTTTTATTTACGCATTAGCGCCCGCGACGATCTCGGTGATCTCCTGGGTGATGTTGCCCTGCCGCGCGCGGTTGTATTCCAGCTGCAGGTTGGCGATCATCTCGCCCGCGTTCTTGCCGGCGGAGTCCATCGCCATACGGCGGGCAACCACCTCGCTGGCGTAGCTCTCCCGCACGGCGGCCATAATGGCGCCGGTGACGTACTCCGGCACGGCGGTCTCCAGGATGGCGGCCTCGTCCGGCTCAAACAGCACCGCCGTGGGGGGCACCGATTCGGGGCGGGAGAGGGGCAGCACCCAGCGGAATTCCGGCTGCTGGCTCATCATAGACACGTAGCGGGTGTACAGGATGCCCAGACGGGCAAACTCCCCCGCGGCAAAGCGGCGGCACAGATCCACCGCCAGCGCATAGGCTTCGGCGCTGTCCAGCTTTTCGCACAGGCGCATCTCGCCGCCGAAGCGGGCGCAGGCGCGCTTGCCGATGGGCAGGATCTCCGCGTCGGGATACTGCCGCACCGCGCGGAATACGTTGGCGTTATAGCCGCCCGCCAGACCGCGGTCGCCGGCGATGACCACCAGCAGGGTCTTGCCCTCCCGCTCCTGCATATAGGAGCTGCGGGCGCATTCGGGGCTGGCGGTGAGCAGGCTGAGCAGCTGCTCCATGGCGGCGTCGTAGTCCCGCCCGTGGAGCATCCGCTCGGTGGCCTTGCGGATCTTGCTGGATGCCACCAGACCCATGGCACGGGTCAGGTGCAGGGTGGAGGTGACACTCTTGATGCGGGTGCGCAGGGATTTAATATCGGCTCCCACGGCGTCACCTCATCTCACGCAGGGCGTCTTCCAGCTTCGCCACGTCGCTGTCCTCGTAATAGCCGCTCTCAAAGCGGGTCAGCAGGTCGTTGTACTTCTGCTCCAGCAGCTCGTACAGCCGCTGCTCGTAGTCGGTGACCTCCGCCACCGGCACCTCATCCAACCAGCCGTGAGTGACGGCGTAGATGATGGCCACCTGACAGCCCACGCGGACGGGGCTGTTGCGGTGCTGACCCAGCACCTTCACGATGCGCTCACCCAGCGCCAGACGCGCCTTGGTGTCCGCATCCAGATCGCTGCCGAACTGGGCAAAAGCCTGCAGTTCGCGGTACTGGGAGTACAGCAGCTTCAGTTCACCGCTCACCTTCTTCATCGCCTTCAGCTGGGCGCTGCCGCCCACACGGGATACCGAGATGCCGGGGTTGATGGCGGGCATAATGCCGCTGTGGAACAGCTCGGTCTCCAGGAAGATCTGACCGTCGGTGATGGAGATGACGTTGGTGGGGATATAGGCGGATACGTCGCCCGCCTGGGTCTCGATGATGGGCAGGGCGGTGATGGAACCGCCGCCGTACTCGTCCGCCACGCACACCGCGCGCTCCAGCAGACGGGAGTGCAGATAGAATACGTCGCCGGGATAGGCCTCACGGCCGGGGGGACGGCGGATCAGCAGCGACAGGGCGCGATAGGCCACCGCGTGCTTGGACAGGTCGTCGTAGACGATCAGCACGTCCTTACCCTGCTCGCGGAAATACTCCGCCATAGCACAGCCCGCATAGGGGGCGATGTACTGCAGGGGAGCCGACTCGCTGGCGGAGGCGGACACGATGATGGAATACTCCATAGCGCCCGCCTGCTGCAGCTCGTTGGCGATCTGCACCACGGCCGTGGATTTCTGTCCGATGGCGACGTAGATGCAGATGACACCGGTATCCTTCTGATTGAGGATGGTGTCCACCGCGATCACCGTCTTACCGGTCTGGCGGTCGCCGATGATCAATTCGCGCTGACCGCGACCGATGGGGATCATACTGTCGATCGCCTTGATGCCGGTCTGTAGCGGCACGCTGACGCTCTTGCGCTGAATGATACCCGGAGCCTCCGATTCAATGGGACGGGTGGTGGCGTAAT
>JAZQKF010000124.1:0-12382 GCA_045542015.1 Acutalibacteraceae bacterium
GAAGTCCTCTGCCATCCTCAGGGACTCGGACATCGAGTTGCCCGCACGCAGGAATCCCTCGTTGAGGTCCGCCATGAAGCGGTAGACCTCGGTGTCGTAGACCCCGTATGCGTCGGCGAGGTCACTGGCCCATGCCTTGGCCTCGTCACCCATGACCCCGAACGAGTTGTAGAAGTACTGTTCCACGGAACGGGCGGAGTCTGCGAACCTCGCCATCTCCACCGCCGCCTTGGATGCGGACACCACGACGGCGAGACCCATGGCACCTGCCATCGCCTTTATACCGTCTATCTCCTCCGTGACCTCCTGCATGGATCCGGCCATGTCCTTGGCGGATCTGTTGATCTGTCTCTGGACCTTGATCATCTCCGCCTTGGCCCTCTGCATACCTGTGGCCAGGGATGTCAGGTCTACATCGAAGCCGACGTTGACGGTCTCGTCAAAAGCACTCATCTCATCGCCTCCATCCTTCTCAGAAGCTCCATCTGGGCGTTGGTCTGTTCGGCCTCGGCCTGACGCTCACGCACACCATCTATGAAGCCCTTGGGGTAGAGAGAGGATGAGAACTCCCACCAGTCCATCTTGACCCCGCAATGCACGCGGAGAGCGTTCCATTGGAGCTGGGCATCCTGTCTGCGTTCCTCGTTGCGTACAGCGCAACGGAGGCGTATGGAATCGAGAAGGAGTTTGGGAGGGAGGGATGACGGGTCGATGCCCTCCGATGCCGCCACTACGCGCACACCGTCGGACATACGGCCCGACCCCTTCCTCAGGGATCCTCCGATGCATCTTGCACGGGACTCTCCGATCTCCTCGGCGAGTCCGGGATAAACCCCAGTTCGCGGAGGACACCTTTGCCGATGGTCATCAGGTCCTTGTAGGTGAACCCGTCTGCCACGAACCCTGCGTAGTCCACGCCAAGGAGTTCGCACATCCTGACGGCGTCCGTGAGCCTGAACGAGGACAGCTTGCCGATCTCGTCTGCGAGGTTGAACGAGGGGTCGGCCGCCTCCATCTCCAGGAGCCTGTCGATGGATATGGAGAACTCACGCTCCACACCCTTGGAGGATCCTATGGTGACCAGGTCACTCACCGTCCTTCAGCCACTGTGCGTACAGGACGACATCCTCGGTCATCACGATCTTGTCACCCTCGTCGTAGGTCTTTCCGAGTCCTGAGGAGGAGTCGGACCATCCGATGAAGGTGTAGCCCTCGACCGCGAAGGCGTTGGCCTTGACGGTGGCGGAGGTTCCGACCTCATAGGACATGGCGTCAGAGACCTCTCCTGTCGCTTCGAGTCCGTCGGGTGCGTTGCCCATGTAGGTCACGCCATAGGACTCGCTGAGCGCGGGGAACGTGAGGTCCCCTGTGGGTGTGGTGGCCACGATGAACTCCTGGATGGCGTCCACACTGATAGCGGAGTACCTTCCTGAGACCTTGCAGTAGTACACGCACTGCTTCCTGACCTTGGGCATCTTGACGATGCACCTGTAGGAGGTCTCGGGGTCCATGCTGTCGATGAGGTCGATGTTGGATCCATCGAGTCCGGAGGGGACCGCGTTGCATGTGAATGCGATCTCCCCTGAGTTGTCCGAGACACCGTTCTCATAGGTCCTGGACCTGCATTTGAGATGGGTAGTCTCCAGCTTAGAGGGAATCATCCCCAGCTCGGGGATTGACTTGACCTCCGTGAGCTCCCTCAGCTCATCGTCGATGACGAAATACACGGAGATTCCGATTGTATTGACTGCTCTTGATTCTGCCATTGTATCACCCTATTATGTGGGGTGTGTTGCGCTTGTCCAACACCATCTCGAAGAACAGGATCCTGGTGGGACCGTGGGTCTGGTCCGACCACCCGGGAGTCTTCCCCATCCTGCGGAACCTTATCGGCGTGCCCGCCCTGACTATGGCCTCCTCCATCCTGCGGAGCTCCGTGTTGTTCTTGGCGAAGATCTGAACGGAGTAGTCCATCCTGGCAACGATGTCCTCCCCGTACCTGTCGGTCAGGAGGGCGTTGTTGGAGGTCTGGACGACGATGGCGAAGGGCACCTTGGTCTTCTTCTGGGGATAGACCTCGTAGACGTCGGAACCGATGGCCTCCGCCACCAGCTCCTTGATCTGGTCCATGTTGTCTATCATCTGACGGCCTCCCTGAAGCACTGACGGACGAGAGAGACGTGGTACGCCTCCATATCATACAACGCGGGCCTGAGGTAGGGTTGACCGGTCATGCCGGGCCACCCTGCCGTGAACGTGACCGACGGCTCGATGTGTCCGTTGTACTCGTTACTGCCCCTGTCCCCTGTTCCGTACTCCTGGTACGGGCCGTAGTGGACGGCGGTGCCCACGTATGTGTGGAACCTAAGAGAGTCGTTGTACTCCATGTGGGTGATGGATCTCTGCAGGTGTCCCGTGTCCACACGCACCTTGGCCTTGGCATAGTTCTCCATCGAGGCTCCTATGCGTGCCATGGTCTTGGGCATCAGGGCCTGGAGCTTCTTCAGATCCATGTCCATGCCCTCGCAGAATCCCTTCACATCCACCTTGATGGAGACGTTGGACCTACGGGCCATCAGCTCCTCACCCCTATGCACGATGCACGGTTGCCCGACACCTTGACCTCGATGAGGGAGTAGATGGGCTCGTCACGGGTCCCCAGCATGTATCCCACGCAGACCTCCGTGGAGGGCTTCGTGTTGAAAAGGATCCGATAGGAGGATTGGATATCCTGTCCCTCCACGCCCTGCACCTTGGAGGACGTGAGGGGATAGACGGAGGCCATGACGGTATGGGATGTGGGTTGGTGCTCCTCCCACACATCGCCGTCCTCCTCATGGGTCACCGTCTTCCACACCGTGAGCTTCACGGCATCGCGGGACAGGGGTATCATCTGGTCCTCCTGTACCCCAACGGACGGCGGAAACCGTCCATACGGAGCTTGAGGGATTCGGGGATCGCATCCCATGTACGGGACACGTCCCCCTCCGATGCGCCCGAGGATCCTTCGGCACCCATCATGTTCAGCTTGATGCAGGCCAGTTCGATGATGCACGAATCCGCCCGCGCACCCGGGTCCTCCCTGTTGGTGTACGCCTCGAAATCAAGGACCGCCTCTTCCAGAACGGACTGGAGGAGGTATTCGTCCAGATGTGCGTACTGGGGACGGTCGGTTATCCTGCGCAGGCGGTTGTCGGACATGGCTCAGCCTCAGGCGCTGGGTACGGTGAGGGTGTAGATTCCCCCGACCTTGTTCTTCATGATCAGACAGTCGTGGAACACACGGTAGTCGATCCAGGTGGAGTTGATGATACCGGGAACGGTTCCGGGTGCGAAGATCTGGGATGTCTCTGAAGCGACCAGACCGTTCGCGACTCCGGGTGCGACGACCATGACCGCGATTTCCTTGGCATTTTCTGCAGGTGCGGTTCCCCCCTTGGGGACATCTGCTGCGGTTGCAGGCTCTGCGGAGGTGACTGCCTTGTGGTACTCGAACTGGGAGTACATGTACTCCTCAGGGGTCCAGATGATCTCGGCCTGGTTGATCATGTCCACACCGGTGTCGAGTTTCCTGATACCGCTGTCGATCCCCTTGGTCCTGGTGTACTCGGAACTGAGCTCCAGAACGTCCTGGTACTTGTCGTTGACATGGATCTTCATGCCGGATGTTCCCCTGAGCTTGAGGTTCTTCCTGGTCTGGTTGACCGCTGAGATGATCTCGGAGAGGAAGGATGCCTTGGCAGGTGTGACCTCCTTGGTGTTGCCTGCGGTGATGGATGTGTCGGCACATGTGGAGATCCTTGTGAGGTCGATCTCGGGGACAACCTGCTCCCTCATGAACTCGGCGAGGATAGCGGTTCCCCTGAGGAGTCCGCCGTTCTGCATCATGTCAACTCCATCGAGGATGAAGGACCTTGCACGGTCGAATCTGAGTCTGTAATCGGTGAACTCGGTGGAGACTGCACCCAGGGGACTTCCCTTGGCCTTGTCGTAGTCGCCGAGTCCGGATGTGGTGATAGTGGGGACGCTGAAAACCCCTGCCTCTTTCGCTGCCTGGAAAAGGGTAGGGTTGGGTGTCATGTAGCTCGTCAGGACGTCGGCTGTGGCGATCTCGTCGGTGATCGTTGTGAGGTACTTCTTGATCTCCTCGAAATCGTTGGGCTGACCCTGGGGCAATGCCTGGTTTGTCAGTATCATATCTGCCATTCTAGATCCTCCATCAGAGTCCCGCGGCCTTCCTCATCATCGACAGCACGTCCCCACTAGTTTCCCCAGCGGGTGCCTGGGGTGCCCCCTTGCCTACCTTCTCGGCATACATCGTGTTGGCCCACTCGCGTGCAACCTTCTCGATGGCCTTGATGTTGGACATGGTCTCCTCGTCGGTCTCTCCCATGAGGGTCTTCGCCAGTGCGGTGTCCAGACCGACTTTGGCAAGTTCCCTCTCGGTGGTCCCGATACGGACCTGCAACTCGGCATCCTCTGCACGTTTCTTGAACGCCGCCATCTGCTCGTCGGCTTCCGCCTTGAGCCTGTCGGCCTCGTCCATCTTACTGCGCTCGATCTCCTTCTGATGCTTCTTCTCAAGGTCTTTCAGGGCGGTCTCGTGCTTCGCGTTGATCGCATTGATGCGCGAGGACACGATCTCGTCGATCTTGGCCTGCTGTTCAGCTGTGAAGGTGACCTCTGTTTTGGATTCCGGTGTGTCGATTGTGTCGTCAGCCACGGTTTACCCTCCGTTATGGTAGGGTAAACACTGTTAAACAGGTATATAAGCGTTTTAACACCGTTTACAGTAAGTTCGGATGGGATTCTACACCATCCGAGAAAAAATCTGTAAGAGGTTTGTCACTTGGAACGCATCTTCGGGGGTTTCACACCCATTCCTCCCTGTCCTCCCCCCTTGCCGTATTTCTTCTCCCATGTGTCATAGGTCATATCATAGGGGATGCTGATGGATTTCCCATTCTCATCTCTCGCCGCTTTGGTGAGGCCCTTCTGGAACTCCTTGGGGATGATCTGACGGACCCTGCACCTGCAGTTGGGATGGAACGTGGGGGTGGGTCCCTTGCCCAGCTTGTACTTCTTGCCATCGTACTTCCTGCATATCGGGCAAAGACGTTCGTCGAAGGTGCACTGTATCTCGTACTCCGTGATGCCCAGTTCCTCCAGCTCTTTCAACTCGGCATCGACCGCCGCCTGAGCCACCGTGGTCCTCACGAGCCTGCGGGCCTTGTACGGGGCCTTGCCGGTCAACTGCTCGACCTCCCTGGTCATGGTCTTCAGGTCACGCCCTGAAAGCATGCCCTTGGTGACGATCTCCTTGACGCCCTCCATCTCCTGCTTGGAGAACAGCTTGACGCGGTCGTACACACCTGTTCCCGTGACCACCTGGTCGATGTTCTTCTCGGAGGGCAGGTCGAACCTGAACCCCATACCCAACTCCTTCTGGGTGGAGTAGACGGTCCTCTTCACCCCTTTCTCTACCGTGTCGTTGAGTGCCGGGATCAGACGGTCCTCGATGTCCCTGCGGAGCTTGATGGATGACATCCTCTGCATCTTGTCGAGGGCTTCCGCACGGCTCATCCTCCAGTTGTATGCAGAGGATGACAGCCGGGTTAACTGCCTCGTCCTTTCGGGTTCGGGAAGCTTCCTCGCCGCCTCTATGAGGGTTGCACGGTCCTTGGGCTCGATGTACCCCTGCAGGTACGCCCTCGCCTCCTCCGTAGATTCAAAGCCACCCTTGGCAGTGTAGGTGGAGAGGATGGACCCCATGTCGTTCATGAGGTCCAGGGAGGCCCGACGCGATGCCCTCGCGACCTGAGCCGATACGAGGGCGACCACCGCCTGGTAATCCAGGACGGCGTCGGTGTTCTCCTCTTCCTCAGATCTCATCCTCGTCCTCCGGGACGGGTTCCTCATCGTCGCCCTGTCCCCTCATCTTCCTGAGCTCCTTGTCGATCAGGTCCTCCTCGGCCTGACGCTGACGTTCGGCCTTCACCTGTTCCTCCGCCTCGATGCGCTTGAGCTCCTCTGCGACATCGTCCACATAGGGTACGTATGCAAGGGCGGTCTCACGGGAGAGGAGGCCGTTCTGGATGAAGATCTGGAGGGACTGCGCCTCGAAGCTGGGGTCGGTGGGCAGGTTGAAGCGGAACCTTATGTCCATCTTCCTGACGTCCGCGCCCGAGTCCCCGAACATGGCTCCCGAGTACAGGGCGCACCTGGTCCTGAATCCCCTGCGGAACTCCGCTTCCACGGACTGGGCGATGTTGAGCAGTCCGAGGAGCTTGTACTTCATCGCAACCCCTGACGTGTTGGACGCAAAGTTCTCATCCGACAGGTCGGGGATCCCGGTGATCTTGTGTATGTTGGTGGTGACGTCGTCCACGAGGATCTGGACAGATGCCTCGTCGAAGGTCTTGACGAGGTAGCTGAGGCCCGCATCACGGGGGATGGAGATGTAATCGTCCTCCTTGAGCCGACCCATGGACTCGTTAACCTCCTCGTCGGTATCTCCGAGTACGAATCCCTGTGCAACGAGGATCGCGCTTGCAAACCTGTTCTTATCCTTGACCCTGTCCGACAGCATCTCGTTGAGCGATGTCTGTTCGTCCAGCACGGGCTCGAAGTCCCCGATACCATCAGGGTTGTTCAGGTACTCGATCATGGGCACGGATTGGAACCCATGGAGCCTACGGGAGCCTGAGACCTCGACCCATGACGATGACCCCTCGGGTCCGGTGAGCCTGTACCTGACGACCTGGGTGTCGTCGTACACGTCCAGGTAGTCGTCCACCGTCCCATCGTCGTTCTTGTAGGCGTAGTGGATGGCACCGAAGACGGGTTTGGGGTTGAGTGTCTGGTCGTATGCGATGAAGCCGTCCAAGGGACTGACCTGTGTGGATCTGGGGATGAGTCTACCATCCTCTTCCTCCATGTACTCGACCTCCAACGCACGACCATAGCGGGATGCATCCGTGACGAGTTGCTGGTCCAATCTTGGAAGGGTCTGCTCATCGAATGCCTCGACGATCTCCTGTCCCTTGGCATCGTTTGTATCGGCCTCGTATGCAGGGGGGATGCCTGCCACGAATGCGGCTTTGGTGTCGCTGATGTACTTGCAGTAGTTGACGGTCAGCTTGGCGTTCTTATCCTCTCTCCCCGTCCTGCCCGTGAAGTATGCGTTGTCAAGGATCCTGAGGCGTTCCACCCTCTTCCTGAACTCTTCATAGGCGTTCATTATGCTGACCTCCGTGTAGGGGGTCGGTGTCCTGATGATGTCCTTCATTATCTCACCCTCGGCTCGATGAACGTGGAGCAGACGTACCTGGTCTCGTCCACCGGGTCATCGTACTGTTTAACCGGTTTCGTCTCACCCCTCTCACTGGCCTTCTCATCCCAGTGGTAGAGGTAGATGGCATCTATGGTGCCCTTGCACAGGGGGGAGATGAACAACCTCCCGGTGTTGAGCAGCCTTGCCATTTCACTGATACCGTCCAGAACGGCCTTGTCGGGGTTCTGTGGCATCCAGCGGTGTTTCTCGAACTCACGTGCGAGGGCTTCCCCACCCCCTCCGTAGTCGATGGTCACATTCATGCGATTGATCCCGCCGAGTTCGGCGGTGATCTCCTCGAAAACGCGCAGATAGTCTGCAGTGGTCATGCTGGCGGACTGTTCGGGAGTCGCGATCCACTCCCTGACCTTGAACCACTCTTTGGTGGACGGTGAGCGCCCGTACCATCCCATCGCGGTGGGGTGGACCGTTCCGAAGTCGATCCCGGCGTAGCCCACCTTGACATCCTCCGGTGGCATCTTGATGCAATGGTCACCGAAGAACGGGAATACCAGCCCCTCGGCGATGCACCTCTCTCCGAGGATCTTGCGCTTGTACTCCATTCCCGTGTAGCGGAGCTTGAGTGCTGCGACCTTCTCAGGGGTCATCACGGGGTTGTCTTCCAGCTGGAAGTGGAACTCGTGGTAGCCTCCGAAGGCCTCCTTATCCTCGGGGGACATGCGGAGGAACTTGTCCGTGTATTCCACGTACAGGGGGTGCCTCGGATTGTCGGGGTTGCTCGTCCAGACCATGTATGGATAGTCTGATGCCGCCAACCTCGCCATGGCCTCGTTGATGAAGGTCATGTGATGCTTGGTGATCTCGTCGGCATACCAGAACTCGGCGGTGACTCCCCTCAGCTGGTCGTCGGAGTTGGCCTTGCCGCCTCCGAAGAGGTAGATGGTGACCTCGCCGTGGTCTGTCGGTATGATGATCTGGTCGGTGTTGTCCCTCTTGACCTTCTCCGCTTTGGGACACAGGTCCAACAGGCCCATCTTGGACTTCACGCAGTTCCTCACCACGGATCCGACGGTGTTGCCGGACATGATGCCCACCTTTACCGGGTGGGTGGCGATGTAGTAGATCATCGACATCAGGCTGGCCTGTGTCTTTCCCGACCTGACGGGCCCCTCATAGAACTGCAATGCATCACAGCACACGATGCGCCTATTCACCTTGTCGGAGAACGGCAGGAGGGCCTCGGTCATTCGGTGACCTCCCAGTCTTCGACCTTCTTGTCCTTGACCCCCTCCAACGCCTTGGCGTACTCCGCGAGAATCGGGTTGTCCTTGTCGGTGGTGCTGTCGAGGCCACCCCACTTACCGAGCTGTACCGCAGCCTGATGGAGGACCTTGAGGTACTGCGTCTCCATCCATGTGCGCTTATCGGGATCCTCACAGAGGACCGCACGGGAGAAGCCTTCCTTGGCATGATCCACGATGAACGAGAGGTTTGTTTTGGCGAGCTTTGCCATCTCGCCCTTGGTCACTTCCTGATCATCGACCGATTTGGTCGCGACCGATTCGACCGATTTTCTGGTCGATTTTCTGGTCGGAGTCTCTACCTTATCACGCGCGTGCGCGCCCGCCTGCGCAGGTGTCGATTTCCACGCTTTGCGCATGGCGTTCACGGTGGATTTACTGACCCCTGTTTCCTCGACGATGACCCTGGTGGGAATGTTCTTCTTGAACATCCCGAAAATACGCCCTTTGGTTTCATCGTCTAGAGCCAAAATCTCCACCCTCTGTTTTCACGGTTTACCCTCCGTTATGGTACGTTAACATTGTTAACCGAGTATAAAACCGTTAACGGGGTTTACTTCGTGTTTGAGTAAGCGGATTGAGAAAACTTGAGGAAGTGTGATGTAGAGTTCACAGAGCCACCACACTTCAAAACAATCAGTAGGTAAGATTACTTAGTGGTAAGGGGTGGTTTGTCAGGATGATTGTCAGGGATTACAGTCATCTTGTCTAAACAGGGGTTTTCCCACCAGCAGAGCATGCATCGTTTGGTTCCATCTTTGCAGTAGGTCGGAGCTCCACATTTAGGGCAGGTCATTTGTCCACGACCTCCCAGTCCTCGACAATCTCCCCTTCTAGACCTTCCACGGTGACACGCTCACAAAGGACTGATTTCCAGGCGAATGGTTTTCCGCAGAATGGGCAGGAGTTCATAGGCTTGCCTTCGTTCGTGATGGAGGGCGTAGGATAAGTGTAGGGCTTCTTGTAAAATCTATGCATGTGTGCCCATTCGGAACAGCACTCTTCTTTCACCCACCTATAACTCCTGCTTTCATCGAAAATGATTTCCATTCCATCTACAACAGTCTGCTTCATCCATTCATCTCCTTTGCAGAGAATATATTTCTCAGTTCTGCCCCCATATTTGCTCAGATCCACAGGCATTTCCCATCTGCACCTCTCGCAGATGTATGCGTGACTCCCCAGATGGTTCCCTTTAGAATCATATGTGTCTTTCTCACAAAAGCGCATGTCATGACCACAATTAGGGCAAGGCCACTTTTTTACGTCCCCACCTATAACCATCATTCTTCCTCCAGATTCATCTCTCCGAAAGGACAGCTCCATCCACAATTCTAAGTGGACACTTGTCCCAGAACGGTCCGATAACGTTTAATCCATTGCAGTCGAAGTACCCTTCCCCTCCCTCGCATTCGCGCCAGTACCTATCTCCATACAGTTTCAACACAGAACGAGAAGGATGTTTGCATTGGGCATAGTATCCGCTATCCCCATTATCGTAACAGGGACAATCCATGCATCCGTGTACCTCGCATTCCTTTCCATCTATTTCGATGAGTCTCATTCGACCTCCACCTTATGTCCTGCCGCAAAGCATATTCTCGGAATGAGCTTGTTAACGAAATCCGTCACGGATTCATCTTCCCTTTTGGATACCAGATCGATTTCTATGGGTCTCAGGAAACCGGGTCCACGAATGGATCCGACGAGATACTGCCCTCCATCATCATAGTACTCGAAAAGTCCTTCCCATATTACATCACCGACTTTACCTGATGCACCTATCTCATTTTCCATTGCTTCATCCTCCGAGTGTATAGTATAACCCTGATGGCCGTATTAATGCCTGTTCCAATGTAGTCACATTTCGAGAAGTGCCGGATGTGAACTACTTGCCATGATACGCTTCGGGATCCTGTCCGGCTCAGGATCATCGGGCAAATCTCCCCTAGGTGCCCGACTGGTAACGGAATCGACGCGACTAAGTAAAAACCTGTGCGCCGGGCAGAGGATAAAGGAACCAACGAGTGTTGAAAACGCAAACACTTGGAACGTGACCCGCCCGGCAAGGTCATGATTCCGATTGTCGCGCCCAAATTTATTTCTGTCTCTTCAAGACCCTCATCCGTTTCGGTTTCTCAACGGGTTCGGGTTCGGTCATCGGATCCGCGACATCAACGACATGATGTGCGACATCCGCGACATTCCACTCCCTCTGACATCTGGAGCATGTGCCCCTCTGTCCGTCCAAATTCATGTATAGGCCCTCACCACAGGCAGGGCATGTGTTTTCCTGCATATTATCGAATTAACCCCTGTTTATATAGAATTGTCCGATTTTCATTCAGTTCCGACACATTCCGTCAGCCTGTGGATGAGTGCTCTGGTCTCGTCCTTCGAGAGGGTCCAGACACGGGAGGGCGCGACGATTGTCACTCCGTCCTGGTCGGGGAACGCGACATATCCTCCCGGTCCTGCCATTGCATTCTTGAGGACGTTGTTGGGAATCATGATTCCTCCTCCCAGTTCGCTTCATCATAGGATAGGACACATTTGGACGGTCTGCAGTCGAGTCCCGTGACTCCGATCTCGAACTCGAGACTGCAGGGGGTCCCACAGTCCCTGCAGATAAACCTCAGCACTTTGCCCATAGTGAAGTAGCCTCCGACTTGTTGACGCGACCCGCCTTGCGGATCAATCCCTGCTCCGACAGCTCGCGCAATTGCTTGAGTCCTGCGTTCAACCCCGCCGCCTTCATGGTCCTCGCCGATGACGGGCCGTTGATAGACAGGTATTCGAGGATGGCCTCCAGATCGGGGCGTCCTCTCAGGATGTGCGTCTGGGTCCTGGACATCATATCACCCCCGACAATGCCATGCATACGATTCCCGCGGTGCAGGAGGCTTGTAGAGCCACGAGGAGGATTAGCCTATGCTGGTTGACCTCCAACGCCCTGATACGCCGATTGTGGGCACGCTCGGAGCATTCCAGCGAATGGATCTGTTTGTCAGCCTGCTGGATGTGGTCCATATACCTTTTGTGGAGGATCCTGATCTCGGCATCGGTGTTCATTCGACCACCTTCCCGCAGGGCTTCCTCTCAGGGCATCTCCCATCCATCTCGCAGGCGGGTCCGACATCGGCGAACATGTTGGAGACTTGATCCACGCACATTAACATCCTCTCTGCCAGTTCCCTGATCTCCCACTGCGCCCTCTTACAGAGCCTCAGCTTGAGGAAATGTCTCAACTCTCTCGCGTTCATCGTGACCACGATGTTGGTGCAACAGGCGTTCGGGAGGATGTAGCGTGCGTCCTCCTCGGGGATGCCTGCCTTTACCAACTCATGATACATCTTGATACAGGATCTTACAGCATTTACATAGGTGATATTAAGGGGACATCCGTCCAGCGTCATCGGAATCAAAGATTTATCTATCGAGTGAGGAGTGATATATCCAACATTCTCCATATTGACATACCTCTGCGACTGCTGGGAGTAGGATGCCATCCTGTGCCTTACGAGCTGATGGGAACAGGCACGGGAGATGCCCTCTACTGAGAACGTGAAGGTTGCATGCTCGATCACTGACTCGTGACCGGATCTGAGTGCGGTGCAGAGTGCAGAGCAGTTCGTTCCGGTTGTGTCATGGTCGTCGATATCCGGGATGCTCTGGGATGTGCATGCCCTGGCGGCGATGTCGCATAGGATGTCAGGGTGCGGAGTCCATGAAATCAACTCGACCTTCAGTGTACCGCCCCCGTGAGCTTGTCGGCGGGGCACCAGTC
>JAZQKF010000125.1:0-16482 GCA_045542015.1 Acutalibacteraceae bacterium
AGGCGGTGGCGCTGGCGCGGGAGCGCCTGCCCCAGATACGGGCGGTGGCACAGCAGACGGTGGCGGCGGCGGGGTACGACTATCCCGTGGCGGTGGAGCTGACCGAAACCTACTTCACCACCCGCCGATACGACACCGTCACCCTGCCCGCGGGAGTGTATCAGGCGGTGCAGGTCACCCTGGGCGAGGGACGGGGGCAAAACTGGTGGTGCGTCATGTACCCGCCCCTGTGCGTGGGCAGCGGCGCCGACCTATCCGACGCGCTGACCCCCCACCAGCAGGACTACGTGCAGAGTGGGCAGCGATACCGCGTGCGCTTTTGGCTGGTGGAGTGGATGGAAACCTTTCTGCAGATGTTCCGCTGATGCAAAAAAATGAAAAATTTTTATTTTTGGTATTGACAAACGGACGGGCATAGTGTATTATAGTCAAGCGGTTTGAGAAAACCCGTGGTGACAGGCACCTTTAGCTCAGTTGGTAGAGCACCTGACTCTTAATCAGGGTGTCCAGGGTTCGAGTCCCTGAAGGTGCACCATTATATGGCCCGTTGGTCAAGTGGCCTAAGACTCCGGCCTCTCACGCCGGCAACAGCGGTTCGAATCCGCTACGGGTCACCACTTCGGCGTCGACATCTGTCGGCGCCGAACAATTAGTTGGTGCTGATGACGGTGAGGGTACACCTGTTCCCATCCCGAACACAGCAGTTAAGCTCACTCGTGCCGACAATACTTGGCTGGAAGCGGCCCGGTAAGATAGGTAGGCGCCAACACAAATTGGTCTTCGCAATCGTGAAGGCCACATATTGCTCCTTAGCTCAGCCGGTAGAGCGCATGACTGTTAATCATGATGTCGTCAGTTCGAGCCTGACAGGAGCAGCCACAAAAAACACCACCCAATCGGGTGGTGTTTTTTTGTGGCTTTTTCTTTTAGTTTGAACTGATTGCATCGCAATCAGCAGTCAGGCTCTCACCGGCTGAGCGTAGCGAAGCCGGTGGTGGCGAGCCCGAGCGCCGCCGGTGGCGGATGCAGCGAGGGCGCAGCCTTGTGCCGCGGTCGAAATCGGTAGCGGCAATTGCCGCGGCCACCGATTTCGGGCACCGCAAACGGAAGCATGACGGACGGGCTCAGTGTCACGCGACGAGACTCCCTCCGTCACGGCTGCCGCCGTGCCACCTCCCTCAGGGAGGGAGGCTTGCGGGCGGGCGAGGCAACGAAACGGCATGGGCGGGACGGGAGACCCGTCCCCTACAATTTCAACTCAGGGAGGCTTGCGGGCGGATGATATCCGCCCCTACGAAATCCACCGTTGCGCTTACATTTTCTATGTGCTATACTGATTTCACGGAGGTGTTATTATGAAAAAACGAATTTGGTTATTTATTTTGATCGGCGTTCTTGTCACCGCTTTGGTCGTGCTGTTTTTCTGCAGTACGCACCGCAGCACCCTCGCCCACCGGAACGAGGGTAAGCATATCGACACCTATAAAAATCAGGCGGAAGAAGTGCTGAAAACCTCCGCAGCCTTAAAAAGCACATACGGTTCCGATATCACCGTTGTATTCACCGATAACGTGTCGTGGCATCACGACGACACGCGCAGTGCACTGGATATGTACGCCGAATTCTTCTGGGCAGACCCCGACGAAAGCATTGAGGAATTCTCCGCTGATATCGAATATATGACCCTGTCCGCCGACATCAACGGCGACCCGTATGAGGTTCGGTTGGAGAAAGGCGACGACGGTCTGTTGAGCAAGGTATCGGCCACTGACGCAGACGGAAACGCTGTGGATCTTTCGTCTAAAACCGCCTCAACCCGCATCTTTCTGCGGGATAAATACACGGCGGAGATCGAGACCGCTTATGACGCAGACGCTGATCTGCCCGAGTACCAATCCACCGCCGGTATGTGCGAGCTCAACGACAAATACGCTAAGCGCTGGCAGGAGATTGCCGACGAGTATTACGATAAATTGATGGCCTATGAATACGATTTAAACGGACTTGAAATCTCTTACTACAACGTAGAAGAATTCCGCGCCGCTTTAAAAAGAATGAAAACCGCACATGATACTTATTCCAAAGAAATGGAAGAGAATTATTCTGACGTCACTATGTACGTTTTTGGTGCAGGCTCCCTGTGTGGTCCTGTCAATGCCCATTATTGTTACGAAAAAGAAAAAGCCTGGGCTGTTGAGATCCTAAACATCTGCGATATGCTGGGTATTGAATAACGTGAAAGCGCACCATCCGCACGGGTGGTGTGCTTTTCTTTTGCCCCCTAACGGGCCGATGTGGGCATCCGCCCCTACAATGCCGTGTAAAGGGGGCTTATCTCTTAACGCCCTCTCCGTCCTTTGCGGTGCTTGTCCCTTTTTGTCGGGTTTTCTTGACTTTTGCAAAAAATGGGTTTACAATGAAATCACCACATTCCAAGGAGGTTTTTATTATGAAATATTGTGCTGCTTGCGGTACCGCTCTGGACGATGCCGCTGCGTTCTGCTCCTCTTGCGGCGCCCAGCAGGCTCCCGTAGCCCCTGTGGCTCCCGTAGAGGCCGCTCCTGTGGAGGTTGCCCCCGTTGAGGCTCCCGTCGTAGAGGCCGCCCCCGCCCCCATCGCCCCCGTCGCCACCGTAGCGTATCCCGCCTATCCCCCCACCGTGATGCCCGTGCAGGAGGAGCCCTCTGTGGGCGCCAAGGTGCTGAGCGGCATCGGTCTGGGTCTGGCCATCTTCGGCTTTGTCTTTGCCTTCTTCGCCTTTATCATCGGCACCATCGCCGCCGGCGACTATGACGAGGATGCCGCCGTCACCGCCATTATGTTTGCGGTGATGTTCCTGCCCACCTCCATCCTGGGCACCTGCTTCTGCGGCTCCGGTCGCAAGAACGGTGTGGGCGGTCCCGCCATCACCGGCAAGATCTTCGGCATCATCGGATGCGTGCTGTACGGCATCGGCTTCCTGTGCTCTCTGGTCGCACTCTGATAACCGTTGGAGGAAACCGCTGCCATCGAATAATCCCATCACCTCATCCCCCCGACCGTGCGTCGGGGGGATTTTTTGTAAAAAGATTAAAATGCCGCAAAAATCTGCATTTTTCTATTGACTTTACTTTGGTAAAGTAGTACAATGGTAAAACACTACAGCGTTAAAGGAGGGTTGCCCACTATGGCACCGTTTAACACACCCGCTATCCGACGGCTGTTTGCCGCCATCCTGCAACTGAACACCGAGGAGGAATGCCAGCAGTTCTTTGAGGACATCTGCACCATCAAGGAGGTGCAGGATATGTCCCAGCGCCTGGAGGCGGCCATCCTGCTGGATCGGGGTGAGGGATACCAGACCATCTCGGAGCAGGTGGGCATCTCCACCGCCACCATCAGCCGTGTCAGCAAGTGTCTGAACTACGGCGCCGGCGGCTATCGCCGCACCATCGACCGAATGAAAGAGGAGGGATCGCTGTGAACTGCACCCTGAAACGAGAGGAGCAAGCCGTCTTTGCCCTGCGAGGACTGTACGAGGGCTACGGCTACGCCCCCTATAAAATGAGCAAATTCGAGGAATACGATCTGTACGTGCGGAATAAGGATTTTCTGATCTCCGACGGGGTCATCACCTTCACCGACACCGACGGCAAGCTGATGGCGCTGAAGCCCGACGTGACCCTGTCCATCATCAAGAACAGCGGCAACCAAGCCGGCTGTGTCCGCAAGGTGTACTATAACGAAAACGTGTACCGCGTATCCGAGGACGCCCATTGCTTTAAGGAGATCCTGCAAACGGGTCTGGAGTGTATGGGTGCCATCGACGACGCCACCCTGTACGAGGTGCTGCGGCTGGCCGCCGCCAGCCTGACCCTGGTAGGCAAGCGGGCGGTGCTGGACATCGCCCACCGCGGCGTCGTGGAGGACCTGCTGGCTCCCCTATCCCCCGACGAGGAGATGCAAAAGGATCTGTACCGCTGTATCCGCGAAAAAAACCGCCACGAGCTGCGGGCGGTGTGCGACACCTACGGCGTGCCCACTGACACCGCCGCCCTGCTGGAGCAGGTGGTGGCCATCTACGGCAAGCCCGCCGACGCTCTGCCCCGTCTGACCGCTCTGCTGGGGGACACCGCCCCCCTGCAACAGCTGAAAAAGCTCACCGACGCCTTTGAGGGCACCGCCTACGCCGATATGCTCCGTGTGGACTTCAGCGTGGTGGCGGCAGGACGATATTATAATGGAATCGTATTTAAAGGCTTTGTGGACGGCGTACCGGACAGCGTCCTGTCCGGCGGTCAATACGACCAGCTGATGCGGCAGATGAATCAGTCCGGCGGCGCCGTAGGCTTTGCGGTGTATCTGGACCGCATCGGCGGCACCGACACCGCCGACTACGACGTGGACACCCTGCTCATCTACGACGAGAGTGCCGACCTGTCCGCCCTGCAGGCGGCGGCAGACACTCTGCGGAACGAGGGCACCGTTATGCTGCAAAAGGAAATACCCGACGGACTGACCTATCGGCGGCTGTGCCGATTCGAGAACGGGGAGGTGAAACCCCTATGAAAGAGATGCTGAACATCGCCCTGCCCAAAGGACGACTGGGCGAAAAGGTATACGGTATGTTCAAGGCGGCGGGATTCCCCTGCCCCTCCATTGAGGAGCAAAACCGTAAGCTGATATTCGAAAACGAAGAGGTGGGGGTCCGCTACTTCTGGGTGAAGCCCTCCGACGTGGCCATCTACGTGGAGCGCGGCGCCGCCGACATCGGCGTGGCGGGCAAGGACATCCTGCTGGAATACCGCCCCCGCGTGTACGAGCTGTTCGACCTGGACGTGGGCAAGTGCCGCATGGCGGTGGCCGCCCCCAAGGGCTTCCGCGACGACACCGCCCGCACCCTGCGGGTGGCGACGAAATTCTCCCGCATTGCCCGCGACTATTACGCATCCCAGGGGCGGGATATCGACATTATCCACCTCAACGGCTCCATTGAGATCGCCCCCATCCTGGGGCTGTCCGACGTGATCGTGGACATCGTGGAGACCGGCACCACGCTGAAGGAGAACGACCTGGAGGTCATCGCCGACATCGTGCCCATCAGCGCGCGGCTGATCGCCAACACCGCCTCCTTCAAATTCAAGAACGAGGCCATCGAAAAGATTCTGGCTCAAATGAGCACTCTGGAGAGATAAGCTATGATTAAGATTCTGAAATGCGGCGAGGTCGCTAACGACGAAATATTCGCCCGCGTGGTGCCCACCGTGGACGTGGCGGGCATCGTGGCGGACATCATCCATAACGTCCGCACCCGCGGCGACGCCGCCCTGTACGAATACTGCGAGAAATTTGATAAGGCAAAGCTGCAAAGCCTGCAGGTGTCCCCCGAGGAAATACAGGAGGCACTGGAGCAGGTGGAGCCGCGGTTTATCGAGATTCTGAAAACCGCCGCCGACAACATCCGCCTATTCCACGAAAAACAGGTGCACAACTCCTTTATCATCAACGACCGCCCCGGCATCGTGATGGGGCAGAAGGTGATCCCCGTTGACCGCGCGGGTCTGTACGTGCCCGGTGGCACCGCCGCCTACCCCTCCACGGTGCTGATGGACGCCATCCCCGCCAAGATCGCGGGGGTGCCGGAGGTGGTGATGGTATCGCCCCCCGGCGCTGACGGTAAGATCAACCCCGTCATCCTGGCCGCCGCCGCCATCGCGGGGGTGGACAAGATCTTTAAATTGGGCGGCGCACAGGCCGTGGCCGCTCTGGCCTACGGCACCGAGAGTGTCCCCAAGGTGGACAAGATCGTGGGTCCCGGCAACGCCTTTGTGGCGGAGGCCAAAAAGCAGGTGTTCGGCGTGGTGAGCATTGATATGATCGCCGGCCCCAGCGAGATACTCATTGTGGCGGACGGCAAGTCCGACCCCCGTTGTGTGGCCGCTGACCTGCTATCCCAGGCGGAGCACGACCGACTGGCCAGCGCGGTGCTGGTCACCGACTCCGCCGATCTGGCGGCGGCGGTGCAGGCCGAGTTAGAGGTGCAGATTCCCCGGCTGTCCCGCGCGGACATCGCCCGCGAGTCCATCGACCGCAACGGCAAGATCATCGTGGCGGAGGATCTAACGGCCGCCATCGACATCTCCAACGAGCTGGCGCCGGAGCACCTGGAGCTGTGCGTGGATAACCCCTTTGACTATCTGGACGCCATCCGTCACGCCGGCTCCATCTTTATGGGACGCAACACGCCGGAGGCGCTGGGCGACTATATGGCCGGTCCCAACCACACCCTGCCCACCGGCGGCACCGCCAAATTCTCCAGCCCCCTATCGGTGGACGACTTTGTGAAAAAGACCCAGTACAGCTATTTCACCCGCTCCGCCCTGGAGCAGGTGGCCGAGGACGTGGCCTTCTTCGCCGAAAAGGAGGGCTTGACCGCCCACGCCAAGAGCGCGGTCATTCGATTAGAGAAGTAACATCTGATTAAAGAAGTGATTTCAATGAGTCGATTTATGAGCAGTCGGTTTGACCGACTGACCCCCTATACCCCCGGCGAACAGCCGGTGGATAAACCCTATGTAAAACTGAACACCAACGAAAGCCCCTTTCCCCCGTCGGACAAGGCGATCGCCGCCGCCGAGGCCGAGCTGCGGCAACTGCAGCTGTACCCCGACCCCACCTGCGGCAGGCTGCGGCGGGCGCTGGCGGACGCCTACGGCGTCACCCCCGATCGGGTCGCCGTGACCAACGGCTCGGACGAGGCGCTATCCTTCGCCTTTATGGCGTACGGGGACGGCGGCGTGGCCTATCCCGACGTCACCTATGGGTTCTATCGGGTGTTTGCCGACCTGTACGGATTGGATGCGCTGGAGATCCCCCTGCGGGCGGATTTCACCATCGACGTGGAGCAGTATAAGGGGCTGGGGCGCACCATTTTCATCGCCAACCCCAACGCCCCCACGGGCATTCCGCTGACCCTGACCGATATCGAAGCCATCGTGGCCGCCAACCCCGATACGGTGGTGGTGATCGACGAGGCCTACGTGGATTTCGGCGGGGACAGCGCCGTGCCGCTCACCGACCGATACGATAATCTGTTGGTGGTGGGCACCTTCTCCAAATCCCGCTCCATGGCGGGCGCGCGGCTGGGCTATGCCATCGGCTGTCCCGCGCTGATCGGAGATCTGGAGACCCTGCGGTATTCCACCAACCCCTACAACGTCAACCGTATGACCCTGGCGGCGGGGCTGGGACAGCTGGCGGACGAGGAGACCACCCGCCGCAACTGTCAGACCATCGTGGACAATCGGCAATACACCGCCGCCGCGCTGGAGCGGCTGGGCTTCTCGGTGCTGCCCTCCGCCGCCAATTTCCTGTTCGCCACCTGCCCCCGCATAGCGGGTAAGGATCTGTATCTGGCGCTGAAAGAACGAGGCATTCTGGTGCGGCACTTCGACACGCCCCGCCTGACCGACTATAACCGCATCACCATTGGCAGCCGCCAACAAATGGATACGCTGCTGAACGCCATCCAAGCCATATTGGAGGAGTGACCTATGAGAACCGCTACCATCAACCGCAAAACCGCCGAGACCGATATTTCCCTCACCCTCAATCTGGACGGCGAGGGAAAATCCACCGTCAACAGCGGCTGCGGATTTTTAGACCATATGCTGACCCTGTTCGCCAAGCACGGCGGGTTTGACCTAGAGCTGACCTGCGTGGGGGATACCTACGTGGACGACCACCACACGGTGGAGGACATCGGCATCGCTCTGGGCTCTGCCTTTTCGCAGGCGCTGGGGGATAAAAAGGGCATCGTCCGCTACGGCAGCTGCGTGCTGCCTATGGACGAATCCTTGGTGCTGTCCGCGGTGGACCTGTCGGGACGGGACTTCCTCGGCTACGACCTGCCCATCCCCGACGAAAAGGTGTGCATCAAGGATGGGCTCAGCTACGACCTGTCCATTCCTACCAAACAGGTGGGCTCCTTCGACACCGAGCTGGTGCAGGAATTCTTCTACGGCTTTGTCCGCAATGCGGGAGCCACCCTCCACGTCCGTCTGCTGACGGGGAGCAACTCCCACCACATCATCGAGGGCGCCTTTAAGTCGGTGGCCCGCAGTCTGCGGGACGCGGTGGCCATTGACCCCCGCTTTGCCGACGCCATCCCCTCCACCAAGGGGGTGCTCCAATGATCGCCATCATCGACTACGGCGTGGGCAACCTGTTCTCGCTCCAATCCTCCTTTGCCGCCATCGGGCAGGAGGCGGTGGTCACCGCCGACCCTGCCGTGATTCGGGCGGCACAGCGCCTCATCCTCCCCGGTGTGGGCGCCTTTGAGGACGCCGCCCGCAAGCTGCGCGACAGCGGTATGGCGGCGCTGGTCAAGGAGCAGGCCGCCGCCGGCAAGCCCATTATGGGCATCTGTCTGGGTATGCAGCTATTATTCGACAAAAGCTATGAATACGGCGAGCACGAGGGCTTAGGGCTCATCGGCGGGGCGGTAAAGCCCATCGCCGACGTCATCCCCGCAGGGTACAAGGTGCCCCACATCGGCTGGAACGCCCTCACCTTTGTGGGGGAGAAAAGCCGCCTGTTTAAATACCTTAAGGAAGGCGACTGTGTCTATTTCGTCCATTCCTACTACGCCGCCGACTGCGGCGACGCCGTCACCGCCACCGCCGAATACGGCGCTCCCCTCACCGCATCGGTGGAACGGGGCAACGTGTACGGCTGCCAGTTCCACCCCGAAAAGAGCGG
This sequence comes from Acutalibacteraceae bacterium, assembly GCA_045542015.1. Classification (GTDB taxonomy): domain Bacteria; phylum Bacillota; class Clostridia; order Oscillospirales; family Acutalibacteraceae; genus UBA5905. The sequence continues at coordinate 8,740 of JAZQKF010000125.1, forward strand.
AACGGTGGGGCTGAACATCCTCAAAGCATTCTGCGAATTGTAAGGAGTGTATGATTATGGCAAAAGAAAAGAAAGACAAGCGCTTTATCATCAAGGAGCAGCAGGGCGGTTTCACCATCGGTGCCTACGTGCTGGTGGATAAGCAGACCGGCGTCAACTATCTCTATGCCAACAGCGGCTACTCCGGCGGTCTGACCGTGCTGGTGGACGCTATGGGCAACCCCATCGTCACCCCCGTGACTGAAGAAGAATAAGGTGATTCTATGTTTTTATTCCCTGCTATTGACCTGTACAAGGGCAAGGCGGTGCGCCTGTATAAGGGCGACTACAACCAACTGACCGTCTACAACGACGACCCCACTGCGGTGGCCAAGGACTTTGCCGCGGCGGGGGCAAAACACATTCATATCGTGGACTTGGAGGGTGCCAAGAGCGGCGAGACCCCCAACCTGTCCACCGTCATCGCCATCAAGCGGCAGAGCGGGCTCTTCTGTGAGATCGGCGGCGGCGTGCGGAATATGGACGTGGTGAAAACCTATATGGACGCGGGTCTGGACCGCGTCATCTTGGGCACCGCCGCGGTGGAAAATCCCGATTTTGTCCGTGAGGCGGTGGCCGCCTACGGGGACAAGATCGCCGTGGGCGTGGACCTGAAGGACGGCTATGTGGCGGTGAAGGGCTGGACCGAAAAGTCCACCCTGGACGCCGTGACCTTCTGCAAACAGATGCAGGACATCGGCGTGAGGACCCTCATCGTCACCGACATCTCCAAGGACGGCGCCATGCAGGGCACCAACCACGACCTGTACCGCCAACTACAAGCCCGGTTCCCCGCCCTGCAGTTGGTCGCCAGCGGCGGCGTGTCCTCTATGGAGGACGTGACCCGTCTGGCGGACACGGGACTGTACGGCGCCATCATCGGCAAGGCCTATTACATCGGCGCCATCGATTTAAAAACCGCTTGCGAGGTGGTACAATGATTACGAAGCGCATCATCCCCTGCCTGGACGTCCGCGACGGACGGGTGGTAAAAGGGGTCAATTTTGAAGGACTAAACGACGTCAACTCCCCCATCGAACTGGCGAAATATTACAGCGACAACGGGGCGGACGAGCTGGTGTTCTACGACATCACCGCCTCCGCCGAGGGGCGACAGCTGTTCACCGACATCCTGCGGGACACCGCACGGCAGGTGTTCATCCCCCTGACGGTGGGCGGCGGCATCAATACGGTGGCGGACTTTGAGCGGGTGCTGTCCTGCGGCGCCGACAAGGTCAGCGTCAATTCCGGCGCCATCCGCAACCCCGACCTGGTGGGTGAGGCCGCCCGCCTGTACGGCGACCAGTGCGTGGTGCTGTCCGCCGACGTGAAGATGGTGGACGGCGTGTACCGCATCTTCGCCAAGGGCGGACGGGAGAACACCGGCATGGAGGCCATCGAGTGGATCCGCCGCTGTGTAGGCAACGGCGCCGGCGAGGTGGTGGTCAACTCCATCGACACCGACGGCGTCAAGGGCGGCTTTGATCTGCCCATGCTAAAGGCGGTGTGCGACGCGGTCAGCGTGCCGGTCATCGCCAGCGGCGGCGCCGGCAACATACAGGATTTCATCACCCTGTTTAACACCCTGCCGGGGGTGGATGCGGGTCTGGCGGCCAGCATATTCCACTTCGGCGAGGTGTCTATCCAAGACCTGAAACAACAAATGGCGGCGGCAGGCATCCCTGCGCGGCTGTGAGAGGAGAACCGACTATGATTGACGTAACTACATTAAAATTCGATGACAAGGGTCTGATCCCCGCCGTGGTGGTGGATTCGATCACCAAAAAGGTGCTGACCGTGGCCTATATGAACAAGGAGAGCCTGCAGATCTCCATGGAGAAGGGGCTGACCTGCTTCTACAGCCGCTCCCGCCAGGAGCTGTGGCTCAAAGGCGAAACCAGCAGCAACTACCAACACATCGTATCCATCACCGCCGACTGCGACGGGGATGCGCTGGTGGTGGTGGTGGACAAGGACGGTCCCGCCTGCCACACCGGTGAGGAAACCTGCTTCCACAACCCCATCTGGGAGAGCGACGAGCGGCAGGAATTCTCTCTGGAGGCGCTGATGGAGATGCTGGTGGGCCGTAAGGAGACCCCCAAGGAAGGCTCCTACACCACCTATCTGTTTGAAAAGGGTCTGGATAAGATCCTCAAGAAGGTGGGCGAGGAATGCACCGAGGTGATCATCGGCGCCAAGTCGGACGACAAGGCCGAGACGGTGTATGAGATCGCCGATCTTGCCTATCACGTGATGGTGCTGATGATCCAGATGGGCATCAGCCTGGAGGACATCCACCGCGAGCTGGCCTCCCGCCACGTGATTGATAAAAAGGTCAAGCAGGAAAAGATGGTGTGATAAAAGCCTCCCTCCTTGAGGGAGGTGGCACGACGATAGTCGTGACGGAGGGAGTGTCTGCGCACATGACTCCCTCAGTCAGCCTAACGGCTGACAGCTCCCTCGGAGAGGGAGCCTTTACCCTATCCAACCGCGAAAAAAACCGCTACCCTGACGGGTAGCGCTTTTTTATGCTTGACAGCGCTCTGTGCTGATAGCGATTTATTCCTCGGTCTCTTCCATTTCCGGCAATTTTTCACCAAAGCCATAACCCTCAGGCGGCCACTCATCGGGCAATCTGTCCTCGTTTTCGCCTAAAAGATCCCAATTATCTGCCATAGGCCAGGTAGAACACGGTGCAAACACCCAAGCAGTCAGCTCCGGATCGTCACCGTAGATGGCGTCCAAGAACTGGTTTTTGGTATAGGGGCATCCGTTTCCGTGATTCCAGGCGATCTCATCCAGATTTTCCTCCGTCCACATACCGTTATACGCGGCGATAAACTCCTCTCTGGAAATATCACAGTATTCGACAATATTGACGATGTTGACGTCTTCGGGATTTCGATCCTCACCCAAGTGGGCAAGGAAAGCATCTAACCGCTCACCTCGGAATATGGAAACTGTCCTATGATAATACAAATTATGCACCGTACACTCGCCGTCACCGTCACCGCCGATGCCGGGACCGCTATCCTCTGTCGGCTTGGTGGTGGGGGCGGTCACCGCCGGATCGTCCACCGACGGGGTAACAGGGGTCAACCATCCGGAGTGTGCCACGCCCACGCCCAACAGCGCCACCAGGGCAACCGCACAGGTAACCGACGCGAACCGCATCACGGTCCGTCTTTTCTGATTCTGTCGGGTCACGTAGGCGTCCCGACGCTCCAACAGGCTGCTCACCATTTCATCCGATGTTTTCATAAGCAAACCCTTCTTTCTCTAGTTTTATTTTCAGTGATTGTTTGGCTCGATACAGCAGATTCTTCACCTGCCGCTCGCTCTTGCTCAGCGCTGTGGCCACCTCTCTGTTGGACAATCCTTCAAAAAAGGACAGCCACAACACCGCGCGGTAATCCACCGCCAGATCCTGCATCGCGCGATACAGGATGACGTTGCGCTCCTTACGCAGATACACCCGCTCCAGCTCCTCGCCGTCCGCCAGATAGTCGGCCATCTCCTCAACGGGGGTTGCGGCAATACGCCCGTGCTTTCGGAGATGGTCCACCGCCACGTTGCGACCGATGGAGCACAGAAAGGAGTAAAAGCTGCTCCGGCCGCTGAAGCGCGGTTTTTTGGTAATCAGACGGAAAAAGGTTTCTTCAGTGAGCTCCTCTGCGACGGAGTAATTGCTGACGAAGCCGTTGAGATACAGCATAAGACGCACGCGATATTCCTCTACGATTTCGGCAATTCCTTGATCGTCACCATCCAGGTAACGACGGTAGCTACTGGCACCGTTATCCATGGGCAACCCTCCTCTCCGAAAGGGTGTCTTCTCGACCCTTTCATCTATTAGTCGTAATTCTATGCGAAAAGTCTCACCCATTATAGCAGATTTTTAGAAAAAGAAAAGGGGCGTTTGAGAGATAGGCATAACCGACGGCGGTATAAAGGTCAAGCAGGAAAAGATGGTGTGAGTCAGCCGCGAAAAAACCCGCTACCCTGACGGGTAGCGGTTTTGCTTTTGCTATGCTTATTCCACCAGGCGGTCGCCCATGGGGATGTACTCCCGATCCTCCTTGACCGAGATATAGGCAGGGCGGATGATCTTGCCCGCGTTCTGAATCTCCTCGATGCGGTGAGCGGCCCAGCCGGCAATACGCGCCACCGCGAAGATGGGGGTGAACAGCTCACCGGGCAGATCCAGCATCCGATAAATAAGACCGGAGTAAAAGTCCACGTTGGGGCTGACGCCCTTATATATTTTCCGCTTTTCGGCGATGATCTCGGGGGCGTACTGCGCCACCTTCTCATACAGAGCGAACTCCTCGTCGCAGCCCTTTTCCGCCGCCAGCATCTGGGCGCACTCCTTGAGCACCTCGGCGCGGGGGTCGGATACGGAGTAGATGGCGTGACCCATACCGTAGATAAGACCGGTGCGGTCAAAGGCATTCTTGTCCAGCAGACGGCAGAGATAATCCCTGATCTGGTTATCGTCGGTGGTATCGATGGTGGCCTTCATATCGTCGAACATCCGCACCACCTTGATATTGGCGCCGCCGTGACGGGGTCCCTTCAGACTGCCCAGCGCCGCCGCCACCGCCGAATAGGTATCGGTGCCGGAGGAGGTGACCACGTGGGTGGTGAAGGTGGAGTTGTTACCGCCGCCGTGCTCAGCGTGCAGCACCAGCGCCAGATCCAGCACCCGTGCCTCCAGGAGAGTGAACTTGCTGTCCTCGCGGAGCAGGTGCAGGATGTTCTCGGCGGTGGAATACTCGGGACGGGGCAGGTGGATAAACAGGCTCTTGTCCTGATGATAGTGCTGGAAGGACTGATAGCTGTACACCGCCAGCATGGGGAATATGGAGATCAGCTGCAGGCACTGACGCAGCACGTTGGCCACCGAAATGTCGTCGGGATTCTCATCGTAGGCGTACAGCGCCAGCACGCAGCGGGACAGGATGTTCATCATATCCCGACCGGGCGCCTTGAGGATCATATCGCGGACAAAGGAGGTGGGCAGGCTGCGGCACTTGGCCAGCTCGCGGCGGAATCGGAACAGTTCGCCCTCGTCCGGCAGCTCGGAGAACAGCAGCAGATACACCGTCTCCTCGAAGCCGAAGCGATTATCCTGACGGAATCCCGCCACCAGATCCTTGACGTTATAGCCGCGGTAGAACAATTCGCCGGGGATGGTATGGAGCTGTCCGTCCTCGCCCATCTTCTTGGCGTTGACGGTGGACACCTCGGTGAGACCGGTGACCACGCCGCGACCGTTCATATCCCGCAGACCGCGGTTGACCTGGTACTGGGCGTACATCTCCGGCACGATATGGTTGCGCTCGGTGGAGGCCTGAGCCAGCTGAGCGATATAGGGTGTGATTTCAGAATAAGAACGTTTCATAAGGGATACCTCACTTCTTGTGACAAAGAAAATTTTCACCAGTTTAAAGCATTATAACACATTGTGCTCGGTTATGCAAGAGGTATGTTGTCGAGATCGGGGAGGAAAAGAAAAACCCCCGCCGATCGGCGGGGGTTGTTTTTTTACAGGCTGTCGATGTAGCGGCAGGCGGCGATAGCCGCCACAGCGCCGTCGCCGGTGGCGGTGGTCACCTGGCGCACCGTCTTACTGCGGCAGTCCCCTGCCACAAACACGCCGGGGGTGCGGGTCAGGCAGTCCTCCCCCGCGTCCACGTAACCCCATTCGTTCAGCGCCACCACGCTCTCAAAGGGCGCGTTCTCCGGCTCTAACCCAATGGCCACGAACAGACCGTCCACCGCCAGCTCGTAGGTGGTGTCGTCCGCCACCCGACGCAGGGTGACCCGATCCAGCGGGGCGGTGGCGGGCAAAGCCTCCACCACGGTGCCCAGCAGCACCTGAACGTTGTCCCGCTTGGCGAGGATGTCCTGCAACGCCTGCTCACCGGTGAGATAGTCCAGATTCTGCACCACCGTCACCTGCTTGCAGGTCTCGGACAGCAGGATGGCCTCCTGCAGGGCGGAATTGCCGCCGCCCACCAGCGCCACCGTCTTATCCTTATAAAAAGCGCCGTCGCACACGGCACAAAAGGAGATGCCCTCGCCCAGATGGATTTCCTCATTGGGCAGACCCAAGTGGCGATGCTTGGCGCCGGCGGCGATGATCACCGCGCGGGCTTCGTAGTCGTTGCCGTCCTCGGTGGACACCACCTTGTATTCGCCGCAGTCGCGGATACCGGTGACCGTCTCGATCTCCACGTCCGCCCCCTGCCCCAGCGCCTGCTCCACGAAGTGATCCGCCAGCTCGGTGCCGGAGAGGGAGTCAAAGCCGGGGTAGTTCTCCACCTTGGGCGAGAAGGTGATCTGACCGCCGAAGGCGCCCTTTTCCAGCAGCAGGACGGTCTTATTCGCCCGACGGGCATAGATGGCGGCGGTGAGCCCCGCAGGACCCGCGCCGATGATGATGATGTCGTGCATAGTTATTACCTCGTAAATTAGTAATGAGTAATGAGGAATGAGTAATGGCTGTTGGTTTGGACAAGCAAAGCAGGGTGGGCAGTGTCGCCCACCCTGCGGGTAATACGTATTACAGAGACTGGATATACTTCTTGATCTCGGAAACGCCCACGAACTTGTCGGCGTTGCCGTCGGCGATCACCACCAGGGTGGGAGCCTGCTTAATGCCCAGGGCGGTCACCAGTTCGGCGTTCTCCTCTGCCAACAGCTTGACGTACGCCACGCCCGCCTTATCCAGCATGGGCATAGCGATCTTGCAGTTGGGGCAGGTGGCGGTGGCGAACAGGTACACGCCGTCCGCCAGAGCGGAATTGTTGCAGTCGCACTCCTGAGCCAGCGGCTTGGGTCCCTCGTGGGTCAGCACGGAGGTGGCCACGTTGTACTCGGCGCGGTCCTTGAACTCCTGGGCCTTGCCGTCGTTCCAGTTCTTCACGGGACGGTAGTAGCCGGTGATACGGCTGTACACCTCCGCCTCCTTACCGCAGTGGGGGCAGGTATGCTGCTCGCCCGCCAGATAGCCGTGCTCGGCACAGACGGAATAGGTGGGGGACATGGTGTAATAGGGCAGACGGTAGTTCTCCGCGATCTTACGCACCAGCGAGGCCGCCGCCTTCCAATCCGGCAGCTTCTCGCCCAGGAAGGCGTGGAACACGGTGCCGGAGGTGTAGAGGGTCTGCAGCTCGTCCTGAACGTCCAGAGCGGTGAAGATGTCCTCGGTATAGCCCACCGGCAGGTGGCTGGAGTTGGTGTAGTAGGGGGTGCCGTTCTCGTTGGCGGTGATGATGTCGGGATAGTGCTTCTTATCGTGCTTGGCGAAGCGGTAGGTGGTGGACTCGGCGGGGGTAGCTTCCAGATTGTACAAGTCGCCGTACATCTCCTGATAGTCGGACAGACGCTCGCGCATATGGTTGAGCACGTCCTTGGCAAAGGCCTGGGTCTTTTCGTTGGTCATATCGGCGCGCAGCCAGTTGGCATTGAGACCCACCTCGTTCATACCGATCAGACCGATGGTGGAGAAGTGATTGACAAAAGAGCCCAGGTAGCGGCGGGTGTAGGGATACAGGCCCTCGTTCATCAGCTTGGTGATGACGGTGCGCTTGATGTGCAGCGGGCGGGCGGAAATATCCATCATGTGGTTGAGGCGCTTGTAGAAGTCCTTTTCATTTTCGGACAGGTAGGCGATGCGGGGCATATTGATGGTAACAA
>JAZQKF010000126.1:0-9213 GCA_045542015.1 Acutalibacteraceae bacterium
AGTAAGACTTGAACTCACGACACGCGGTTTTGGAGACCGCTGCTCTACCAACTGAGCTATACCCCTATATGGTGCGGGAACCACCGTACGGTGGGCCGCTATGTGAAACGGACACGTGGTCCGGGTGGGCTCTGGTGGGCCTTCAGGGACTCGAACCCGGGACTGACCGGTTATGAGCCGGCTACTCTAACCAACTGAGTTAAAGGCCCATATGGGTGGACTCGTTCAGTCACTCACATATTCTACCACATTTTCGGTTAATGTCAAGTGTTTTTTTACTCTTCCCGCAAATACCTCCGCATCACCGAAACACACACGGGAATCGACACTAGCGCGGTGGCCGCATCCGACAGCGGCAGCGCCATCTGCACACCCAGTATGGGGTCCACCGTGGAGGTGGTATAGGCAAACAGTAGCGGCAAGCCCACCACCAACGGGATAAAGAACAACCCCTGACGGGCCAGGGACAAAAAGCTGGCCGACACCACCCGACCCATCGTTTGAGTCAGCATGGTGCACATCACAAACCACGCGGTCAGCGGAAAGCTGAGGCACTGCAGGCGCAAAGCCACCTCGCCGTAAGCCAACACGGCGGGGTCGCTGCTGAACAGCGCCACCAGATCGGGGGCGAACACCATACCCGCCACCGCTGCCACGCTCAACAGCACGGTGCCCAGCTTGACGCAGAACCAAAAGGCCTCCTTGACACGGCGGTACAGACCCGCGCCGTAATTAAAGCCGCACACCGGCTGAAAGCCCTGTCCGAAACCGAGGATGGCGGAGAACGCCATCTGCATAATGCGGCTGACCACCGACATAGCCGCAATAGCGGCGTCGGCGCCGAAATGCCCCGCCATCCGATTCAGCACGATGGTGGACAGACTGGCCAAACCCTGGCGGCACAGGGACGGAAAGCCGCCCCGCAGCATCTCTGCAAAGTCCGCCCAGCGGGGACGGAACAGGCGCAGGCGCACCCGCAGATTATCCTTTTGCACCGTGCCCAGCAGGAGCAGCACAAAGCTCACCGCCTGGCTGATGACCGTAGCCACAGCCGCACCGGTGACACCCATATCCAAACCGAAAATGAAAATGGGATCCAGAATGATATTCAGCACGCCGCCGGAGCCGATACCGATCATACTGTAAAAGGCCGCGCCCTGAAAACGGAGCTGGTTATTCAGCGTCAGTGCCGCGGTCATGTAGGGGGCGCCCAATAGGATGATGCGCAGGTAGTCCCGCGCATAAGGCAGGATGGTATCGGTGGCGCCCAGCACACGGGCTAAGGGGTCCAGGAAAATCAGGCCCAACACCGTGATGGTACAGCCCGCCAGCAACGAGGAGAAAAAAGCCACCGAGGCCATCCGCTCCGCCCGCTCCCGCTCCTGACGACCCAGCGCGCGGGAGATAAAATTGCCGGAGCCCTGACCGAACATAAAGCCGCAGGCCTGGATGATCGCCATAAAGGAGAACACCACACCCACCGCGCCGGTGGCGCTGGTATTGTCCAGCAAACCCACGAAGAAGGTGTCCGCCATATTGTAGACGGAGGTGATCAGCATGGTGATGACGGTGGGTACTGCCAACCTGCCGATAAGCCGCCCTACAGGAGCGGTGGTCATTTGGATGTATTTTTCGTTTTGCTCCATCGTGGGCACTTCCTTTGCATGATAGATTTATGTTAGAGGGTGCGCAGATTCAACTCAATCTGCGAAATTCCAGCCATATCCGTATGCTGTCTTTCTCACTCCATATGTGCACGGTTTTTTCCTACAAACAGCACTTATTGAATTTTTGCAATTTAGATTCTTAGCAATACCTTTATCAACTAACCATTGTGCAGCCGCTGTTTGACTCTCAAAAGTCATAATGACAGTTCCCGTTTCAAGATCGCACATATTTACTTTTTTGCGCGTTTTTTCTGCAGAAGCTGCCAATCTTTTTTGAATATTCTGCGCCGCTTCTTCGGGATGTTTAGAATACCATTCTTTAAGAGATGCCGCCTTTTTCTTTCTGGCTTCAGGCGTGTTTCGAGCTGTTATTAGACGCCGTTGATACTCTTCGTGCTTTTCAGGATTATTTGCAATCCATTTGTTGCGCGATTCTCTACGTTTACTTCTAGAGGCTTCTGATTGAGCAGCTTGACGATTATTATCACGCATCTTCATATACTCTTCTGGTTTCTCTTCTTTCCAAGTCAATATGCGATCACGCGACAATTGTTTGTAATATTCGTCGCTCATCGTTTTTTTAATGACTTTTCCTCTCTCATTAAGTGCATCTGATTCCCCTGAATGATAAAGCTCTTTTGCCTTTTCCATCATCGCTTTGTATTGGTCAGGGTGCGCTTTCATATATGCTCTTAATTTTTCTTTTCTCTCTTCATCTCCGTGATGTTGGCTAGTACCACCGCCACCACGAACTAAGTTTAAACACTTCGGATCTTTTAACAGTTCTTCATCAACAATCGTTGCTTCCATCTGTTCAGATTGTTCTTGCGTTTCAAAGCAAGCAAAATAATATCTTCCAAATTCTTGAGAGTGCGCTTTATATTTCTGCTTAAAGACAACCCCCGAGCCTTGATAATGACGAACTTCGCTCCATTTTTTACGATTGACCTTACCTATATAATACTCATCTGTTTTCCAATTTATTTGAATGTACAAAAAATGAAAAGCATCATCTCTTGTGCTTATCATTCTTATCATTTCAGACGCTGTGAACACATCATACCATATGTTTTTTATTTTGATTCGTATAGGATTATAACCCCAGCTTATCAACGGATTTATCTCTTCTGTTGATTCTTCTTCCTTCCCTGCGTTAATCAGTAACAGTTCATATGGATTGTATTTCTGAGAAAAAACAATATTTTCACTAATCACATACTCCATAGTTGCTCCTTCTATTTCCGCACCAAACTCACGACACATTCCACGTGGTCGGTGTGGGGGAACATATCCACCGGCTGAACCTTCTTCACCCGATAGCCGTGCTTCACCAAAAACGCCACGTCCCGTGCCTGGGTCTCGGGATTGCAGGAAATATAGACCACCTTTTTCGGGGACAGGGTCACCAGACACTTGAGAAAATCCAGGCTGGCGCCTGCCCGCGGCGGGTCCATAATCACCACGTCGTAGTGTTCTCCGTTTCGTGCCGCCTTAACCATAAAGTGTCCCGCATCGTCCTCGAAAAACTCAATATTCTTGACTTCGTTCAGTTTGGCGTTCACCTTGGCGTCCTTGACGGCGTCGGCATTCAGCTCCACGCCCACCACCCGCTTGGCCTTTGGGGAGGCGATGATGCCGATGGTGCCGGTGCCGCAGTAGGCGTCCAGCACCGTCTCCTTGCCGCTCAGGTCGGCAAAATCCAACGCTTTCTTATACAGCACCTCGGTCTGGGTGGGGTTGACCTGATAAAACGCCTTGGGAGAAATGCGGAAGCGGAATCCGCACAGGTCCTCCTCGATATAACCGTCGCCGTACAGCACCCGGCTCTCCTCCCCCAGCAGCAGGCTGGTGCGCTTATTGTTGACATTCTGCACCACGGTGGTGATGTCGGGGTGGCGGGACAAGAGGGCATTGACAAAGGCCTCCTGCTTGGGGAAATCCATCGACCCCGTCACCAGCACCACCATAATCTGACCGCTGGAGAAACCCCGCTTAATCAGCACGTGGCGGAGAAACCCTTTCATAATCTCGTCATTAAAGGCGCGCAATTTAAAGCTCTTGACCAGTTTGCGGATGGTGACAATGATCTCGTCGGCCTTTTGATCCTCGATGAGGCAACTGTCCACGGGGACGATCTTATGGGTGGAGGACTGGTAGATGCCGGAGATGATCTCCCGCCCCCGCTCGCCAAAGGCGGCCTGCACCTTGTTGCGGTAGTGGTAGGGATGCTCCATCCCGATGATTTCGTCCACGTGGCGGTATTTACCCAGCAGTTTGATCACCTTGACCTGCTTATGGCTGAGCTGGCGCTCGTAGATCATATTTTGCAATTGGCATCCGCCACACTTTTTCGCGTGGGGACAGTTTAACGCTAATTTGCTCATAGGTAACCTCGACTTTTCTTAAAAATCCAAGCCGTAATTTGGCAACTTATCACTTTCTATAGTTGTTTTGGATTTTCACTTTTTCGCAAGAGGACAGCTTTGCTATACTCTTTTTCACGAATTTCTCTGTTATTTTTAAATCGGATTCCAAAAAACGAGAATGGAACCATTGAAAGCCTTTGTTGAGATCCACTCCGCTGAAATAGAAATCGTATGCTTTTTGATTCTTGGCTTTTACTGTACCGAAAACACTATCGTTAGTAAAACCGATTTCGATGTAACTTACATCCTCGTAGGAAAACACTTTCAGCATATCCTGATTTATCAAAACAACTCTTTTGGAAGTGATTTTGATACCGTAATTTGCAAAGAAACCCAGTCCGATTAGGACCGCAGTAAGAGGAATTGCACCGACGAACGCCAAACCGGAATCGTTTAAGATTCCGATTATGAACAGCCACAGACAGAGCGGAGTGCCAATCAGTAGAAGCAGTTTCATCAAAATCGGTATTTTATGAAAATTCTTGATAGAAATCGGGCGCATTTTTTGCCGCCTTTCCTTAAGTTATATGATGTTGCACATCTGTTCAAAAACAGATCATTCTTTATTTTGTTTAGCCGTCGTAATGGATGCGATGAGACGACGCCGAATGGAACCGCATTGATTGCGCAATTTTTTATAGGTTTCTTCCTTTATCTTCCCTTTGCGAAAGATCAATTCCAACCAGTACTCTGTTTCATAACACTCCTTCAATGATATCTCCAATTTATTGACAAAATCTGCTTTACTCTGTGCGTATTTTGCCTCGTGAATGTTAGCACCTATTGAAGACGATGAACGCACAATTTGGTTTGCAAAAACAGAAACTCCTTTGATATCATCGCACACGTCAGAAATGCAAAGAGCAAATTCAATGGAATCCTCACGCAATCGATTTTTAGCATCATTCATAATTTCCGCTCCTTTCATTTTGTCGATATGTCGCTTTACGACTCGATATATGGTCGCAGAGCGACCATTCTATATAATTCTCGCTTCGCTCGAAATTCGATAGGTTGCCTGCGGCAACAAACCTTTCTTGCCCCGCAGGGCATATCGAGCGCGCCAGCGCTATATCGAATACGAAGTATATATCGAGCGACCCGTCAGTGGCGCATATCGACGTCAGTAACGCGCGTCAACGACGCGACATTCTCACAATGGGCGGTGCGGGGGAACAGGTCAACGGGCTGCACCCACTGGGTATGATAGCCTTTCGCGGCGAACAATTTGAGGTCACGGGCCAGGGTGGCGGGGTCGCAGGACACGTACACCACCCGCTGGGGCGCCATACCCGCCACGGTGTCGATCAGGTCGGGGGCACATCCCTTGCGAGGCGGATCCAGCACCACCACGTCCACCTGCGTGCCTTCCCGCGCCAACTGGGCGGCGGCCTGCGCCGCGTCGGCGCAGATAAAGCGGGCGTTGCGGATGCGGTTGGCGGCGGCGTTCTTCTTGGCGTCCCGCACGGCGGCCTCCACCACCTCCACACCAATGACGGCGCCGGCGGTATGAGCCATAGACAGACCGATGGTGCCGGTGCCGCAATACAGGTCAAGGAGCGTTTCCTTGCCGGTGAGGGCGGCGGCCTGCGCCGCCAGGCGGTACAGCTTTTCGGTCTGGGCGTGATTGACCTGATAGAAAGAGTGGGGCGACAGGCGGAAGTGCAGCCCGCACAGCCGATCCACGATGGAATCCGCGCCCCACAGGGTGACGGTGCGCTTGCCCAAGATCACGTTGGTCTGATCGGGGTTGATATTCACCGACAGGGACACCATCTGGGGTGCCGCCTCCACCAGCAGGGACACCAGCGTGTCCTCGGCGGGCAGCTTGCGCTGGCGGCAGACGATGCACACCATCATCTCACCGGTGACGGCGGCCTGACGGATGTAGATATGCCGCACCAGACCCGTGTGGGTGCGCTCGTCATAGGCGGGGACGTCATTCTCCACCATCCAGCGCTCCACCGCCTCCAGCACCGCCGCGTACCCCTTCGGCTGCAGGCGGCAATCGCGGCAGGGGATGATCCGATGGCTGCGGGGAGCGTAAAAGCCGATGATCGGCTTTCCGTCCGCGCCTGCGGCCACGGGGAACTGCGCCTTATTGCGGTAGCGGTCGGGGCTGTCGCCCCCCATCAGCGGCAGGACGGGAGCGTCGATATCCCCCACCCGACGGATGGTGTCCTGCACCCAGGACTGCTTATAGCGGCACTCCGCCTCGTAGGTCACGTGGCGCCAGTTGCAGCCGCCGCACTTGCCATAGGCGGGACAATCCACGGTGTCCAGACGGTCGGACGAGGGGGTCAACAGCTCCTCCACCTTGCCGAAGGCGTGGGTCTTCTGCACCTTCAGCACGCGGCAGAGGATGCGGTCCCCCACCGCGGTCTGCGGCACAAACACCACAAAGCCGGGAGCGGGATAGTCCTCGGACACGTACCGCGCCACGCCGCTGCCCTCTCCGGTGACACCGGTGATCTCCAATGGGATGATTTGGTTTTTCTGAAGCGCCATAAGGCAACCCCCTCAAAAGTAATCGTGCCTTTTATTGTAAACCTTTCCGCCGAAAAGCGCAAGGGAAAACGCAAAAAAAGCAGGTGTCCCGAAGGACACCTGCGATCAATCCTCTTGATTCTGTGTCGGCAGCACCACAATGCCGCCGAAGCGCTCGGGGCGCTTAATATGATTCCACGCATCGTACGCCAGACGGCTGTCCGCCTCCGCCAGCAGCAGGGTCTCCTCAGTATCCTGCTCGGGAATGATCACCTGCTCGGTGATGTGGTATATCTTGCCGTCGTACTTAAACCGATAGTGACGGTTGCCGATGGGATGCTCACCCAGCGTGAAAAACTCCCGCGGTGCGCGATGATGATTGCCGTGTCTGTTGTTGCCCATAATGTGCCGTCCTCCTTGCGGTTTCTGTCCCCTATTGTACCCAAGACGGCAAATTTTGTCAAGAGAGGGTTAGCACCGAAATATCCCGCTCTGCGGCGGGGTCGGGTTTGACTGTTCACCCTATCTTCATCTGCAAGCGGAACTTATCGGATATCATAGCGATAAATTCCGAGTTGGTGGGTTTGCCACGCTCATTATGGATGGTGTAGCCGAAATAGGCGGTGAGCACATCCACGTCGCCCCGATCCCACGCCACCTCGATGGCGTGACGGATGGCACGCTCCACCCGCGAAGAGGTGGTGCCGTGGCGTTTCGCCACCGCGGGATACAGCCGCTTGGTGATGGCGTTAATGATCTCCCCGTCCTCGATGGCCATTAGGATGGCGTCGCGGAGATACTGGTAGCCCTTAATATGGGCGGGAACGCCGATCTGGTGGATGATCTCGGTGACCTGCATCTCCAGATTGCGGGAGCCGGTCAGCGGTGCCCGACGGCTGTCGGCGGGCTCGCCCCACAGGGACAGTATCCGCTGTGCCATCGCGGCAGCGTCAAAGGGCTTGAGAAAATAATAGTCCGCCCCTGCGCACATCACCTCACGCTCCAGCGAGGGGTTGTCAAACCCCGACATAATCATCACGTGGGGACGGTGGCCAAGCTCGCGCTGCTCCAGACCCTCCAGCACCCCCAACGCGTCCAGCCGCGGCAGGAATACGTCCATCAGCAGCACGTCCGGCTGATGGGCTGTAACCGCTTCCAATACCGCGCAGCCGTCCTTTTCCGTCATCATGACATCCAGTCCGTGCGCCTTCATCACGTTGGCGCAGGGAACGGCAAAATACTCGCTGTTATCTGCCAAAAGAACACTGATTTTTCTGCTCATAACTCTACGATTCTCCTCTGTTTTTCTTGCCGGCGAGAGTATTCTATCACAATTACCATTTTTTGGCAATAGTAAAATGGCAAAAAATGGCATTTTCATTCGACAAAATGCGACAAACCGCACGGTTGCGGGGTTTGTGAGGGTTTTTTCGGCAAGAAAAAGCGGCGGAAAATCGGGCAAAAAAACACCCTCGGATATGGCGTCCGAGGGTGTAAAGGCGTTATACTTAACAGCATTATTTGGACATCAATTCGTCCAACTGCTCGGGGGTCTGGACTCCCACCGCCACAGCGGTGGTCTTTTTCTCCTTAATAACCATCAGAGTGGGGATACTCTGAATCTGAAAGGCGGCGGCCAGACCCGCCTGCTCGTCCACGTTCACCTTGCCCACCGTATACTCGGGGTGGGCGGCGGCGTAATCCTCCAGAATGGGGCCCATCATCATACAGGGACCGCACCAGGTGGCCCAGAAATCCAGCAGCACCGGCTGCCGGGACTGCAAAACCTCCTGCTCAAAATTATCCTGAGTAATATGCAACACAGACATACTCTAACCTCCTTAATCCTTACTTTTATAATACAACATACAATGGCAATACCCCTCAAAATCGGGGTCGGCGATCTGCTCACGGAACTCCTTGCAGATGCACTTAAACTCCTCGGTCTTGGGCAGGCGGCAGGGGCAATAGCCATCCTTAGCCTTCAGTCCGGCCTTAATGCGCTCCACCACTTCTTTGTTTTCGTTCAGTCGTACCGCCATAGGGTATCACCCTCTTTCATTTTATCACTATTATACCACACGCTAACAGTAACAGCACCACACTAATCGCAATGCCAATCAGGATGCAAAACACCCCCGTCACAATTGTGTGTATGTGTCTTTCGCGGTAAGAATCGGCCATACCACCAACATAAAAGGAATAGAAACGATCCCACCCCTTATGCGCTGTCACAAGGTGTAACACGCCGCAGAGTAGAATTGGCAATCCACAAGCAATGCAAAGCGGCGGCCACCAAAAAACGGCACATAGAATACAGACGGCCTGCGAAACCCAAAACAGCAAACTACAAACATCCAATTTCTTGGTTATTTGCTTTTCCTTATTTTCGTTCAGTCGTACCGCCATAGGGTATCACCTCTTTCTAAATACATTATACCACACAGCGGCGTTTTATGCAAGAAAAAAAGGCCCGCGGCTACCGCCGCGGACCTTATCATTAAAACGCGATTTTCTGCTCGATGTAGTCTTTCAGCTCGCTGATGGGCACACGCACCTGCTCCATGGTGTCGCGGTCACGGACGGTGACGGCGTTGTCGGCAGGGGTGTTGTCATCACCGACGGTCTGGAAG
>JAZQKF010000127.1:0-10780 GCA_045542015.1 Acutalibacteraceae bacterium
GGTATGCTCACCGACTCCCGCAGTTTCCTCAGCTATACCCGCCACGAATACTTCCGCCGCATTCTCTGTGAGCTCCTTGGCTCCTGGGTGGAAAACGGCGAATACCCCGCTGATATGGATACTCTGGGCCAGCTGGTGCAGGACATCTCCTACAACAACGCCGCCCCGTATTTCGGGTTTTAAGACATCGTTTTACAAAATCCCCACACCACCATGGTGTGGGGATTTCTCTTTGCATAAAATCATTGCGCCTGCCGGAAAAATATGCTATACTACCTATACTTATCAATCCTTATAGGAGGAACTGTATGAACACCATTGGCATTATTGGAGCGATGCAGTCGGAGATCACCGGCCTCACCGCCCGTATGGAGAATACCACCACCCGGCAGGTGGCTGGGCGCACCTTCTACACCGGTACCCTGGCCGGCAAAGCCGCTGTGGTGGTGCAGAGCGGGGTTGGCAAGGTGGCCGCTGCCATCACCGCCCAGATGCTGATTGATATATTTGGGGTGGATACTCTCATCAACACCGGCATGGCCGGCGGCCTGGACAACCGGCTGGCGGTGAAAGACCTGGTGGTGGGCACCGCCGCCCTCCAGCACGACTTTGACCTGACCGCCTTCGGTCACGTCAAGGGCTTTGTGTGCGGTCAGGACGACACCCGCCCCACTCTGTTCCCCTGCGACGAGGGGCTGATCGCCAAGGCGCTGGACGCCGCCGCCACCGTATTGCCCGCGAGCAACAAGGCCATCACCGGCGTCATCGCCTCCGGCGACGTATTCGTGGACGACAGCACCCTCAAGGCGCAGCTGCGGGACACCTTCGGTGCCGCCGCCGCCGAAATGGAGGGCGCTGCCATCGCCCATACCGCCGCGGACAACGGCATCCCCTGCGTGATCCTGCGCACCGTATCGGATCTGGCCGAGGGGGACGCCTCGGTATCCTTTGATGAATTGGAGCGGTACGTCGGTCAGCTGGCCGGCGACATCACCGCCGCCCTGCTGGCAAGCCTGTAAACAGCCGCCCCCACAAGGGGTGTACTAACGACGTAAAGGAGCGTATACTATGCGACCCATCACCCAACAACTATCTCACGATATGACCCTGCTCCACCTCAAGGAGCCCTGCTACCGCACCGACCGTCTGACCGGCGTGTTTGCGGTGCCGCTGACCGCCGACACCGCCGCCGAGTACGCCATTCTCCCCGGTCTGCTCACCCGCGGCTGTGCCGCCTACCCCACCATGGCCTCCTTCAGCCGCCGTCTGGACGAGCTGTACGGCGCCACCGTGCAGGGGCACATCTTCCGCCTAGGCGGATGGCAGGTGCTGTCCTATTCCATCAGCTATCTCAACCGCCGCTATACCATGGACGGCAGTGACCTGACCGCCCCCTGCACCGACCTGCTGCTGGATATGCTGTTCGACCCGATGATCACCGACGGCGCCTTTGACGGCGAAGCCTTTGCCCAGGAGAAACGGTGTCTGCTGGAGCGTCTGCAGGGCGAGGTGAACAACAAGCGTATGTACGCCCGCCAGCGGTGCGAGGAGCTGGTCTGCCCCGACCACCCCTATAGTCTGAATCCCAACGGCTCCATCGCCGCCGCCGAGGCGCTGACCCCCGTGTCCGCCGCCGCCGCGCGGGAGCGGATGCTGTCCGAGGCCACCATCCACTGGATGTATCAGAGCGCCGACGATTCCGCCATTCTTGAGAAGAAACTGAAGGCGCGATTCGACACCCTGTCCTATCGCCGCCCCGCCACCCTGAAGGTGGACACCTCCTTCGCCCTAAAGGAGACCGACGTCACCGAGCGGATGTCCCTCAAGCAGGCGAAGCTGGTGCTTGGCTTCCGCATCGCCATCACCGACCCCGAAGGCAACGTGGAGGCGGCTCAGCTGATGAACACCCTGCTGGGCGGCTGTGCCACGTCCCTGCTGTTCACCCACGTGCGTGAGGAGCAGAGCCTGTGCTATTACTGCGCCTCCTCCTACGACCGCTACCAGGGCATCATCCTGGTGGACAGCGGCGTACAGGAGCAGGACGCCGAAAAGGCGCACAAGGAGATACTCAAGCAGTTGGAGGCCATCCGTCAGGGCGACTTCTCCGACGACGAGCTGGAGGCCGCCCGCCGCAGCATGGTGCAACGGTACGTGGCCGCCGCCGACAACCCCGACGCGCTGGAGAACTATTATCTGACCCAGACGGTGTACGACAACTACGTCACCCCCGAGGAGAAGCGCAGCCGCACCCTGGCTGTCACCAAGGAGGACGTGTGCCGCGCCGCCCGTCTGACCCACTTTGATACCGTCTATCTGCTGGCACCGGAAGAGGAGGTGGCCGAATAATGAACGCCTATCAACTGCCCCTGTTGGGGGATACCCTGTATATCGACACCCATAAGACCGGTCTGAAGATGGTGGTATGGCCTATGCCGGAGGCCTCCTCCGCCTATGCGGTGTTCGCCACCAAGTACGGCTCCATCAACAACACCCTCCCCACCGCCGACGGCGGCACCGAGGAGGTGCCGGAGGGCATCGCCCACTATCTGGAGCATAAGCTGTTTGAGAGCGAAAACGGAGACGCCTTTACGCGGTACGCCGCCACCGGCGCCAATGCCAACGCCTACACCACCTTTGACCGCACTGCCTATATGTTCCACGCCACCGAGAACGTGCTGCCCAGTCTGGAGATATTGCTGGACTTCGTTCAGGACCCCTATTTCACCGAGGAAACGGTGCAAAAGGAGCAGGGCATCATCGGTCAGGAGATCCGTATGGGCGAGGATCAGCCCGGTCGCCGCGTATTCTTCAACCTGCTGCGGGCGGTGTTCCACAATCATCCCGCTCGGGTGGATATTGCGGGCACGGTGGACACCATCGCCCGCATCACCCCCGACCTGCTGTATCGCTGCTATCACCGCTATTACAATCTGCACAATATGGTGCTGGTGGTGGCGGGCAACGTCACCCCCGAACAGGTGACCGAGGTGGCCGACCGCCTGCTGAAGCCCTGCGCGGACTTTACCCCCGCCCCCTTCGAGGTGGATGAGCCGACCTCTGTCTGTCAGGAGTATATCGAGTCCGCTATGGCGGTGGCATCGCCCCAGTTCTACATCGGCTTTAAGGAGGCGGCTCCCGTGCTGGATGCGGAGAACATCGCCGTATGCCGCATACTCACCGAGCTGATCGCCGGCAAATCCAGCCCCCTCTACGAGCAGCTGATGAAGGAGGGGCTCATCAACGACCAGTTCGAGGTGGACTACTTTATGGGCCCCGGCTATTGCGTATGGCTGGTGGGCGGCGAATCCTCCGACCCGAAGCGGGTCAAGGAGCTGGTGTGCGCGGAGATCACCCGCCTGCAGAAGGAGGGCATCGACCCTGCCGCCGCCGACGCGGTCCGCCGCGGCGTATACGGTCGTATGGTGGCCGCTATGGACGACCCCACCGACTGCGCCGAGACGGTGCTGAGCAACGTGCTGGACGGTCTGCGTCCCCTGGAGGAGCTGGAGGTTCTCCGCGACCTGTCGGTGGACACCCTGCAGCAGCACCTCACCCGCCGCATCAACCCCGCCGCCTGCTCTCTGTCGGTGGTCAATCCTCTGTAAGAAAGGAGCGACGAGCCTATGTCGCTGTTTGACGTTCATCACGTGGAATTCCCCAACCTGGGTCTGGAATTCTACCTCTCCCGCGGCTTCACCGTCTTCGGGTTTCACATCTACTGGTACGCCGTTATCATCGCCTGCGGTCTGATGCTGGCGGTGCTGTACGGTATGAAAAACGCCAAGGGCTTCGGCATCGACCAGGACCGTATGCTGGACGTGGCGCTGATCACCATCCCCTTCGCCTTTTTGGGTGCCCGCCTGTACTACGTGCTGTTCAGCGGACGGCTGGACTGGTATCTGGACGATCTGGTTCGGGTGCTTAACGTCCGCGACGGTGGTCTGGGCATCTACGGCGGCATCATCGTCGCCTTCGTGGTGGGCACACTGGCCTGCCGGTGGCGAAAGGTGAACGTGCTGGCTATGTTTGACGTGGCGTCCCTGGGCTTTCTCATCGGTCAGGGCATCGGTCGCTGGGGCAACTTCTTTAACCAGGAGGCCTTCGGCGGCAATACCGACCTGCCCTGGGGTATGACCGGCGACATCATCCGCTCCGGTCAGAACGGCGCCGGCTACATACTCACCCAGCCGGTGCACCCCACCTTCCTGTACGAGTCGCTGTGGTGTCTGCTGGGCTTTATCCTGCTGCATATTCTGTTCAAAAAGGCGTACAAATTCAACGGTATGCTGTTCTGCGGCTACGCCGTCTGGTACGGCGTGGGACGCTTCCTCATCGAGAGCCTGCGCACCGACAGTCTGATGACCGGCGGTCTGCGCACCTCCCAGATCGTGGCGGTGGTCGCCGTGGTGGGTGGCGCGGCTTTGTTTGGTTATCTGTATTGGCGGTATCGCCGCACCGCAAAGGAGGAGATCCCCCATGGCGCTGATCATTGACGGAAAGGCGACCGCCGCCGCTCTGCGGGCGGAGATCGCTGCCGAGGTAAACAAACTGAAGGAGCGGGGCATCACCCCCGGTCTGGCGGTGATCCTGGTGGGAGATGACCCCGCCAGCCAAACCTACGTCCGTAACAAGGGCAAGGCCTGCGAGGAGGTGGGCTTCTACAGCGAGCAGATCAATCTGCCCGCCACCACCACCCAGCAGGAGCTGCTGGACGTGGTGGAGCGGCTCAACACCCGTGACGACATCCACGGCATTCTGTGCCAGCTGCCCCTGCCAAAGGGACTGGACGACAGCGCCGTTATCGCCGCCATCGACCCTAAAAAAGACGTGGACGCCTTCCACGCCGAGAACGTGGGACACATTATGATCGGCGACCAGACCTTTCTCCCCTGCACCCCCGCCGGTGTGATGGAGCTCCTCCACCGCAGCGGCATCACCGTAGAGGGAAAGCACTGCGTGGTCATCGGACGCAGCAACATCGTGGGCAAGCCTATGGCGATGCTGCTGCTGCAGGAGAACGGCACCGTCACCGTCTGCCATTCCCGCACCAAGGATCTGCCCGCCATCTGCCGTCAGGCGGATATTCTGGTGGCGGCGGTGGGACGGGCTAAATTCGTCACCGCCGATATGGTCAAGCCCGGCGCCACCGTCATCGACGTGGGCATCAATCGGGATGAAAACGGAAAGCTGTGCGGCGACGTAGACTTCGCCGCGGTGGAGCCCATCGCCGGCGCCATCACCCCCGTGCCCGGCGGCGTGGGTCCCATGACCATCGCCATGCTGCTCAAAAACACCCTCACCGCTGCCCAAAACCGTGGGTGATTTCGGTAAATCCCCATTTATGATGCAACAAAAATCCATCTGTGTGGGTAAAATATCCATTGTAATCCGCCTTATATAGGGGGTACAATAAATCCGTAAATGCAGTTGTCTGCGCAGATGCGCAGTTTTTTAAGGAGTGACCAAGATTATGAAGAAGATTGCTGTTCTGACCAGCGGCGGCGACGCCCCCGGCATGAATGCGGCCGTCCGCGCTGTGGTGCGTACCGCCCTCAACGCCGGCATCGAGGTATACGGCGTGATCCGCGGCTTTAACGGCTTGATCCATGATGAGCTGATTCCTATGAATCTGCGCTCGGTGTCCAACATCCTCCAGCAGGGTGGTACCATGCTGTACACCGCCCGCTGTCTGGAATTCAAGGAGCTGGAGTATCAGAAAAAGGCCGCCGACATCTGCCGCAAGCACGGCATTGACGGCGTAGTGGTCTGCGGCGGCGACGGCTCCTTCCGCGGCGCCCAGAAGCTGTCCCAGCAGGGCATCAACTGCATCGGCATCCCCTGCACCATCGACAACGACATCGGCTGCTGTGAGTACACCATCGGCTACGACACCGCCACCAACACCGTGGTGGATATGGTGGATAAGCTGCGGGACACCTGCGCCTCCCACGACCGTTGCAGCGTGGTGGAGGTGATGGGCCGTCACGCCGGCTGGCTGGCGCTGAGTTCCGGTATCGCCGCCGGTGCCACCACCATCCTGGTGCCGGAGATTCCCTACGACTTCCAGCGGGACATCGTGGAACGTATGAAATACACCTCCTCTCTGGGCAAGCATCACTTCATCGTGATGGTGGCCGAGGGCATCGGCGACGTGGAGAAGCTGGCCCGCAGCATTGAGAATGCCACCGGCGTAGAGACCCGTGCCACCGTGCTGGGTCACGTACAGCGCGGCGGTCGTCCCTCCAGCCGTGACCGTCTGCTGGCCAGCCAGATGGGCTATTATGCCGCCCACCTGCTGATGAACGGCAAGACCGAACGGGTGGTGGCTGTGAACAACAACACCCTGATGGACTTTGACATCGACGAGGCGCTGGCCATGAAGAAACCCTTTAAGAACCAGCTGTTTAAGATGGCCGCCGAGATCTCTATCTGATGTTTCCAACCGCTCCGAAAGGGGCGGTTGTTTTTTTGCGATAGGTATGATATAATGAGCCCAGAGCCGTAAAGGCCCCCTTGCCTAAAGGAGGAAACACCATGCCCTACACCGTTATGATGGTAGCCGCCGCGGGCGGCTCCACCCGTATGGGACAACCGAAGCAACACATTCTGCTGGGGGAATACCCCGTGCTGATCCATACCCTGCTGACCCTGCAGTCGGTGGCGGCGGTGGATGAGATATTGCTCATCGCCCGCGCCGAGGACATCCCCCACTTCACCGCCCTGGCGGATGAGGTCGGGGTCACCAAGCTGCGCACCGCCGTGGTGGGCGGCAGCACCCGACAGCAGTCGGTGGCGGCGGGTTTGGCGGCTCTGCCCGCCGAGACCACCCTGGTGGGTATCCACGACGGCGCCCGCCCGCTGGTGCGCGCCGAGGACGTGACGGCGGTGATCACCGCTGCCCGCGAGAGCGGCGGTGCCGCTCTGGCGGTACCGGTCAAGGATACCCTCAAGCGCACCGATGCGGACGGCTATATCACCGACACCCCCGACCGCGCCCGGCTGTGGCGGGTGCAGACACCGCAGGTGTTTGACCGCGCCGCCCTGTGCGCCGCTATGACGGCAGCGCTGACCGAGGGCAAGGACTATACCGACGACTGCCAGCTGATGGAGGCCGCCGGACACCCCGTGCGGTTGGTGGCGGGGCTGGACACCAATCTGAAGCTGACCACGCCGGAGGATGTGGCTCTGGCGCAGGCGATCATGAGCATTGGTAAGGAGGAGAAACCTATGCGCATCGGACACGGCTATGACGTACACCGTCTGGTGGAGGACCGCCCGCTGATACTGGGCGGCGTCACCGTCCCCTACGACAAGGGACTGCTGGGTCACTCGGACGCGGACGTGCTCACCCACGCGGTGATGGACGCGCTGCTGGGTGCCGCGGCACTGGGGGACATCGGCAAGCTGTTCCCCGACAACGACCCCGCCTATGCCGGCGCCGACAGTGTGGCGCTCTTACGCCGTGTGGTGGAGCGGCTGACCGCCGAGGGCTACGGCATCGGCAATATTGACGCCACCATCCTGTGCCAGCGCCCCAAGCTGGCGCCCCACATCCCTCAGATGCGGCAGATCCTGGCGGATGCCTGCGGCATCCCCACCGACCGCGTCAGCGTCAAGGCCACCACCGAGGAGGGTCTGGGCTTCACCGGCAGCGGTGAGGGCATCGCCGCCCACTGCGTGTGCCTGCTGAAGTGACACAACCTGACCGCTTTTGACGGCGGAATTCTCGTGAAAAAATTGAGAAAAGCCTCTATCCTATATGGGTAGAGGCTTTTTTATTTTGCATCAAAAGAAAGGATGTGACCCTATGCAACTGGAGCTGAACCGAGCGGAGGGGGTGCTCACCGTCCACCTCATCGGTGAGCTGGATCACCACGCCGCCGCCCCCATCCGTCAGCAGATCGACACGGCGGTGCTGTCCTGCCGCTGTCGGCGGCTGGTGCTGGACCTGCGCCGCCTGACCTTTATGGACTCCTCCGGCATCGGACTGATTATGGGGCGGTATCGGCTGATGCTGGCTCAAAGCGGCACGCTGACGGTAGAAAACCCCAACCCCACCATTGAAAAAATGATTCGGCTGGCGGGATTGGATCGCCTGCCCATCTGGAACGAACGCAAAGAAAGGAATGATCCCTGTGAAACCCATTAATGAAATGAAACTGACCTTCCTCAGCCGCTCCGCCAACGAGAGCTTCGCCCGCGCCGCGGTAGCGGCCTTTGTGGCACAGCTGGACCCCGCCGTGGACGAGCTGGCGGATCTGCGCACCGCCGTGTCCGAGGCGGTGACCAACGCCATCGTCCACGCCTATCCCGACCGTCTGGGTCCGGTCACCCTGACGGTGAAGCTGTATGAGAACGGGCGGGTGAATCTGCAGGTGAAGGACCGCGGCACCGGCATCCCCGACGTGCGCCAGGCCATGACCCCTCTCTACACCACCGGCGGCGAGGAGCGGTCGGGTCTGGGCTTCTCGGTGATGGAATCCTTTACCGACCGCCTGCGGGTGCGGTCGATCCCTGACAAGGGCACCACCGTGATAATGGATAAATACATAGCCCTTCGGCTACGCTCACGATGAGCCGCGACAGCTTCATCTGCGACAATATGGGGCTGGTGCACGCCTGCGCCAAGCGTTTTAGCGGCAGGGGGATGGAATACGACGACCTGTTTCAGGCGGGGTGCATCGGGCTGGTCAAGGCCGTCGACGGCTTCGACCCTTCCCGCGGGCTGTGCTTCTCCACCTACGCGGTGCCGCTGATACTGGGCGAGATGCGGCACCTGTTCCGTCAGGGCGGTGCTGTCAAGGCGGGGCGCGCCCTGCAATCCCTGTCCTATCGGGTGTCCCGTCTGCGGGAGCAGATGACCGCCCGTCTGGGGCGGGAGCCGTCGGTGAGTGAGCTGGCGGCGGAGCTGCAGGAGGACCCCGAGCAGGTGGCGCAGGCGGTGGGACTGTCCACCCCGCCCCTCTCCCTGACCCACGCCGAGGGGGAGCCTGCCATCGACCTGCCGGTGGAATCCTATGAGCAGGCGGTCACCGACCGTCTGGCGCTGTGGCAGGTAATGGAGCGGCTGGAGCCGCGGGATCGGGCGCTGATCCGCCTGCGGTATTTGGGTCGGCAGACCCAGCAGGCCACCGCCGATCGCCTGGGAATGACCCAGGTACAGGTGTCCCGACGGGAAAAAGTGCTACTACAGCAAATGCGCGAAATGCTCACGGTGTAAGCGCTTACAGCGCCATATGAAAAGCGGGTTCTCCCCGCTCGGTCACAAAAAAATCCCGAGGGATCGTCCCTCGGGATTTTTTTGTAAACTTATTTCAGCATTTCCTTATACATACGGATGTAGGTATTGGCGCTGCGACCCCAGGTGAAGTCCTCGGTCATACAGCGCTCGCGGAGCAGCTTCAGATCCGGTTTGTTGGCGTAGGCGCCCAGCGCGCGGTCGATGGCCGCCAGCATATCGTCGGCGTTGTAGGTCTTAAAGGTGAAGCCGAAGCCACCCTCCTCGCCGCAGTCGATGATGCTGTCCTTCAGACCGCCGGTCTCGCGGACCACCGGCAGGGTGCCGTAGCGGCACGCCACCATCTGGGCCAGACCGCAGGGCTCGCTCTTGGAGGGCATCAGGAAGATGTCCACACCGGCGTAGATCTTACGGGCCAATTCAGGGATGAAGCCCACGCAATAATTGAACTTTTCGGGATACTTATTCTGAATCTCACGGAAGAAATTCTCGTACACCCACTCGCCGGAGCCCAGCACCACCATCTGCACGTCCCGCTGCAGCAGGTCGTCCACGATATACTTGACCAGATCCAGACCCTTGTGGGAGGTCAGACGGGTCACCATACCGATCAGCGGCACGTCGGGGCGCACCGGCAGACACAGCCTCTCCTGCAACGCCTTCTTATTGGCGGCCTTGCCCTCCTCCACCGTGTCCACGGTGTAATTGGCAAACACGTTGGGATCGGTCTCGGGGTTATAGCCGTCGGTGTCGATGCCGTTGAGGATACCGCACAGCTTCCAGCTGCGGGCGTTAAGGATGGGATCCAGACCCCAGGAGAACCAGGGATCCAGAATCTCCTGGGCGTAGGTGGGGCTGACGGTGGTGACGCGGTCGGCGGTCTCGATACCCGCCTTCATAAAGTTGCAGCAGCCGTCGTACTCCACCAGACTGCGGTGCTCGGGGGGGATGCCCAACACGTCCTCCACCAGCTCCATACCGTACTTGCCCTGGTACTGGATGTTGTGGATGGTCAGCACCGTCTTGATGCCCTCATAGCCCTCACGGGTGGCGTAGAAGATGCTGTAGAACAGCGGCACCAGCGCCGACTGCCAGTCGTTGGCGTGCAGCACGTCCGGCTTAAACCCGATGTGGGGCAGCATCTCCAGCACCGCCCGGGAGAAGAAGGCAAACCGCTCGGCATCGTCATAATGTCCGTACATGCCCTGCCGCTTGAAATAATACTGGTTATCCAGCAGGTAGTAGATCACGCCGTCACACTTGGCCTCGAACACACCGCAATACTGCCGCCGCCAAGCAACCGGCACCGACAGGCTGGTGAGAAATGTCATATTGTCCCGCAGCTCCTGGGAGACGCTCTCGTACAGCGGCATCACCACCCGGCAGCCCACCAGACGCTTGCGCATCGCCTTGGGCAGGGAGCCGGCCACATCCGCCAGGCCGCCGGAGGCGGCAAAGGGCAGCGCCTCGCTGGCTACATACAGTACCTTCATAAGTCGGAGGCCAAGCGGTCTTAGGAAGACAATGTCATAAATCAACTCC
>JAZQKF010000128.1:0-3991 GCA_045542015.1 Acutalibacteraceae bacterium
CCTTGCCCACCAACACCGACTACGCCGGAATGGCGCTTCATTTCGTCCTCATCGACCGTGACGCATTCGTCGAGGTCGTCAAGAACGCCACCGTCGAGGGTCAGAGATGCGCTAAGGCAAGGCTCACCGGTTACAACTGGCAGGGAGAAAGCATCTTCAGCATCTGGAGAGGCGTTAACTCCTACGCGCTGGTGTTCCCTACATATTCGACCGTGACATTCACCGCGGGCCAGTTCACCGTATCCGTCGGAGATGACGCCATCAGCAGCGGCGACACCGTGCCGGTAGGCGCTACCATCGTTGTCGAGGCTGCTCAGGGTTACACCCTCGCGACCGTGACAGTGAACGGCAACAGCATCGAGATCGGAGCGGATGGTGCATCCTTCACGATGCCGAACGGACCCGTAACGATCGTAGTCACCACATCGGAGGTTTGAACATGGGGATAAAGGACGCTATCGTCTCATGGCTGCTCGATAACGTCCGCGTCCCCTCCGCCGTCCTCGTCGATGTCATCAATGGGATAGACGCCGACAAGGACGGCTATATCTCGCTTAGGGAGGTGTACGCCCGTGTCAAGGACCGCTAAACCGATGTTCCTCACCACACAGGGCCAGCGCAACCAGCAAGAGGACGGGATTTACACCGGTCACATCGTGGACCATTACCGCGCGATAGCCGGAGGCACATATCGCTACACAGGCGCTCCCGAGGACATGCCCGAGGGTTTCATCGAGGACACCGCCCTATTCTACGCTCCGGGCGTAGGATGCAAGAAGGTACGTAGCCTTGGGACCGTCATATTGCCGATACAGGCCAGCACGCTTAACGTCTACGGGCGCCCGTATGACTGGATAGCCATGCCTCTTAACGGCATGGTCCCGATAGCGGCGGACTCCGAGTTATTCGCGGCGTCCAACGATCCGAGCCTTTGGTTAGGCATCCCGATGTACGACCTCATCGAGCCATACATCGACATCATGGCCAACGCGCTTAAGACGTTGAACACCAACATCGACGGACTCAATCAGCCTGTCATGATAGCAGGAATGCCCGGCGCGGAACTCGGGACGCTCGTAATAAAGGACAAGCTGGAGAATAAGGATAGATCCATCCCGACAACGGGGAACGCATTCAAGGCGGAGGTCTTGGATCTGAAAGCGCAGGACCACACCCAGAACCTTATCAGTACGATAGACTGGTGCGATGCGCGCATCCTTGAGATAATGGCGGCATCGAACGGAGTCGAGAAAACGAGCGGAGTAACTACTATGGAGACCGTCTCAGGTGTCCAGTCCGTTATTCAGCAGTTGCAGATCGGACTCGAAAAGCGTAAGGCTTGGGTCGATGAGGTCAACGACCGCTTTAAGATGTCGATGACCGTTGAGTTCGGCGAGGGAGTCAAGGCGCTCATGGGAGGCGGTCAGAACCCGTCGCAGAGCGACGATAACGGCACGGAGGTATCCGAGGATGACGCCACGCAATGAATGCCCTTATGGCGCGAAAGCGTGCCCTAAGGTCGAGGAGATAGAGGAAAGGGTCATCCGCATGGAGAAAAATCAGTCGAGGATGATGACCACACTCTATTTTATCGCCGGTGTCGTATCGGTCACATTGGGAGTTCAGATACTATGAGTTGCGGATGTTGCATAGAAATAGATACGCCTCAGTCCATCAAGGATGAGGGTAACGATTACTACCCGGAGGATACCGACATATTCGCGGAGATCTTCGACGGTTCGACGCTCAGCAACGCGGCGCTCATGCAGTCGGCGCTCTGGGCGACTTACAGGCTCAGGATGATCGGGTCGTGCAATACGCCCGAGTGGGTGCAGGCCATGACGGACCGCCTAACGATCGTAGGCCCTAAGTGGGACGACATCATGAGCAAGGCGGCGCAGACGGTGCTCACGGATATGGATGCGGATTCCTACGTCAGAGTGATACAGAGGACGGCCATCGAGGGGACGGAAGGGGACGTTTCCACGCAGTCGGCCACTGGGTCCGATGTCAGCGTAGTAGAGGACGAGGATATGCCGCAGACGCCGATAGGCACGAGCGATAAGTATCTCTCACGCAGATCCACGGCGACGAGTACGCCGTCGGCGGTGAGGACGAACAAATACGCGCCGAATACACAGGACGTGGAGACATTCAACGAGTCGAGGGATATCATGGCCAAGACCTTCGCCGAGATGATAAGGGAATACCCGGACATCCTCGGAGGGTTCGCGCGTGAGTTCAGCGACTACTTCATCCCGGTGATAATGTGATCGGGGACATCACCTTTTACAGGATGAGAGGGTCGCTCTCATCGGGCGAATATCCTCTGTTCACCAGCGGTCAGGACCTATCGAGCTATCGGATCGGTCGGTTCGTCAGAGTCAAGTATCGCGGCGGGATGCAGGTATCCGTCGAGCTGCCTTATTTCCAAGGACTCGATACCGCCAATATCGCCGAGATCAGCGGAGCGTTCTATTGGGTCACCGAATACAGACAGAGAACGGCGGAGAGCAACCAGTATGTCATCACCCTCGATTATATGGGACCTACCAGCCTTTACAGGTCGGGCGACTCGATAAAGGGTTCATGGCATAAGCTGCCTACCAAGGTATGTCCGTATCTCAAGAATGCGGTCACCAACGACATAATGAAGATCGTAAGCTCGCTCGAGCCGACGGCCATAAAATGCCCTACGCTCGAGTATTCCGCCACATCCATAATATCGACGTATTGGGTCGAGGTGACGGGTTACGATACCAATAATGCGGTCAAGTCGTTCGGATGTTTCGTTCCCTACTACGTCAGCCGCGGAGGGTTCTATCTTGACCCCGGACTTCCCGGTGTGAGTTGGGACGGGACCGACGTATATCCCAATCTCGGCCAGATCCTTGGCAACATCACGGGATGCTGCGGACTGCTGGCCGAGAATATCATCAACATCTCGATCTCGAAACGCTGCCCTTACCGTTTCACCACCGCGACGGGCGCCACTCCGAGCGTGAAGATAGACGGTTACAGTCCGTACAAGGCAGGGACGCTTAACGTCTACATGTACGAACTCGGCGGCCTCATCGTGTACCCGACGCAGTCGGCCGCCGTGCAGATCTCGCTCAGCGACTTTCAGCGTGCGGTCGGTCAGGTGTGCGTCCGCGATTGGAACGGCAATTCCATAATGGAGATATCGACCATGCAGGGCGACACCGTAACGGTCACGTTCCAAGAGATAAGCGACGTCAACGGCCTCTATCTCAAGATAGTATGCCTCGATCAGACGCTTATGTTGCCCGAGGGTCACCTGCCTTATCAGGGTTCCAATTGGGAGACCTATAAGGCGTATCAGATGGACACCGATAGGATGATCCTTGAGAACACCCTTTACAACGCGAGGCAGAACCGCGATACCCAGATGATAAGCGGGACCATAAACGGCATCATCAACGGAGGCCAGACGGGTATAATGACGGGAATACTCGGAGCCAAACGCGCCGCCGCGGGCGTAGGCATAGCAGCGACCGCCGCGGGTGTAGGCGTGAGCGTATGGGAGTCTCAGAGGGCCTACGAACTCGAGCAGCATAACGCCGAGTTCCAGATGGACCTCAGCAGACGTCAGGCCGTCAACCATCCCGAGACGTCGTACAATACCGGGTATGGTCTCGTTTACGGATACCAGAATGAGAATACACCCGTCAGGGTGTGCCTTATGATGCCGTCCACCGTGGACTCCGATTACTATGCCGCATGGGTCGCCGAATATGGTTATCCGGCTGAGGGTGTAAAGACCGTCACGGTGACAAACGGATACTACCAAGGTGAGATATTGAACGCCATCGGCGGAATGCAACAGGACAGGACGAACGAGGTCTTTATGAGAGGCTTTAGGTTCGTGGATCCGAGCGGCTCAGGACCGACACCGCCGACACCTACGACGTACACATTGACGTTGAACTTCGACACCACCGGCATAAGCACCGCCGTTATCGGACGCCTA
>JAZQKF010000129.1:0-32468 GCA_045542015.1 Acutalibacteraceae bacterium
GTCTTACTGCCCCTGCCACGCAAAAAGGGCGTCCGCAAGGACGGCCTTTTTGCGGGGCAGGAGAAGAAAGCTAAGTTCACGCCACGCCGAAATGTGCCGCAGGCACATTTCACATGGAGTTGCGCAGGAGACGTAGGACAAACGAAAACTCGGCGCAACTCCACGTGTCGTGAGTTAAGAAGAGGTGCCGTCCGCAAGGACGGCCTTTTTGCGTGGCAGGAGAAGAAAGCTACATTCACGCCACGCCGAAAATATCTGAGCGCACTTTTTAAGTGTCCCATATATCGGGACACTTTCTCTTGCATTTATTTTCCGTTTGTGTTACCATTTTCCTACAGAAGAACAAAAACCCTTGATTTACACCCCCAAAAGGAGGATCAGTATGAAACGTTGGTTAAGTTTACTTCTCGTTTGCATCCTGTCCCTGTTGATGGTGGGATGTGCCGATGAGCCGCCCGTTCCCGTCGACCTAACCACCACGACCACCACCGCCGCGGTGGAGGAAACACCCGTTGAGCCTGCTGAACTCACCGCCTTGAAAAAGAGCATTAAGTCAGCAGACAAGCTGTTCGGTGTTGCTTATCTGGGCGGATTTGAAGGCACACCCGACCAGGCCAAAGAAGAGCTGTTCAAACAGGAATATCTTAAAGACCTAGCTTTTATTAGGAATGTGAGCGATTACACTGCACAGGATGGTTGGCAGATGTACTGCGTTGTTCCTGCGGATGATACCGTCACCGTTACCGTGTACGAATACGTGTTCGCAGACGAGCCGTACAAAGGAAAGAAATTGATCTCCTCTAACAGTCCCATCCTGCTGCGGGGCAACGTCAGCGAAATCGTCCCCAACCTGTGCATCGTAGCCACCAAGGGCGATATTGCTGTGGAATACACCCCCCAGCAATCCGGCATGGACGGCAAATTGGTGAATACCGACGACAAGGTGTACGACTTCACTCCCTACGAGTATATGCCCCAGTTTGGCGGCGTGGACAGAGTGCCGGACGTAGTTTTCTGCGGTGACTGGTGGACCGAGGTCAAGGACGGAAATGGGGAAGAGCGCTCGCTGATGCTGACCCTGAACTCGGACGGCACTACCGAATACGCCTACGGCATCGGCAATAGTGAGATTCTGGAAAAATTTGAGGGAACTTGGTCTTTGGACAAAACGGATCGCCTGTGTCTGGATATGACCGGCGGTCCGCTGGACGGGGTGGACGATCCCTATGATTGCCATCCCGTGTTTGAGTGGGAGATCACCGCCGACGGGTTGACCCTCACCCACGTGGACGGTGACCCGATTTTATACGGTACCGAGGATTCGACTTTTGAATTTGAGTCTACGGTGGGCTGATGAAGTGCAGAGGAGTGCAAATCCGTACTTGCTTTTTCAGTCGAGAGGATATAATAGTCCATACTGACTAACGAAAAAAGCCGACCACGTCTGTGGTCGGCTTTTTCTTATCGGATTATTCTCCCGCGATGGTACGGGCCACGTGGACGCCGCTGGCGGAGGCGTGGGAGAGGGAGTGGGTGATGCCGCTGCCGTCACCGATGATGTACAGTCCGTCGTGCTTGGTCTGCAGACGGCTGTCCACCTCCACCTCCATATTGTAGAATTTCACCTCTACGCCATACAGCAGGGTGTCGTCGTTGGCGGTGCCGGGGGCAACCTTATCCAGCGCATAGATCATCTCGATGATGCCGTCCAGTATGCGCTTGGGCAGCACCAGACTCAGGTCGCCGGGGGTGGCACGGAGGGTGGGGGTGATAAAGGCCTCCTGAATGCGGTCGGCGTTGGAGCGCCGTCCGCGGATGAGGTCGCCGAACCGCTGGACGATGACCCCGCCGCCCAGCATATTGCTCAGGCGGGCGATGGATTCGCCGTAGCCGTTGGAATCCTTGAAGGGCTCAGAGAAATGCTTGGCCACCAGCAGTTCGAAGTTGGTGTTCTCGGTCTGCTTTTTCGGGTCTTCGTAGCTGTGACCGTTCACCGTGATGATACCGTTGGTGTTTTCGTTGACCACAGCACCCTTGGGATTCATACAGAAGGTGCGCACCAGGTCGCCGTACTGGCGGGTGCGGTATACGATCTTACTCTCGTACAGCTCGTCGGTGATGCGGGAGAATACCTCGGCGGGCAATTCCACGCGCACGCCGATGTCCACGCGGTTGGACTTGGTGGGGATGTCCAGCTCCTTGCAGATGCGTTCCATCCACTTACTGCCGATGCGTCCCACCGAAATGATGCATTTTCCGCAGGTGTAGTCGCCGCTCTTGGCGCTGACGCGGTAGCCGCCGTCGACGATCTCCACCGTCTCTACGGGATCGTTAAAGGAAAAATGCACCTTGTCCTTGAGGTGGTTATACAGATTTTTCAGCACCACGTAATTGATGTCGGTACCCAAATGGCGTACCGAGGCGTTGAGCAGGTGCAGGTCGTGCTGAATAAACTCGGTCTTGAATTGGCTGCCCACCGACGAGTACAGACGGGTGCCCTCGCCGCCGTAGGCTAGGTTGATGTCGTCTACGTACCGCATCAGCTTCAGGGCGGGCTTCTTGCCGATATACTCGTACAGGGTGCCGCCGAAGTCATTGGTGATGTTGTATTTGCCGCCCGAGAAGGCGCCGGCGCCGCCGAAGCCGCTCATAATGGAGCAGCTCTGACAGCCGATACAGGTTTTGATTTTGTCCCCATCGATGGGGCAGCGGCGCTGCTCCAGAGGATGACCCGCCTCAAACACCGCTACCCGCAGGTGGGGCTGCAGACGGGCCAGCTCGTAGGCAGAGAAGATGCCGCCGGGTCCTGCGCCGATGATGATCACGTCGTAATTCATAGATAGTCTCCTTATTTTTCGGTTTTTCCCAATATAGAGGTGGTTTGGCTGCGGTACTTCCGCGGCGAAACGTGGTATTTCTCCTTAAACAGTTTGTTGAAATAAGAGGTATTTTGGAATCCCACGTCCAGCATAATTTCAAAGACGGGGCGGGCGGTGGTGATCAGCTGGTCTGCCGCCCGTTCCAGCCGTACGGTGTTGATATAGGCGGAGGGGGTCTGCCCCATATACTTGCGCATAGAGCGGGTCAGATGCTCCTGGGTCTTGCCGCATATCTCCACCATGCGGGAGATGCCCTGCACCATATTCGCCTGCACCTGCATTTCGGCGCAGGTCTTGCGCAGCCAGTAGGGGATGGTGTGGACGTTGCCGCTGCCCACGGTGCACAGCACCAGAATGTCGGTCAGCAGCGTGATCCCCTCGGTCAGCTGTACCTCCTGGGGAATGGGGTTGGTTGCGTCCCGCAGCCATCTCATCCGCCGCAGCAGCAGGCGGCTCAGCTCGTGGGTCAGCGTCACCTTATCGGCCATAGGCGCGTTCGCCGTGGAGGGGGCGCACAGGGCGGCCATCGCCTTCGCGTGTTCAAATTGCTCGGCGTCAAAGGACAGGTTGAAAAATTGCGCGGTGACGCCGTCTTTTTGGGAGAAGAAGTGGTAATCCTGCGGATGGATCAGCACCATCGTATCGGGATAGAGGATCTCCTGCCGCCCGTTGATGTGATGGACCAGCGGTCCCTCCTCCACGATAAACACCTCGTAGAAGTCGTGGTGGTGAGGCTCGGAGGGGGAGATGGCATCGGTCAATATCGTCCGACGGGAATGAAAGGAAATGTGTGGAAATATATCCTGCTTTCTCAGTTTGCTCATATTTATCACCCAATATCAAAATAACACGAAAAAAGTCAACAGTCAAGTAGCATTTATCAATATATTATGGTACAATGACATATAATAGCAAGATTGAGCCGCCAGAGAGAATGTTCGCAGCAGATGGATCTGTCACCTTCGTTCTCTCGGCAGAAAGGATGCTACTATGAAGAAACGGTTTGTGCGCTCCCTGCTGGCGCTGCTGTGCGCGGCGGTGCTGCTGTGTGTCGGCGGCTGTGCGGGGCAGGTGCAGGGCGATCAACAGGTGCCCGCCGTCGAGCCGGTCAGTATGGCTGACATTATTGAACGGGACGGGTATCTGGAGGGCATTTGGTGGCCCTGGTTTACCCACGACGATTTGGGGCACGGCCTCACCGCCAATGAAACGATGGTGGAGTACGTGAGCGACGCATGGTCCACCGTGGGCATCGACGCCTACAGCGATACCTATCTGCTGGAGCAGATCTATAATCTAAAGGCGTTGGGCTTTAACGTGATGGGGTATGAGGGCTCCATTTATGCTGAGGGCGTCATTTTTGACGAAAACGGCGACGTGCTGGGCATCAAGGAGGACTATCTCCAAAACGTCCGTCGCCTGCTGGATATCTGCCGTCAGGCGCAGATGCCGGTGCTGTGGACGGTGTGCTGTCATTCCACCTCGGCGGTGAGTTATTACAATCTTGAGGTCTGGTATCGGATGACCCAGATGTATGCCGTCCGTCAGGTGGCGGACCATTACGTCGAGCGTTTTGTCACCCCTCTGTGCGCCGTGCTGGCGGAGTACCCCGACGTGGTGGTCATGTGCGCCGCCACCTCTGAGGTGGAGAACGAGATGAACGACCCGGATATGGGCAATTTCACCGACAGTCGGGAGACCTACGGCGTCACCCGCGATTCTATGCTGTATTTCGTCAATAGGGTGGCGGATACGCTGGCTGAGTGTTTGCCGGAGGTGGACCGCACCCTGTGCGGCAGCACCGACAATATGACCATGTATTCCGAAACAAATCTGACCTATCTCGGTCATCAGGAGTACAATTCCGCCGGTAATGCCGACGATATTTCCAAGTTCCGTTCTCCGTTGCCGATGCTGGCCACCGAGTTCGGACTGGGCGACGGACAGTACCCCACCGAGGAGGAGCTGATTCGCAAGCAGCTGCTGTTCCGTGACAATTTCCGCGCCAAGGGCTGGAGCGGGTGGATGATGTGGTGCTGGTCCAACAAGTCATCCGGAAGCGCCTATGATTTAATTGCCCCCGATGGGGGGCTGACCGATTTCCGCAAGGTGGCGTATGAGATCCACGATTACATCGATGAGTACCGTGCGCAACACCGCGGTGAAACGCTGACCGTCAACACCCCCACTATGTTCTTTAACAAGGGCAACGGCACGGTGGAGTGGATTAAGCCCACCCAGTCCCACACCTACCAATTGGAGCGCTCCATCAACGGCGGCGCTTGGACTACCGTTGCTACCTCCGGTGCCGATGTGGATGCCCTGGGGCGTAAATACACCTATACCGACACCGCTCTGCCTGCTGAGGGCACGGTGCAGTATCGTGTCACCGTCACCTCCGGCAGCCACACGGTCACCTCCGCCACCAACGTGGCGGACATTGTGCCTCCCGCACAGAATCTGGTGCAGAACGGCGGCTTTGAGAGCGGCTTTGCCGGCTGGACCGCCTTCGGCACCGACGGCACCTACAATGCCACCACCGCCACCGCCCGCACCGGCTCCTACAGCCTGGAGCTGGACTACGGCAACGGGGAGTGGCAGGGCGCTTATCAGCCCGCCATCACGGTGAAGCCCAATACCAACTACGTGGTGACCTATTACTACAAATACGCCGCCGATGACGCCGCCCGCAATTGCTATTGCTTTATCCGCGGCGGAGACGGCACCATCTATGCGTCGGACATTGTCGGTCAGGCATATATGAACGGCGGTAGCACCACCGAGTGGAAGCGGGAGAGCATTACCTTCCGTACCGGCGACAGCGATAAGCTTTGCCTGGATTTCCGCGTGGTGGTCGGCACACACACGTATATCGACGACGTCGAGTTGTACGAAGTACAGTAAGGGGGTGCCGACGATGAAATGTAAGCATTACGTAATTTTCTTTGTTGTAGCATCTCTGCTGTGCTCTTTGCTGGCGGTGTCCCCACTTCCGACCACCGTCACGGCGGCGGATAATTTAGCCGCCAACGGCGACTTTGAGCTGGGCACTACCGGCGGCTGGGAGATTGCCAATGCGGCGATCGACAGCAGCGTGACATACGCCGGCAACTATTCTTTGAAATTGACCGCTCTCTCCGCATACAGCGGTGCGGCGTATAAGATCGTGCCGGTGGGCAAGGGCGCCACCGTGACCGTGTCTTTCTATTACCGATACGCCACAGACCCCGGCAGCAAACTCTATCACGTGTATACGTATCAGGGGGATACTGCCAATGTCGGTCCTTACAGCCAGGCGGATGCCTCCTTTACCGCTCCTTCGGGTTGCGACAGCATCTCCACTTGGCAGAAGATCTCCTATTCCTTTAACAGTGGTGATTACGCCCATATCTACCTGAAATTCTGCCCCGGCGGCAGCGGAGGCACCGCCTGCTACATTGACAATCTGGTGGTCACCGCCACCGGCGGCACGCAGGAGAAGGTCGTTCCTTATCTGACCTCCTTCGGTACCAAGTACAACCGCCCCTCCGCCACCGGCTACAATCTGCTGGATGACGGCGGCTTTGAGTCCGCTTCCGTGGATGCTTGGAACGGCGTAGCCCCGAATGGGAGCACCTTGGAGATCGTCGGCGATGCCACCGCCCTTCAGGGCGGGCGGAGTCTGTATTTTTGCAGCGGCTCTGTCACGGCTCGTTACAGCCTTCCCGTAGCGGTGGAGCCCTATACCCACTATACCTTCTCGGCGTGGGTCAAGTCCCCTCGCTTGAGCGAGGATAACCGCGCTACCGCTACCTTTGGCGTCGCAGACGAAAACGGTGATTATCTGGTGTATGAGCCCTATAACGGTAACGGTCACGGCGCTGCATCTCTGTCCACTACGACTATGCAGCTGATGGCCACCGCCCCCGACGATGCGTGGCATCTGCGCTCGGTGACCTTCTATTCCGGCACCTCTTCTACGGCGAATGTGACGGTGAGCGGAGCACAGAGCCGTTTGTATCTGGACGATATGGCGCTGTTTAAGAGTGCCTACGGCGTGGAGTACATCAGCCCTCTGCGCACCGATACCATCACTGCCGCCGCCAATAGCGGCAACAAATACTGCGCAAATGACAGCTCTCTGCTACCGTGCATTCATATGAGCGGCAAGGCGGCGGAGAAGTATTGGTCCGATAATCCCGCCTGGCGCAACGGCTTTTTGTCCTTGGAGCAGACGGGCGACGACCACGGCACGGCGCTGACTTATACCGCCTCTGCCCACACTCAGCGGCAGCTGTGTTATATCGATTGGCTCGACGTGACGCCTCACACCGATTACACGCTGACTATGGATGTCAAACGATTGACCGCCGGCGGCGGCAAGATCATGTTGCTGGATGACAACGTTCTGTCTCCCGCCGAATTCTATACGCTGTCCTTTAATGAGACCGACAGCGATTGGGTCACCCATTCCATCACCTTTAACAGCGGTGTGTATTCCCGTATCGGCTTCGGCATCGTGGACGGCGGCGGTCAGGCGTATATTGACAAGACCCGCCTGTTCAGAACAGCCGACGGTGTGGCGGACGAGCCGACAGAGACAGACGTGCCCGCACTGTATCCGACGGGCGGCAAGACGGCTGTGATGGAGATGAGCACCTACACCCCCGAAAACCTGATTCAAAACGGGAATTTCGAGTCCGGCACGGCAAAAGACTGGGACGTTTATCAAGGAACCACCGTCAACGGAGATGCCAAGCGCCTGGGCAGCTACGGTGCTCATTTAAAGGGCGATGGTAGCTGGGGCGCTATGCTGGAGCAGTGCGCCATTCCGATGGAGCCGGGCGAGAGCTACGAGGTGACCTTCTGGTATCAGGCGCAGTCCGGCGGCTTTAACTGGACGCTGATCGGCGATCAGAGCGGCACCACCTACGTAGGGGGATGGGTCAACTCTGAGGCTTGGCAGCTGGTCCGTGCGTCCTTTACCTGCGGTAAGGACACCTCGGTGCGGCTGAACTTCTGCGGCGGTGGAGACGGCATCGCTGAAGAGGTGTATCTGGACGATGTCACTCTGACCAAGACCAGTGGCGGTCCTACGCTTGGCGTAGGCTTCCTGCTGCAGCTGGATGCCACCGGCGTGGCTATGGACGAAACCTATCGGGCTCATCTCACCAACGCCACCGTGGACGTGTACGGAGACGGTGTAGCGTATCCGCTCAAGGAAATGGGCTGTATGGTGACCAATGATGCCGCCGTGGGCAACAGCCGTAGTGCCTTCATCCGCGAAAATGTGAAAGATTCCGATGGCACGCTGGTGGACGTTTCGGCGGAGCGCCTGTCTTGGATCACCGACACCACCGCCTATTTTGCGGTGCGGGTGATCAACGTTCCCTATCGGTTCCGCCATGCGGTGATTTACGCCCGTCCTTACTATGTTTTCGAAAAGGATGGGGAAGAGGTGGTGGTATACGGCGACGTGTATTGCCGCAGCTATGCCGACCCCAATGCCGGCAGTTAGAAATTGAAAGAAAAAACGCGGATGCTGCGGCATCCGCGTTTTTTTCACACATTGACAGTGCTTGGCTGCCGTGGTATAATGAGACAACGATTTTTAAACAGAATGAGGCGTGATTATGAAACGATTGTTATGTATATTGACGTCGGCGGTGCTGCTGCTGGGTCTGACCGCCTGCAGAGGCGGAAAGACACCGTTGCGGGACACCATTCAGGAGCCCTTGACCTACACGGCGTTGCCCACGGAACTGAAGGCGACGCAGGTGGGTACCATCGGTCGGCAGGTGATGCCGACCGCCGGCGGCCTGTATTACAAGGAGGGCGACCTGTTCGGCGTCATGTCCCTGGACGGCAAAAAGGATTCCGGCGCCATCTATACCATGTGCCAGCCCCGTGGCAATTACTTTATGGTGAGCACCAAGGCAGAGGCGGACGGCGACAGCGTGACCGAGTATAATCGCATCGGTCTGGTGGACGGCAACGGTGAGGAATTGGTGCCGCCCGAGTACGCCGTGCTGGATATTATGGGTGACCGTTTCGTCCGCGCCATAGAGGTACTGAGCAAGACTGAGAATGAGGACGAGAAGCTGACCTATTTTATGGACGGCGAGGATAAGGTGCTGTGCACCGGTAACTGGTATATCTACGATCTGCAGACCGGTAAGCGGGTGCCCGGCGCCACCGGCACTAAGCCGTATATCGCCTTTGACTGCGGCGGTTACGTGAAGTACGTGACCGATGATAAGGTAACGGTCACCGCTCTGGCGGATGGTACCGCGATCTCCAATGACGTGATCCATCTGAAGAACGGTCACTACGCTGACCCCGCCGACCACACCGTGTATAACGTGGACGGGGACAAATTGTTCACCTACGATCCCAACGGCTACGTTCCCTGCGACAGCGCGGATATCAACGGTTATATAATGGCTAAGAAAACTGTGGGAGATAAGGAAACCTACGCCCTGCTGGATCCGGAGGGCAATGCTGCCTCGGCCGAGTTTGACAGCCGTCCCGTGGTGTACGGTCAGCTGCTGCACGTCAATAAGCGGCTGCGGAATATGGTGGGTGACGCCGTATACGACGGCGAGACCGTGATGGTGTACTGGGAGCAGAAATACGGTCAGCTGTGGGTCATCGACGATGGAAAGACTCGCAAGGCGGTGGATAAAAACGGCGTCGTTCAGTACGAGGGCAATAACGTCAATCCCGTGCTGGATCTACAGCGCAAGATCTGCTACAAAAAGGGCGATGCCCAGATGCTGTACTATTCGCTGAAGGATAAGGATTTCACCATCGGCGGCGTTTGCCTGTCCCCCTTTATCGTCAAGACGGCGGACGGCGACGCTGCGTATAAGCTGGTGAATGTTCTCACCGGCGAGGCGATTTTGAGCGGCCATTTGAATTATACGGTGGCCGAGACGGATAACAGTTTGCTGTATGTATATGCGCAGGTATCCGATACCGAGATCGAAGTATACGTGGTGAAATGATAACAACACCTATGGGGGCATCCGTCCGATGACGGATGCCCCTTTTTGTCCTTATCCGCTGGCGGCGGTGATGCGACCGCATACCGCCCATAGAATACCGCATACCGAATAACTATTGCGCTTTCTTACGGATTATGGTAGCGTTTACATTGAAAGGAGGAAGCCTATGAAAGTGACCACAATCATTGACCCCGCCTGTGAGGAAGAGGTGATCATCCGTGCCCGAAGCCATAGTGAACTGGTGGATAAGATCGAAGAGTTGATTATCGGAGAAACCGCAGAGTTGATGGGTTTTCAGGGCAATTCCATTGTTGTTCTCGACTATGTAAAGGTTGATTACTTTACAGTGGAAAGCGATAAAACCTACGCCCGCTGCGGCGGTGAATCCTATCGGGTGAAGCGGCGACTGTATGAAATCGAGCGGTCAGCCCCTCCGTATTTCGTGAAGATCAATCAGTCCTGTCTGGCGAACACCCGTCGGATCGCCCGCTTTGAGACCGCCTTCTCCGGCGCCCTGCGGGTGGTGTTTAAAAATGGGGATGTGGACTACGTTTCCCGACGAAATCTTAAGCAAGTGAAAGAGAGGTTTGGTTTGTAAGTTATGAATAAATATGCAAAAGAATTTTTACATCGCGGTTTGATGTTCGGCGGCTTCGGCCCCGTGGTGGCGGGGATCGTCCTTGCCTGCATTCCCGCCGTGCGGCTGAGCGGCGGCGAGGTGCTGGTGGCGATTCTGTCCACCTACGCGCTGGCGTTTATTCACGCCGGTGCCAGCGTGTTCAATCAGATCGAGCACTGGTCGATGGCAAAGTCGCTGCTGTGCCATTTCGGCTGTTTGTATCTGGCGTATTCCCTGTGTTATCTGGTAAATTCCTGGATACCCTTCGAGCCGATGGTGCTGGTGATATTCACCGCTGCGTTTGCGGCTGTCTATTTTGTGGTGTGGGGCATTGTATATGCCTGCATCCGTTCCGCCGAAAAGAAGATGAACCGCCATCTTGGCTGATCTGTCGCAACAGAACACGCCCCCTCCCGTAGCAGGGAGGGGGCGTTATTGCGTTATTTAGCGGGTGAGACCCTCGCGGTAGAGGTGTCCGTCACCGGAGTGCTGCACGATCTGGGGGATGACCATACCGTCGCCGTGGTGGTAGAACAGGATCTCGGTGACACCGGTCAACCCGATGTTGAAGCGGGGGTAGAACACGTTGTAGGGGATGTCCATAACGCTGCTGAGGAACGCCATGCCGAAGCCGTAGTGGGCGAACAGTGCCACCCGATTGGGGCTGTCGCCGACGATGTGATAGCAGCCGTTCTCGCGGTCGTGGCGGAGCCCCAGCGACTCCATAAAGGCGTCCACCTCGGCATCCACCCGCTTGACACCTCTCTCAAAGTTGGTGTCGGCGAAATGGGGGTGGGTGTACCATTCCCGTCCCAGCTTTTTCACCTCAGGATCGTTCAGCTTGCGCACCATTTCGGGCACTTCCAGGATCCACTGATCCTTGCCGTCCTTGTCCTTAGCCTTGAAGTCGTCAAAGGCCAGCGCCTCGTGGGCCCATTCGCAGATGATCGGCTCCTTCTGCAGCAGGTCGCAGGTGGGGCGGGAGGTCTGCACGGCGCGGTTGGATGCGGAGGCGTACACCCGATCCAGACCGATGTTGACAAAGCGCTTTGCCAGGGCTTTGGCCTGCTCGTGACCCAGAGGGGTCAGGCTGTCGGGGTCGTAGATGGGCTGTCCGTGTCGGACGAAATACAGTCGCATAGCGGTGCGCTCCTTTCATAATCGAAGGTGTCTGTGAGCCTATCCTACCAGTTTTTCCGTCAAAATGCAACTGCAAATTTCGGGTGTTTTTTCTTCGTTTTT
Organism: Acutalibacteraceae bacterium; assembly: GCA_045542015.1. Classification (GTDB taxonomy): domain Bacteria; phylum Bacillota; class Clostridia; order Oscillospirales; family Acutalibacteraceae; genus UBA5905. Next base: position 11,727 of record JAZQKF010000129.1, read on the forward strand.
CGTTGCAACGGATTCGTCGTCTTGGTATTCAAAGGGTAGGGGGACGGCGTTGAATTTTGTTGTTTATTTTGACGAATAAAAGCGTTGAATAATTGACATATTTCGCAAAAGAGTTTGCAAAATCCACAAAAAATGTGGAGGTTTTTCGTGGAAACCGTTGAAAAACTACATTGATTAATGAAGAAATGATATTGCATTATTTAGTAAATTTTAGTATAATGGCGTTAATAGTGAATTAGTCTGCGGAAGTTTTACCCAAAAGAAGGTGATTACCCATGCGATTTTATGAAGATTTGACACGCTTGTCGGCGGGCAGAATGGCGCCGAGGAGCTATTACATCCCCGAGGGAGAGGCGGAGTACCGCTTGCTCAACGGCGACTGGCAGTTCAAGTATTTTGAAAACGGTGACGCCGCTACCGAGCCGGAGTGCTGGGACACCATCCCGGTGCCCTCCTGCTGGCAGATGCAGGGGTACGACAACCCCAACTACACCAACGTCTGCTACCCCTATCCCTTCGACCCGCCGTACATACCCGACATCAACCCCTGCGGATGGTATCGTCGCACCTTTACGGTGACCGATACGGAGAAACAGCACTATCTGGTGCTGGAGGGTGCTTCTTCTTGCGCGCGTGTGTATGTTAATGGCGCGCAGGTGGGCTTTACACAGGGCAGCCGCCTGCAGGCGGAGTTTGACCTGACCCCGCACGTGACGGCGGGGGAGAACACCCTGCTGATTCAGGTGTGGAAATGGTGTGCCGGCAGCTATCTGGAGGACCAGGACCAGTTCCGGTGCAACGGCATTTTCCGTGACGTGTACCTGCTGTCCCGTCCCAAGGGACATCTCCACGACCTGTCCATCACCGCGGTGGACAACGCCGCCTTCCGCATCACGGCGGATGTGCCGATGACCGTTAAGGTCACCGACGGTCTCCTCCCAATCGGTGAGGGCACGGGCACCGACGTGACGGTGCCGGTGGCGAATCCCATTCTGTGGAATGCGGAAAAACCCCATCTTTACGACATCGAAATTCAGTGCGCCGGCGAAGTGATTCGTCGCAAGGCGGGTCTGCGCAGCATCGCCATATCGGATAAACGGCAGGTGCTCATCAACGGCCAACCGGTCAAGTTCCGGGGTGTCAACCATCACGACACTTCTCCTACCGGCGGTTGGACCATGACCGACGCAGAGCTGTACCGCGACTTGCAACTCATCAAGTCGCTGAACATGAACACGGTCCGCACCTCCCACTATCCCCCCAGTCCCAAGTTCCTTGACTGGTGCGACGAGTTGGGTCTGTACGTGGTGTTGGAGACCGACCTGGAGGCCCACGGCTCCATTCACCGTTTCCCCTGGCAGGAGGGCGGCTTCTTCAATCACCAAGAAGGCTCGCTGACCAACCTCCCCGAGTGGGAAGGCGCTTTTGTGGAGCGTATGGTCCGCGCGGTGGAGCGGGATAAGAACCACCCCTCCATTATTTTCTGGTCGCTGGGTAACGAGAGCGACTTCGGTGATAATCATCGGGCGATGCTCCGTTGGCTGCACAGCCGCGACGACGACCGCCTGACCCACTACGAGGGCGCCTCCGCCGCCAACATCTACGAGCTGGACGTCTACTCCCGGATGTACCCCTCGTTGGAAGAGATCGAGCGTCTCGACCGGGAGGGCACCGAGGGTGAGCCGGTATTCCTGTGTGAATACTCCCACTCCATGGGCAACGGTCCCGGCGACGTGTGGCAGTATTGGGAGCGTATCCTGGCCCACGATTCCCTGGTGGGCGGCTGTATTTGGGAGTGGACCGATCACACGGTGATCGTGGACGGTGTCCCGAAATACGGCGGCGATTTCCCCGACGAGCTGACCCATTCCGGCAACTTCTGCTGCGACGGTATGACCTTCCACGACCGGTCGTTTAAGGCCGGTACCATGGAGATCGCGGCGACCTATTCCCCCTTCCGCTTCACTTACGAAGACGGCAAGATCACCATCAAAAACTGGTACGCCTTCACCAATCTGAACGAGAAACGCCTGCAGTACACTCTGGCGGTGGACGGCAAGATCCTTGAGCGGGAGACGGTGGTGCTGGATTGCGCCCCGTACGAGACGGCGGTGATCACGCCTAAGGCGGCGTTCCCCGACCGCTGCACGTTGGGTTGCACCGTGACGGTGGCGCTGTACGAGCCGGAGGGGGACACCCCCTTTGCTCAGTTGCAGCAGGAGGTTGACGTGCCGGTGTTGCTGCCTAAGGTGACTAAGATACCGGCAGACCTCACCGAGGACGATTTCCACGTGTATGCGCGGGGTGACCGCTTCACCTACGCCTTCTCCAAACAGCACGGTATGTTCGACAGCTTGGTCACCGACGGCCGTGAGCGGCTGGCGGGTCCCATCAGTTTGACCGCCTACCGCGCCATTATTGATAACGAGATGTTCTGCTATAAGAACTGGAAGTACGACACCCAGTTCAACGCTGAGAATATGGACCGAGCCTTCACCAAGGTCTACGACGTGAAGGTGACCGGTCACCGCATCGAGGCCAAATGCAGTCTGGCGGGTGTATCCCGCGTGCCGATGATCCGCTACACGCTGACCATTGACGTGTATAACGATGGCAGTATGAATTGGACGGTGGACGCCGAGGTCCGTGACTGGGCGGCCTGGATCCCCCGCTTCGGCTTTGAGATCCCGCTGGTGCAGAAGAATCTGCCCTTCCGCTATTTCGGACGGGGTCCCCTGGAGAATTACAGCGACCTGCGTCACCATGCGCGGCTGGACTGGTTCGACAGCACGGCGGCGGCGGAGTACGTACCCTATATCCTGCCTCAGGAGCACGGCAACCACACCGGTGTCCGTTCTCTGACGATAGACGGCCTGACCTTTGAGGCGACGCAAAACGCCTTCGAGGCCAATGTGTCGCAGTACACGGTGCTTCAGTTGGACCGTGCCACTCACCAAGACGAGATCGGCCCCTCCGACGGAACGCACCTGCGTGTGGATTACCGCAATTCCGGCGTTGGCTCCCAGTCCTGCGGACCCGAGCTGGCACCGGAGCATCGCATCACCGAAAAGCAGATTACCTTTGGTTTCTCGGTGCACCTGTGATGTCATAGGGTAATCCATCCTAACCCCATTTCAATTTTTGTCACATATATCTGCGCGAGTAAAATTTTCTAGGAAAGAGAGTTGTAGACCATGAGACGCTTGAAACGCTTTGGAGTGGTTCTGTGTGTGCTGGCACTGCTGTGTCAGTGTATGGTGTTCCCTGTATCGGCTGAGTCGAAGACAGAGACCACCGGCGCCGAATCCGCTCCCAGTGGCGGCACTCTGATCGAGGGTACGTTTGATTGGTACGTCGACAAACTGCCGACCGACTATGCGACCAAACCGATCAAGGTGGATGCCTCCGCCGCGAATAAACTGACCGGCGGCGTCAGCAAGAAGAAGGACGGCCTGTTCTGGGCCCGCGAGGACGGTTCTGCTCAGTGGCAGGTCACCGCTCCGGAGTCCGCCTGGTACACGGTGTTCCTCACCTATTCCGGTGTGGACGTCGAGGGCGGCACCAGCTCGGATATCGAGCTGGGTCTGCGGGTCAACGGGGAGTACCCCTATACCGAGGCAGAGCGCTTTGTCCTGCCCCGTATCTGGGTGAATGACGGTCCCGTCCGTGAGGATACCAAGGGCAACCAGTTCGCTCCCGAGCAGAAGGAGCTGTATCAGGCTCAGAAGTATCCCATGCGTGACGTCAACGGCTTTGTGGCCGACGACCTGCGCATCTACCTGAAGAAGGGCGCCAACACCCTGTCGCTGGAGACCTTCGGCGAGGCCTTTATGCTGTACTCCCTGCATCTGGAGGTACCCGTGGTACTGCCCACCCTGGAGGAGAAACTGCAGCAGTGGAAGGACGAGGGCATCTCGTACTACACCGACACCGAGTTGGTGGTGGAGGGCGAGTCCAACGAGAGCAAATCGGATCGTTCCATCATCGGTCAGTCGGATAACAGCAACCCCGGTGTCCGTCCTCCCGACGGCGAGGCTGATGCCTTTGTGCAGAAGGTGAACTACATCGGCGGCTCCAACTGGTCTATGTCCGATGAGTCCATCACCTGGAAGGTGAAGGCTCCCGAGGCCGGCATCTATAAGCTGGGTGTGCACTTCCGTCAGAACTATCTGGTCAACGCTACCTCTTACCGCAGCCTTAAGGTGAACGGGGAGCATCAGTATGCCGAGCAGCAGAGTCTGGCGTTCTATTACAAGAACAGCTGGCAGTTTAACGACAAGCTGCTGTCCGACGACCGCACGGTTCTGGTGTACCTCGATAAGGGTGAGAATGAGATCACTCTGTCGGTTACGCTGGGTGAATTGGGTTCCTTCAGCGCGCAGATGGAGGATCTGACCCGCCGTCTGGGCGAGACCTACCGTGCCATCATCGCCATCATCGGTGAGAATCCCGATGCCAACCGCGACTATAACCTGTTCAACCGTATCCCCGATCTGGAGCAGAACCTGATGGGTATGCACGACGAGATCGAGGTTATGATCGACTCCCGCCGCAACGAGGATGGCGACATCGACGACATCGCCGCCCTGCTGAAGAAGATGAACGTGGTGCTGGATAAGATGACGGTCAAGGGCTATGAGGCTCAGAAATATAAGAGCAACTACTACGACTGTTACTCCAGCTTGTCCGCACAGCTGCAGGATATGAAGAATATGGCGCTGGACATCGACTGTATGGTGTTCGCCGCTCCCGAGGGCGACTTTGAGCGCACCACCTGCACCTGGGGTGAGAAGTTCGGCTACGACGTGGAGCGCTTTATCGCCTCCTTCCTGCTGGACTACAATACCGCCGGCGGCGTCGGCGGTGACGAGGTCACCGACCTGACCCTGTGGGTCAACTGGTCCCGTGACCAGACGCTGGTGCTGAACTCTCTGATCAACGGTCGTTTCTCTGCCGAGAATCCCGACATCAGCGTGACGGTGCGTATGACCAATGCCTCGCTACTGCAGGGTATTATGTCCGGCAACGGTCCCGACTGCAGTCTGTCGGATGCCCGCGTGACCCCCATCAATATGGCTATGCGCGGCGCTCTGGTGGATCTGTCTAAATACGACGACTACGAGGAGGTTTCCTCTTGGTTCGTAGAGGGCGCCGACGTGCCCTATCGCTATGAGGGCGGCGTATACGGTCTGCCCTCCACCCAGCAGTTCTATATGCTGTTCTACCGTACCGACATCTTCGAGTCCTACGGCCTGGAGGTGCCCAAGACCTGGGATGAGTTCCTGGAGGTAGCCAGCATCCTGATGCTGAACAATATGCAGGTCGGTCTGCCCTTCGTGGAGCTGAAGGATATCTCCCTGACCAACGGCGGTGTGGCGGCGCTGAACATTTTCCCCACGCTGCTGCTGCAGAACGATCTGTCCCTGTATAACGAAGAGATGGACGGCACCTCCTTCAACGAGGTGGAGACCATGCGCGTCTTTGAGCAGTGGACCGATTACTATACCAAGTACAACCTGCCCAAGGAATACAACTTCTTCAACCGTTTCCGTATCGGTCTGGTGCCGATGGCCATTCAGTCCTACGGTCAGTACAGCGCTCTGTCCGCGGCAGCCCCCGAGATCAAGGGTCGCTGGGCGATGGCAGAGATTCCCGGTACTCTGCGTGAGGACGGCACCATCGACAATACGCAGGCCGGCTTTGGTAACGCGTGTATGATCCTGAAGCTGGCTGAGGAGCGGGGCACCGACGAGGCAGCGTGGAAGCTGCTGAAGTGGTGGATGCGTGAGGATACCCAGCACCGTTACGCTCTGGACATTGAGTCCATCCTGGGCGTGGCCGGTCGTTACACCTCCGCTAACGTTAACGCTACCTTGAAACTGGACTGGGGTCGCGATGCCAGCGACACCCTGTACGATCAGTGGAACAAGGTGGAGGAGATCGCCGAGATTCCCGGCGGCTACTACGTATCCCGTGCGGTTGACCAGGCCTTCTGGAACGTGGTCAATATGAACGAGAACCCCAAGGATATGATGAAGAAATGGGGCGAGATCGCCGATGCGGAGATCACGTTCAAGATCGATCAGTATAAAGACGAAGAAAAGGAGGGCGACGCTGAATGAGTGCTAATGTCAATGCGCAGGGACGTCTGCGCAAGAGAAAGAGCTTTACGCAGGATGCGTTGAATATGCCCTATTTGGTGCTGTTGGCGCCCTTCCTGATCCTGTTCCTGGTGTTTACCATTATTCCCATCGGTTATTCCGTGGTGTTGAGCTTCTTCGATTACGACGTGGTCAACACCCCCACCTTCTCGGGTCTGGATAACTACCTGAGAATGTTTGTTAACGACTATGAGTTCCCCATTGCGGTACTCAATACGTTAAAGTTCGCCGTGGTGACCGGTCCCATCAGCTTCGCGCTGGCCTTCCTGCTGGCGTGGATGATCAATGAGTTCGGCCCCAAGACCCGCAGCGTGTTGTCGTTCCTGTTCTATTCCCCCGCTCTGGTGGGTAACGGCTACTTCATCTGGCAGATTATGTTCTCCGGTGATAGCTACGGTTACGTCAACAGTCTGCTGATGTCCATGAACATCCTCACCGAGCCCATCGTGTGGTTCCGTGACCCCAATTACGCGTTCACCATCGTTATGATCGTGCAGTTGTGGATGAGTATGGGTATCTCCTTCCTGGCGAATATCGCCGGTCTGAACAACGTGGACGAGGCGATGTACGAGGCAGGTGCCATTGACGGTATCCGTAACCGTTGGGCAGAGCTGTGGTACATCACCATCCCGTCTATGAAGAGCATTCTGCTGTTCTCGGCGGTTATGCAGGTGCAGTCCACCTTCTCCATCAGTGCGGTGGCCACCACCCTGACCGGCTTCCCCAGCGTTAACCACTCTACCGAGACGATATTGACCCACATCACCGACGTTGGTACCATTCGTTTCGATATGGGTTATGCATCGGCTCTGTCGGTGTTCCTGTTTGCATTGATGATGATCGTCCGTTTGGGTCTCGGACGGTTGTTGATAGATAAGGATTAAAGGAGGGGAGAGCGTAATGGAAAAACAGAAAAAACTGCGAATGAAAGTCGCTAAGAAGAAAAGCTATAAGCGCTTTACCCGTTCCCGTGTTGCTAACGTTTTGTTTGTCAGCTTCCTGTTGCTGGCCGGCTTGTTTATGGTCCTGCCGCTGATCTACTCGGTGATGACCTCCTTTAAGCCGCTGGATGAATTGATGGCGTTCCCGCCGAAATTCTACGTGACCCGTCCCACCCTGTACAACTACACGGTGCTGCCCAGCTTGCTGGACAACCTGCAGGTTCCCTTCTCCCGCTACGCCTTTAATACGCTGTTCATCAGTGTGGCGATCACGGTGGGTCACGTGATCCTGTCCGGTATGGCGGCTTTTACGCTGTCTAATTGTAAGCATAAGCTGATCTCCGTCGTGTTCTGGAGTGTCCAGGTGGCGCTGCTGTTCAACGGCTACACCCTGGGTATTCCGCAGTATCTAATCTTCTCCAAACTGGGCATTATTGATACCTATTGGGTATACATATTGCCGGCCCTGCAGTCCACGACCGGTGTCTTCCTGATGAAGCAGTATATGGACGTCAGTGTGCCGAAGGCCCTGATGGAGGCGGCGCTGTTGGACGGCGCCGGCTACTATCGAATCTTCTGGACTCTGGTGATGCCGCTGGTTAAGCCGGCGTGGCTGACCCTGTCCCTGTTCGCTTTCCGTGACGCGTGGGCTATGCAGCCCGGCGGCACCATCTTCAGCGAAAACCTGAAAACGCTGCCCGTCGCCATGAACCAGATCGCCGCCAGCGGTATTGCCCGTTCCGGTAGCGTGATGGCGGCCACGGTGCTGCTGATGATACCTCCGATTCTGGTGTATCTGGTCTCCCAGTCCAACGTTATGGAGACCATGTCCTCGGCAGGTATGAAGGATTGATAGTATGAGTATGATACAAAAATCGAAAGGGGGATCGCTGAATGATACGTTCTAAGAACAGAACGCCCGCACAGACGCTGCGGCGCGTGCTCGCCCTGGTGATGGCGCTGCTGCTTTTGGGCAGTGTGTCCGTCTCCGCGGTCGAGATGGATAGTGTTCCGTATTATTCTTATACCTATTGGGAAGGCCCCAGTCGTTACGAGGCCATCCCCATGCGCGCTATGTATGAGCCGGTCAGCGAGTTGGATGCCGATTCGCTTGGCTTGGATAAAGGATTTGACAGCGCACAGTACGTCACGCTGTCCCAGGATCACACAGAGCTGTACATTCTGGATAGCGGCAACAGCCGCATCGTTGTGGTGGATACCGATACGCTGGAGGTTCTGCGCATTATCGGCGAGATCAACGGCGACGGCGAGACGCTGAATTACAAAGAGGCTCAGGGTATGTACGTGGATCACAACGGTGATCTGTACATCGCCGATGAGCAGGGCAAGCGCGTGATTATTGCGGATGCGGACGGCAACCTCATCCGCGTGCTGGATCGCTCCGGTCTGAGCGCCGAAAAGGGCGTGCCGGACGATCTGGAGTATGCACCCATCCGTGTCATTAAGGATACTAAGGGCTACCTGTACGTGGCTTCCTTCGGTTGCTACTACGGTGTTCTGGTATACGATAACAACCTGGAGTTCCTGGGCTTCCACGGCTCCTTTAAGGTGCAGCAGTCTGTGAGCGATACCATCGTCGGCTGGTTCGAGAGCCTGTTTATGACCAATGAAAAGGCGGCGAACCAGGCGGATAAGCTGTCCGGCGACGTGCTGGATATTGCCATCGATCCGGACGGTATGCTGTACACTCTGACCGGCGGTGTGGATTACGGACAGATCAAGCGAATGGGCCTGAATGGTAACCAGACGCTGAATCACAAGTTCGGCTTCACCTCCCAGAGCGGTGACCTGATCAACTTCCGTGAGTCGGTGGGCTCCATCTGGTATGACCATATCCAGTACGTGTCCTCGCTGACCGATATTACGGTGGATTCCGACGGCTATTTCTACATTATGGATAGCTCCCGCAGCCGTATCTTCATGTACGACGAGGAGTGCCGTATGCTGTCCGCCTTTACCACCGGCTACGGTAACGGTACCCAGGTGGGTAACTTCAGTACCCCCACCTCGCTGACCGTGTCCGGCGATAAGCTGTTTGTGCTGGACTCCCTGCGCAATATCGCCACGGTGTTTAAGCTGACCGACTACGGCGCATTGGTCAAAAAGGCCGACGCGCTGACCATCAGCGGTGAATACGACGAGGCACTGCCCCTGTGGGAGCAGGTCGTTAAGCTGGACGGCAACAATCAGCGCGCCTACGAGGGCATCGGTAAGGCGATGCTGACCACCGCCAACCAGCTGCAGGACGACGAGGGTATGGACGAGGCTCGTCCCTATTACGAGCGCGCCATGGAGTACGCCGAAAAGGGTAACGACCAGCAGACCTATTCTCAGGCCTACGAGGAGATCCAGACCGAGTGGATCTCGGTGAACTTCTGGTGGCTGTTCCTGCTGTGCCTGGCTCTGGTGGGCGGCATTGCGGCGCTGCTGGTGCTGTCCAAAAAGCGGAAGCTCTTTGAGATCAAGAACCCGCAGTGGAGGACGGCACTGACCGTTCCGCTGCATCCCTTCCAGGCGTTCAACTCGCTGAAGAACCAGAAGACCGGCTCGATTCCGCTGGCTCTGCTGTTTGTGGTGCTGTTCTATCTGACCACTGTTTCCAAGGATCTGTACGGCGGCTTTATGTACGTGTTGACCGATACGTCCACCTATAATGCGCTGTATACGCTGATCGGTTCCGTGGGTATCCTGCTGCTGTGGGTCATTACCAACTGGGGTCTGTGCATCCTGAATGATGGTAAGGGCTCGCTCAAAGAGGTGTTCATTATGTCCTCTTACAGCATGGCTCCCATGATCGTGTACGCGGTGGTGTTCACCGTGATCACTCACGTGATCCCCTCCACCGGCACCTCCACCTTCAGCCTGCTGAGCACCATCGTGGCCATCTATATGGTGCTGCTGATGCTGATCGGTATGACGGTGATTCACGAGTATTCCTTCTTTAAGGCCATGGGTATGGCTATCTTGAGCGTACTCGGTATGGTCCTGGTCGCGTTTGTTATTTTCTCGGTTATTCTGCTGGCCCAGCAGTTCATTATGTTCGGCGTGGCGCTGGTGGAAGAAGCCCTATTACGATAATCGGCAGAAAGGAGAGCTATGAAAATGTTAAGACGTAGAATTGTATGTCTGGGCTTGGCGTTGCTGCTCTTGCTGCCGATGGTGTTGACCGGCTGCAGCAAGGAGTGGGAGAAAACCACCCTGGCCTTTGACGAGAATTACGGCAATGCACACGTGCCCTCCGGCGAGGTGGCCCGCAACGACCGCTTTGCTCTGTACTGGGATAACGATGCCCAGTGCGCTCTGCTGGAGGATACGGCGAGCGGCATTATGTATATGTCCGCTCCCGAAGAGTACTACTACCACGAGAATCCCCAGGAGCTGTCCTATGACAACGAGGTGTATTCTCCCATTAAGATCAGCTACGTTGACGTGAACCCTATCAACTACACGGTCAGCACGATGGAGCTGTATTCCTATGAGAGTAGTGCTAAGAGATATGAGTATCTCCCCGAGCTGGACGAGAACGGCAACCCTCTGAAGGATGAAGAGGGCAACGTGATCGACAGCTCCGAGATGGTGATGATGACCACCGACCCCACCATCCCTCGCACCGGCGTGTCCAGCGAGTTGATCGACGGTGGTATCCGCATCAATTACGCCTTTGCGGACGTACAGATTGCGGTTTCTCTGGAGCTGGTCCTGACCGATAAGGGTCTGCAGGCCCGCATCCCTATGGACCGCATTCAGGAGAACGACGTGCACATCCACGAGATCGCGGTTCTGCCCTTTATGGCTTCGGCTCTGAATGGCGACGACGCGTATATGTTCGTCCCCTCCGGCGGCGGCGCTTTGATCGACGCCAAGTCCAGCCTGAACCCGGCCAAGTATTCCGAGCCGGTGTACGGCGAGGATAAGGCCGACTTTACCGGTACCGCCTTTAACGTGCGGGATCAGATCTATCTGCCGGTATTCGGCGCCCGCGACGCCAACAAGGGTATGTTGGGTGTCATCGATTCCGGTGCCGCCACGGCTAAGATCTACGCCAATACGTCCGGCGCCTACATTGAAGAGGGCGTGGAGTTCTCCCACGTGTACGCTTCCTTTGTGGTGCGCGGTCACGAGAAGCTGACCGTGCTGGGCACCGGTAACCAGGCTGCTGCGGCGGACAGCTACAGCGATGAGATCGCCCAGTACGATTACCTGTCGGTGCAGTATTACCCGCTGGTGGGGGATACCACCTACGTGGGTATGGCGAACACCTATCGCCAGCACCTGCAGGATAGAGGATATCTGCAGACCCGCTCCGAGAGTGCTCCCGCCCTGTCGGTGAGCCTGCTGGGCGCCGTCCAGACCCCCGAGTCCTTCTTCGGCATCCCCTACGAGGCGGATACCGCCACCACCACCGCCGAGAGCGCCAAGGAGATCACCTCCGAGCTCAACGAGCTGGTGGGGAAGAGCGGTCTGCTGGTGACCCTGAAGGGTTACGGTAAGGGCGGTCTGTCCGATACCGTTGTGGGCGGCGGCTTTAAGCTGTCCTCGGCGATCGGCAGTAAAAAGGATTGGAACGCCCTTGTCAATTACGGTAAGGAAAACAACGTCGTGATGGCGATGGACTACGAGCTGGTCCGCTTTAACAAGGACAGCAGCGGCTTTAAGGTGAGCAAAGCTTGTGCGCATCTGCCCTCCACGCTGGATACGCAGGTGGGCACCGTTGCTCTCAATTCCGCCGTTGAGGATAAGGAGGGCACCTACTGGAATCTGCTGCGCCGCAGCAAGCTGTCCGGTGCCTTCCAGAAGGCGTTGGAGTCCGCCGCCGACCTGAATGTGAACGCCGTTTCCTTTGACTCTCTGAGCCATCAGGCATACGGCGATTACCGCGAGCCCGGCTACGCCGCCAAGGGCAAGATGGATACCGACGTGTCCGCCCTGATGTCCCAGTGCGGCGAAAAGGGTCTTAAGCTGGTGTCGGATAAGGCCAATGAGTATGCGGCTCTGTACGCCGATTACATCATTGAGACCCCCACCTACACCTCTATGTTCTCTGCCTTTGATAAAGAGATCCCGTTCTATTCTCTGGTGTTCCAGGGCTATAAGAATCTGACCTCTCCGGCCATCAATACCGCCGTCAACGTCCGTGAGACCTATCTGCGGGCGGTGGCTACCGGTATGACCCTGCAGTTCACCCTGTGCGACACCCAGCACGAATCCCTGCAGTTTGAGGCGAATACCGCCTACATCAGCAGCGTGTACTCCTTCTGGAAGGATGACATCACCGCTATGGTGCAGGAGAGCGCTGACATCCACGCTAAGGTGGGCAACCAGGCCATTACCCAGTACACCATCGAGGACGGCATGTCCACCACCGTGTTTGAGGACGGCACCACCGTCTACGTCAACTACACGGATGAGGATATGACCTGTCCCGCAGGCACGGTGCCCGCCATGGGCTTCGTGTACGGTTGATGAAAGGAGGATGAATACATATGAAGAGATCGCTTAAGGATTTCAGCCGTAAGAAGCAAATGTACGGTCGTATGTTCATTACGCCGTGGATCATCGGCTTTATCCTGTTCTTTATGATTCCGCTGTTCACCTCCTTGTTCTTCTGCTTTAGTCAGGTGACCGTCGGCACCGGCGGCTTTAAGCTGTCCTGGGTCGGATTTGCCAATTTCTACACCGTGCTGTACGAGCACGGCACCTACTCCACGGAGCTGATCCCCACGCTGGGCAGCTTTATGTACACCATTCCCCTGGTGGTGGCGCTGAGCCTGATCGTGGCCGTGTTCCTTAATCAGAAGTTTAAGGGACGCATTGTGTTCCGCTCCATTTTCTTCCTGCCGGTTATTATCGCGACCGGCGTCGTGATGCAGTACATCCAGGGCGATGCCGCCGCCGAGGCGTTGCGTTCCGGCGGTGCCGGTGCCGCAGCCGCCAGCAACGGCGTGGACGTCACCGCCATCCTGGAGGGTATGCACCTGTCGGAGGAACTGACCACCAATCTGGTCACCTTCGTCAACGACATTTTCGATTTGTTCTGGGCGTGCGGCGTGCAGATTGTTCTGTTTATCTCCGGTCTGCAGTCCATCCCGGAATCCCTGTACGAGGTATGCCGCGTTGAGGGCGCCAATAAGTGGGAGGAGTTCTGGTACGTGACCTTCCCCATGCTCAGCGGCAGCACCATTCTGGTTATCATCTTTACGGCCATCGAGAGCTTTACCGATTCCAGTAACCAGATTATGACGCTGGCATACGATACGCTGTCCAAGCAGATTTACGACATCAGTGCGGCGATGCTGTGGCTGTACTTTGCACTGGTGGGTATTATTCTCGGCTTGGCGATACTCCTGTTGCAGAAGCTGGTCTTCTCCAAATGGGCTACGGAATGAGGTGATTTGAGTGTTGAAAAAATGGTTTAAGTTAACTGACGCTCAGTCCGTACTGGTGAAGAAGCGCGCTGTTAGCGGCGTTCTGTCCTTCTTCCGCTACTTCTTCCTGTTGGCCCTGAGCTATGTGGTTCTGTTCCAGCTGATCTATATGATCACCTACGCCATTCGTCCCACCGCGGACGAATACAACCCCAGCATCGGTTGGGTTCCCTCTCAGCTAACCTTCCAGAATTTCGCCGTTGCCATTGAGGCTCTGGAGTATGGTAAGAGCGCGTTGAACTCCGTGTGGATCATGCTGGTGGCGGCAGGCATCGAGGTGCTCAGCTGCTCGGTGGTTGCCTACGGTTTTGCCCGCTTTGAGTTTAAGGGCAAGAACGCGCTGTTCTTCCTGGTTCTGGTGACCATTATGGTGCCCACTCAGATGCTGGTGGTTCCCATGTATCTGAACTTTAAGAATTTTGACGTTCTGTGGTTGGGCGAATTGGTGCTGAACCTTACCAAGTCGCTGGGATGGAATGACGGCGCCGGCTTTGATCTGCGTATCAATCTGCTGGATACCGCCGCCACGTTCTACCTGCCCTCGCTGTTTGCGGTGGGCGTCCGTTCCGGTCTGTTTATCTTCATCTACCGTAAGTTTTTCGAGGGCCTGCCCCGCGAGCTGGAGGAGGCCGCCTACGTGGACGGCGCCGGCCCGCTGCGCACTTACGTTTCGGTCATTCTGCCCTCCTCCGGTGTGGTGTTCCTGACGGTCACCATCTTCTCCTTCATCTGGCACTGGAATGAGAGCTATCTGTCCGGTATGTTCCTGAGCAACGACCCCACGCTGGCGGTTATGCTGGAGCTGTTTGAGACCTCGACGGTGGGTGGTACCGACACCCGCGGCGGCGAGATGGCAGCCTGCTTGCTGTTCGTGTTGCCGATGCTGGTAATTTATATGTTCCTGCAGCGCAAGTTCGTGCAGAGCATCGACCGTGTCGGTATCGTCGGCTAATTCGATTACACCAGTTTATAACATTAAGGAGAATATATTATGGCTAACATTATCAACGGTATCTCTTTGCCCAACATTCCCTGGCAGGATCGCCCCGCCGGCTGTGACGACGTGGTGTGGCGCTACGATGCCAACCCCATCATTAAGCGCAACCCCGCCAAGGGCTGCCAGCGCGTGTTTAACAGCGCTGTTGTGCCGTGGGGCGACGAGTTCATCGGCGTGTTCCGTGCGGACACCACCATCACCACCCCCAACCTGCACGTGGGTCACTCCAAGGACGGTATCAACTGGGAGATCGAGCCCGAGTCCATTGACTGGCGGGATGAGAACGGTGAGCCCTTCACCTCTACCTATTACTACGATCCCCGCGTCACCTGGATCGAGGACGCCTATTACGTGGTTTGGTGCACCGAGGACCACGGTCCCGTGCTGGGTATGGGTAAGACCCAGGACTTTAAGTCCTTCACCCGTCTGCCCAATATCACCCTGCCCTTTAACCGTAACGGCGTTCCCTTCCCCCGTAAGGTGAACGGCAAGTATCTGATGTTCAACCGTCCCTCCGACGACGGTCATACCCCCTTCGGTGACATTTGGTTGAGCGAGAGCCCCGACCTGATCTATTGGGGCAATCACAAGCACGTGATGGCTCGCGGCACCAACGTGTGGTGGGAGTCCACCAAGATCGGCGCCGGCAACGTGCCGATCGAGACCGACGAGGGCTGGCTGGTGTTCTACCACGGCGTTATCAACACCTGCAACGGTTACGTGTATTCCTTCGGCGCTATGCTGTGCGACCTGGAGGATCCCTCCAAGGTGCTGTACCGCGGTCGTGAGTACCTGATCACCCCCGAGAAGGATTACGAGACCGTGGGCTTCGTGCCCAACGTGTGCTTCCCCTGCGCTACGCTGGCGGATGCCGATACCGGTCGTATCGCCATCTACTACGGCGCTGCGGATACCTACGTGGCGCTGGCCTTTACCACCGTGGACGACGTGATCGACTACCTGAAGAACAACCATCAGTAATTAAAAGACCGCCCCTGTCTTTTGGTGGGGGCGGTCTTTTCTACGAAAATCGTGGTATTTTACTATGAGTGGGGGAGATTTTGCAACATTTTGTGTGCTATACTGTAGGGTAGAGTGACAAATCCATCTTCCTAAAACGGAGTTCGGATTTGTCGCTCTACCCTAGCCAATGATAATACTCTTCAGGGAGGATTTCGTATGATTTTCTTTTTTGTTCGCCACGGCGACCCCATTTATAATCCCGACAGCCTGACCCCGCTGGGTGAGCGGCAGGCGGAGGCGGTGGCCAAGCGCCTGTGTATGTTCGGGGTGAATAAGATCTACGCCTCCACCTCCAATCGGGCGATTCTGACAGGCAAGCCCACCTGCGATATCCTGGGCAAGGAGCCGACCCTGCTGGAGTTCTGCAACGAGGCCAATATCGCCACCGACTTTATGATCGGGGAGTGGCCCCATCCCGACCAGGACTGGGCCTGGCGGCATAAGGACGTGCGCCCGCTGTTCTTGGATCCCGAGGTGGTGGCGATGGGTCACGACTGGTATAAGCATCCCAAGCTGGCGGAATACACCTTCGAGCACGGCATTCAGCAGATGTACGAGGGCGTGGACAAACTATTGGCGGAATTGGGCTACGAGCACGACCGCTATACCGGATGCTACCGTCCGGTGAACGACAACGATAAGCGGGTGGCGCTGTTTGCGCACCAGGGCTGCAGCACGGTGTTCCTCAGCTGTCTGCTGGACATTCCGTACCCTGTTTTTTCCACGCGGTTTGATATGTGCCACAGCGCCTTTACCGCCATTGATTTCCATCCGGATAAGAACGGGGTGGTGGTACCCCGCGTGATGACCCTGTCCAACGATTCTCACCTGTACCGTGAGGGCCTGCCGCTGAAATACAACCACGACGACCGTTGCCGTTTCTAAAGATTGTAAAACACCGCATCCTCCGATGCGGTGTTTTCTTGTGATAAACAGCGTTTTTCACTAATAAACACAGAAAAATAATAAAAAATCTAATATTTTTGAACTTTTTTCATAAAAAACGATTGCATTTTCAGGAAAGTTTTGTTATGATAGCAATGTGTTGTATTATGGGTTGATACTCTGCCCATTTATCTGTCGTGACCAATTCACAATACAACAGATACCGAGCTTTCGCCGCGGAAAAGAGCGAAAATTTCCCATAAGCAAGCGGACGGTACGGACTGTTGCCGCCGCACCGAATATTTTTTGAGAGGAAGCGTGAAACACATGCGTAGAATCGCAAAGAAGATCCTACTACCCCTGCTGTGCGTGGTGGCTCTGTGCGCCAGCGCCGTCGGTATGCTGGGCATCACCGGCTCCGCTAACAGCTCCCCAGCCAACAGCATTCTGTCGAAGTACGACGTCGACTCCTGGAATGGCACCATCCAGACCGGTAAGGCGGGCGACGGTATCGTTACTGCCTGGGACATTCTGGAAAAGGATGGCTACATCGAGGGCGTCTGGATTCCGTGGCTGACCCACTCCTGGTTGGGCTCCAGCTTGGCCCCCAACGACCTGGAGAACTACGATAGTTATATCGGCTCCGACGGTTCTACCAAGGATTATTGGCAGAATATGAGCCAGGTCGGTATTGATCAGTATGACAATACCCAGCTGGAGATGGAGATCTTCAACCTGAAGGCTCTGGGCTATAACGCTATGGCGTATGCCGGCTCCCCCTGGGGCGAGGGTCGTGAGAACGACCTGAACACCTGGGAGTGCACCGGCGTTAAGGCTGAGTATCTGACCAATATCCGCAGATTCCTGGACATCTGCCGCAGAGCGGGTATGCCGGTGGTGTGGTACATCCACTTCCACTCCTCTGCTATGCCCAACTACATCAACCTAGATGCGTATTATAAGGTTGACCAGGTCAAGGCCAACAAGGAATATGCCGACGCCTATGCCGAGAACTTCGTCAAACCCGTCTGCCAGGTGCTGGCCGAGTACCGTGACGTGGTGGTGATGTGCGGCATCGCCGATGAGACCTTCAACGAGATCAACGACTCCGACCTGGGTGATAAGTTCGCCGAGGGTGACCGTGAGCAGTACGGCGTCACCGAGGAAGATTCTATGTACTTCCACGCCAGGATCGGTCAGACCGTGAAAGAGGTTATGCCCGATATGCCCACCACCTGCGCCGACAACGCCGACCAGTACGCTATGTATGGCGACGCCATCCTGGATATGCCCGGTCGTAACCAGTATTCCTCCAGCTCCACCGCTTCCACCAGCGTGGCAGAAGCCTGGGCCACCGGTCCTCTGATGGCGGGTGAGTACGGTATGGGTGGTTCCTCCGGTGCTTACACCGACGATACCTGGTCCTCCACCATGATTGCCAAGCGTGAGGCCTATCTGAACGCCGGTTACAGCGGCTTCTTCCAGTGGGCCTATGAGCCGGTCTTTAAGACCGCCGGCGCCGCCGCCCCCAACGGCAACCAGATGATCCGCACGGGCGGTACCAGCCCCTACGACCTGCGTCTGGGCTGCTACAAGGCCTATTACTGGGCGATGGCACAGCAGGGCAAGTCCGCCAACGCCCCCTCTGCGATGTACTATTGCGGCAAGACTATCACTCTGACCAGTGGCGGCAGCTATGCCGGCAACGGTAAGATCTATTACATCCGTCCCGAGGACAACGCCACCGTTACGGTGCAGCGTTCCACCGATGGCGGTGCTACCTGGACCACCGTCACCGGCACCACCACCTACGACACCAATGCCGGCAGCCACCGTGCCTGCCTGACCGATCCCAGCCCCGTGACCAGTGGCACCGTGCAGTACCGCGTCACTGCCAACGGCTATACGTCCTACACCAACGTGTGGACCTACTAATCGAAAGGAGGATTTTGAATTATGAAACATTTTAGAAAAGTTTGTTCTGTCCTCCTGGCGGTGCTGATGGTGGCAGTGATTATGCCCACCATCATCAACATCGACACTCCCGTTGAGGCCGCCGAGGCCGGCGTGGTCACCAACGGTGGCTTCGAGACCGGTGACGCCTCTAACTGGGATCCGTCTGCCTACGGTGTTACCATTACCAACTCCTCGTCTTATAAGCGTTCCGGTACTTACGGCTGCCGTTTGTCTAAGGATAGTAGCCATAACGGCAACAACTTCCTGACCCAGGTGGTCCCGGTGAACACCAACGCCACCTACACCTTCTCTTTCTACGTTAAGTCTGTCAAGACCGACTGTGATTACGTGGCTTGTTTTACCTATTCTCTGGATCTGGGCACCACCGCCAGTGCCGACGACACCTCTCTGGTGTCTAAGGCAACGGTCAACCCCGGCGGCACCAGCTGGACGCAGATCACCTACACGGTCAACACCGGCTCCAATAAGTATCTGAAGATCCGCTTCTATGGTACCGGCGTTGGCTCCGGTGACTGCGGTCTGGACGATATTGCCCTGACCGTGGTGAACGCCGGCGATACCGGCACCCACGCCGCTCCCTCTCTGGTGGCCTTTGCTACCGACAAAAACCGTCCTGCTTCCGACAGCGATAACATCATTGTGCAGCCCGGTTTCGAGTCCACCACCAATGCTCAGTGGAATACTACTGCTTTCTTGGCGAACGGTGTTTCTGTGAAAGAGGATGCCTCCATCGCTCACTCCGGCAGCAAATATTTGCATTATTATCGTGGCAGCGTGGCACCCACCACTTGGTCCATGTTTGAGATCACTTGTCCCACCGCCGGTGAGTACGTGTTCTCTGCCTGGGTGCGTACCCCCAACCTGTCTTCTACCAACAAGGGTGTGGCCAGCATCGGTGTTATCGACCGTGACACCGGTAAGTTCCTGACCTATAGCGGCAGCGATTACTTTGGTCACTATTCCACCGATGAGATTCAGATCCGTTCCACCGCCACCGATGACGAGTGGCACCTGCGCTCGGTCGTGTTCTACGTGGGTGCGGCCAACGCTAACGTTAACATCGGTATGTACGGTCTGTCCTCCACCATGTACGTGGACGACATTTCCGTCCACCTGCTGACCAATGGTGTTACGTACGAGGGCGACCAGAAGGGCACCCTGTCTGCCAGCACCTCGGTTACCAACAAGTATTGTGAATCCGAGAATAGCTTGATCCCCGACAGCGCCTTTAACGGCGATGCCTCTAAGGCGTTCTGGAGCCAGTCCTCCGGTTGGAACAACGGTATGCTGGAGTTTGCCACGGATGCTACGACTGCTGCCCGCGGCACCACCCTGCACTACAAGGGCACCAACACCGGCTCTAATAAGCTGTATAACTACATTAAGTTTGTCTACGTGGAGCCCAACACCAGTTACACCGTGTCCTTCGACTATCGCGTAGTTAGTGCTGGCAACCAGCTGATGTTCATCGACAACAACATCGAGACGCCTGCGGTGTTCCATACCGCCTCTCTGGGCTCTGCCAGCAACAGCTACAAGACCTATGCCCTCACCTTCAGCTCCGGTAACTACAACCGCATCGGCATTGTGTTCCGTAACCACGCTTCCGCTGAGGCCTACTTCGACGACTTCCGCTTCTTTAAGACCTCCGACGGTATCGCTACCGAGCCGGAAGAGGAAGTGTTCCCCACCCTGAAGCACACCGGCGGAGAAAAGTCCTTTATGGAGATGAGCGAGACCGGTAAGCTGGGTCTGGCTTTCCGCTTTAACCTGGAGAGCACCGGCGTTACCGTAAATGATCAGCACATCGGTAACTACGCCAACGGTAAGGTGCAGGCCTTTGAGGACGGCGTGGATTATACGCTGAAAGCCGCCGGCGCCGTGATGACCAACGACGCTTCTGTGGGTAAGGATGAAAATGCCTTTGTGCGCGAGAACACCAACACCGCCAAGACGGTGATTGACATCAACGCCAAGTATCTGTTCAACACGTATCATAAGGAGCATTACGGCATTGAGGATGATGGTATCACCTATGCGGTGCGTATCACCAACATTCCCGAGAGCCACATCTCTACGGTGATCTATGCCCGTCCTTACTACATCTTTGATTACAACGGCCGCGATGTGGTTGTGTACGGTGATATCGTCTCTGCCTGCTACGAGACCTTCCCCGACATCAACGACGGTTGGCTGGAGTGGGACTGATCCCTTCGCTGTAATTAGCAATTAAACAACAAAAATCACGGGCACGGTCACCGTGACCGGGGTTTTTAAGCAACCTGTCCGGGAATCCATAAAACGAGGAATGT
>JAZQKF010000130.1:0-16953 GCA_045542015.1 Acutalibacteraceae bacterium
GTCTGCATCGCAGACGGCGGTTTTTTCTTGCGTGACGAATCGTGTCTTGATATATCACAAGGGTGTATGCTATAATTTTGCCAATAAAAGAGGTGAGTCTATGGAACTGAACGAAAAACTACAACAACTCCGCAAGGCAAAGGGACTTACTCAAGAGGAGCTGGCGGCGGCATTGTATGTGTCACGCACCGCCATTTCCAAGTGGGAGTCGGGTAGGGGAACCCCCAATATTGACTCGCTGAAAGGAATAGCTGACTTTTTCTCTGTGTCGGTGGACGATCTGCTCTCCGCCGATCAATTATTATCGGTAGCGGAGGAGGAAACCAAGCGAAAAACCGCCCACCTACGAGATTTGGTGTTTGGGCTATTGGATATGAGCACCGCCTTGTTTTTCTTTTTGCCCTTGTTTGGGCAAACCTACGGCATTACCTTGCAGGAGGTATCCTTACTGTCCCTAACGGCGGTAGCTCCCTATGTGCGGGTTGCATACCTGTCGGTGGTCGTCCTGTTGATGCTGTTGGGCGTTCTCACCATAGCCTTGCAGAACGCCAATATTCCCTTATGGCTGAAACTAAAAGCTCCCGCATCGTTACTTCTTGGCGGAGTAGGTGTACTGGTGTTTATTCTGGGATCTCAGCCCTATGCCGCGGCGTATCTGTTCGTGCTGTTGATTATTAAGGTGCTGTTATTGATTAAAAAGAATTGACACCCATCGTGTCGCATGTGTGACACCTCGTATCTTGCTTGTTTGCGACCCCTTTGGTACGATATTCGTGCGAAAGGGAGGTTGCAATATGAAAAATACAAGCAAACGATTTTTACTGTCCATCTGGTTCTTGATTGCCTTTATTCTGTGGACATTGGCCTTGGGTTGGATAGACGTTCAGCCCATCGGGCCTAACGGCACCGTCGTGGGATTTGCCGCAGTCAATGGCTTTGTTCACAATCTCACGGGTGTGTGTATGCCCATCTATACCATTACCGATTGGTTGGGGCTGGTGCCGGTGTTTATCGGTTTCGGTTTTGCTATCTTCGGCTTGTGCCAGTGGATACGGCGCAAGCACATTCTCAAGGTGGATTTCAGCATCCTGATGTTGGGTGTTTTTTATCTGCTGATGTTGGGCGTCTATCTGCTGTTTGAAGCGGTGGTGGTGAATTATCGTCCTGTACTGATTCACGGCTATTTGGAGGTATCCTATCCTTCCTCCACCACTTTGCTGACGCTGTGTGTGATGCCCACCACCGCGTGGCAGCTGCGCCGTCGTATCCGCCGTCCGTGGTTGCGCAAGGTAACGCTGGCGCTGATTCTGTTGTTTATGTTGTTTATGGTGGGCGGCCGTCTGTTGGCAGGTGTCCATTGGCTTTCGGATATTGTAGGCGGTGGATTGCTGGCCGCCGCTATGGTATGCTTGTACGATGCGGTGTGTCACCTGCGCACCCCGGAATAAACATCGGGCTTGAATAAGAAAAGAGCCGTGCACCTGATGTGCACGGCTCTTAGTTTTCACCGAATCACTTCATAAATATCGGCGATGCTGTCCACCGCCCAGGTGGGTTTTACGTCGCTCCCAGCCCACACCTCTCGCGTGGTCTCACCGCTGAATACCAGCGCCGTGTCGATGCCGGCGTTGACCCCGCAGGCCACGTCGGTGTAGATGCGGTCGCCGATCATCACCGTTTCCTCGGGCTTGGCGCCCCACTTTTGCATCGCCAGCTGCGCCATAGCCGGTTCCGGCTTGCCGATGAAATAGGGGCGCCGACCCGTGGCGCGCCACAGCATCTCGCACACGCTGCCGCAGTCCGGTACATAACCGTAGGCGGTGGGGCAGACCCAGTCGGGGTTGGTGGCAAGGTAGGCGACTTTACGCCCTAACAGGATGCAGGCGTCCTCCAGTTTCTGAAAGGTCAGCTCGCTGTCGTTGCCCATCAGCAGGCAGTCCACGTCATCCTCCAATTTATCGGTGACAGGGAAGCCTGCCTCTGCCAATTCATGGCGGAAGGCGGCGGTGCCGGCGGCATAGATTTTCTTGCCGTGATAGTGCTCCTGCAGATACACGCACGTTGCCATTGTCGAGGTGAAAAAATCCTCCTCGGTGGCAGGAATACCCAACCGTGCCAGCTTCTCAATATACACCCTTACGCTCTTGGAGGAGTTGTTGGTGAGGAAGAGATACCGTCCGCCGTTTGCCTTGATGGCGTTGAGGAAGGGGATGGTGCAGGGGAACAGGTCGTCGTCCAGATACAGCGTCCCGTCCATGTCCAGCAGGAATAGTTTTTTCTCTTTCAGCCGTTGCATAGGATAACCTCCTTTATCGGCATAGCTGCCATACCCAGTTGGCAGCGAAGCCCACGGCGATGGCGATGAGGATGGTGTAGTCGATCCACCGTTTTTGAAACAGCCGTCCGTCGGTCATGTAGTACACGCCCAACAGCGGGACGGACCAGAACATCGCGTGCCAATGAAATGCATCCGCAATAGATCCGTGGAGCAGGCAGTAATAGGCGCGGGACATACCGCAGCCGGGGCAGGGGATACCCACCCACTCCCGAATGGGGCAGGGGATCTGGAATTGCCAGCGCGCCCACACCAGCACCGCCAGCAGGAACAGTGTGAGTAGCTTTTCTTTTGCGTGGGCGATTTTCATTTGGTCCCCTCCTTGCCATATTATGGATAAAAAACAAGCCGGAGAATACTCCGGCTTGTTTTTCTGTTAGGTCAACCGAATTACTTGGGCACGCCCATAGTGATGGTGGCCTTCTGCTCGGCGTACTCCTCGTCGCTCATCTTCAGCACCTTGATGCCCAGGATGATGCCCATGATCTCGTTGATCACGCCGATGACACCGCAGGTAACGATGCCCAGCACAATGCGCAGGATGCCCGTACCCACGCGACCCTGCATAAAGCAAGGAACGCCCAGGGAGTTGAAGATGATGCACATAACACCGAACAATACCTTGTTATCCATAACGTTTCCTCCTTCAAAAATGGGATAATTAAATTATAAACGAAATATGTCGATTCGTCAAGAGGGAACTCAGACCCTGCGAAAAAGAAACAGGAGGGATTCTGAACCCTGGTTTTGCGCCAACGATAGCGATTATTTAAGATACTTAGAAAAATAATCTTTTGTTTCGGGAGTGCAAATAACCTTAAACATATACTCGTTACTTTTACCTCTGAAAACAATATATGTACACCCAGCATTACTATGTCTGTAGCCTGGTATTCTCATTGAAAATCCAATCAGAATTTCGGCTCTGTCAATTTCGCTTGTTAAAAAAGTATTTTGATTTTTGATGCCGAAATAGTAATCGGTAGCAGTGATTGTATTGTCAACGATTTCAATAAATGCCTTTGCCATATCATTTTGGGTTATCGCAATCAGCATCGCAATTATCAAAACAGGAGCAAGTATTATGACAGCCGGCATAATGCTGTTTATGTATAAGGAACACACAATTGCCAAAAACAGAAACACTGCAATTATCAAACTGAAACTAATAGTAAGCATAATATTTACAGATTTATTTGGTTTGATTTTTGGAGTTCTATCGTGGGTGCTAAACCTCATACTATCACCGCCTTTGGCTAATTATACCACAAAGAGAAAATAACCGCAACCTTGTATAAATATTATAAGAGTAGGAGAGACTCGATGCCCAGTTTGCGGTGCCCGAAATGCGGTTACTTCGCTTACGCTCGCCGCATTTCGACCGCTGCACCAACCCCTGCTCGCTGAATCCGCCACCGGCGGCGCTCGCAGGCGTTGCCCGCGCCTTCGGCGCTCGAGTTCGAGCTTTCACTCAAACAAAAAGAAAAATCCCACCCCGAAATGGGGTGGGATTTTTCTTGGCGGAGTAGGAGAGACTCGAACTCTCGCGCCGGTTACCCGACCTACGCCCTTAGCAGGGGCGCCTCGTCACCAACTTGAGTACTACTCCGTATGTCGCAAAATCGGTTGGTGGTGACAACCGATATAAGCCGATTCAGTTGTAAAAAAGAAGTGGCGGAGAGGAAGGGATTCGAACCCTTGGCTCTTTCGAGTCACTGGTTTTCAAGACCAGCTCCTTAAACCGCTCGGACACCTCTCCGTACAGTCAACGCACATTATTTTAGCATTGTATCTGGGGTTTGTCAAGTGAAATGAAGGAATAAAAATGACTATTTTCAAAAAACTGAAAAAACTTGTCATTTCTGCCTTGACAAGTGATGGAATATTTATTATAATAGCCTAGCGTTCAAATGAGAGCGCCATCTTGACCCGGAGAAGTCGCGTAGTTGGTCGAGCGCGCACGATTGGAAATCGTGTAACCGTTAAAAGCGGTTCGAGGGTTCGAATCCCTCCTTCTCCGCCAAACAAACAGCCACCCCAATGGGGTGGCTGTTTGTTTTTATGTAGAGGTTGATATGAGAACCCTGGAAAAGACCGCTGTGCGGTCTTTTCACAGGTTTTGCGTAAGCAATGTGGGAGTATCGCTATCGTTGGCGCAAAACCGGGGTTCAGAATCCCTCCTTCTCCGCCAAAAAGAAAGCAGCAACCCTTAGTGGTTGGTGCTTTTCTTTTTTATCCGGTGGGATTCGAACCCTGAGACGGTGAGCGCCGTTAAGAAAACTGTCCGGTGGACAGTTTTTAGGTGCGAAGTCCGAAGCGGCTATGCCGCAAGGACGCAAGACGCGAAGCGGCTGTATCCCTCCTTCTCCGCCAAACAGACAGCCACCCCGATGGGGTGGCTGTCTGTTTTTATGTAGAGGTTGATATGAGAACCCTAGAAAAGACCGCCGCGCGGTCTTTTCACAGGTTTTGCGCGGGTAACGTGGAGATAACGCGGTTGCATTGTCGCTGTTCTTGTGGTATGCTTGCGCTACAATAGGGACAAATTATTATTTTACATTGCCTGTTTCATCAAATAGTAAGCTAAGGCAGGAATAACTGTCATACCACATTTTAATGTGACCTTGTAAAACAAGGAAAAGTGTGGTATGATTTCTTATATAGAAGTATGATTTCTGTCATACTAAAAATTAAATTTATACTTTAAGGATGAGATAATGAATTTCAATGATTATTGGAAGATTTCTCGGAATGCGAAAAAGTTCTTTTCACCAAAACAGGAAAAAGAACTAAAGGCAAAGTACGGAATATGGTATACTTTTCATACAATTCTATCAATAGTGATTCTCTTAACTCCATTTTTTATCTTTTTGTTTCTATCTCCAAGCAATGCTTTTGAACCGACAACCCAAAGCGGTAATTTGCTTGGTGCAATTGGCGGCATTATTGGATTAATAGGTTCATTTTCAATTGGTGTCGGTTTGGTAAATATATTTATGACTCTTGTAAAACAATATCTCGGTCATATTGTGACCTTGGTTGCTATTGTAGGAGGAATATTGTTAGATATATTGGGTTTGTATGTGTTCTCATTAGTAACATAATCGGTTTTATAGAGCAAATATGATTAACAAAGAAATAATTTGTCCCTGATTTATCACAAGCATACAATACCACCAAAAGGGGGGATGGGATGAAAAACAAAATACTCACGGCGTTGCTGTATGTGTCCGCGGCGCTGCTGATTATCTCCGGCTCCATAGCGCTGCCCATCTACGTCCGTCCCTTCTACTACATACAGATAGAGCCGCTGGGCATTCCCGCCGTCACCGGCTACGACAAGCAGACGGTGATGGACGCCTACAACGAGGTGCTGGACTATCTCACCCTGCCGAATCGCGAATTCGGTACCGGCGTGTTCCCCCACACCGCCGAGGGCGCCGCCCATTTTGCGGACTGTAAGTCGCTCTTTGACCTCAACGCCGCCGTTCTCCTGGCATCCCTGTCGGTGGTGGTGGTATTGGCGCTGTTGCGCCGCCGCGGCAGATTTTCGTTATACTGCCCCCGCGGGCGACACCCTGCCACCCTGTGCGGCGGGGGCATCCTACTGACCTTTGCTGCGGTGGGCGGTCTGGCGGCGCTGAATTTTGACCGCGCCTTTGCGGTGTTTCACGCCATCTTTTTCCCAGGAAAGGACAACTGGCTGTTTAACGTGCGCACCGACGCCATCATTTTGGCGCTGCCGCAGGAGTTTTTTCGCAACTGTGCGGTGTTGATTCTGTGCTCGGTGGTGCTGTGGTCGCTGGCTTTGCTGGCTTTCGGCCTGTATCGTCAAAAGCGTAATCGAGAGGTGTAATAATGAAGGATTTTATACTGTATTTCCTTGGGCAAGGAGAAGAAATAGAATTTACCAATTTCACGCTGGCGCATTTTCTGCCCATCGTGGTGGCGGCGGGTATCGTCTGGCTGATCTATCGCTTCCGCGACCGTTTCCAAAACGAAAAGTACGATAAGGCGTTTCGCTACATTTTAGCGTTTGCCCTGATATTCAGCGAGATGTCGTACTATTGGCGGCTGGTGGCTGTGCCGTCCTTGGGTCCCAATCCCACGGACCATCTGCCCATCACCGTGTGCGGTTGGGTCGTGGTGTTTTCCAGCTATATGCTGGTGGGTAAGTCCCAGGCTCTGTTCGATATTGTGTATTTCTGGGCTTTTGCCGGCTCTATCTTCGCACTCATCACACCCACGGTGATTTCCTATACCGGACCCACCCGCTTCCGCTATTACCAGTTCTGGATGGAGCATCTGCTGGGTTACGTGGCGGTTTTCTATATGATCTTCGTTCACAAGATGCGCCCCACCATCCGCTCGGCGGTAAAGGCCTACGTGGCGATGGTGGTGTTGGCGGTGATCGCTTATTGTGCCAATAACCTCATCGGCCCGGGTGCCAACTATCTGTTTATGGCTCGTCCGGAGGACACCCCCTCGATTTTGGACATTTTGCCTCCCATTTTCGCGCTGCGCATTCTCATTATGGCGGCGGCCATTACGCTGCTGTTTGTACTGGCGTATCTGCCCTGGTGGATCCGCGACCGCCGCGCAAGCCGTACTAAGGCGGAAAAGGCTACTGCATAAAAACAAGCCGTGTCGTTCGACACGGCTTGTTTTTTTTGTTATTTCTTTTGTCCCAGCTTGCTCCAGAATGCAAAGGTCAGCGGCCATACACAGCCTGCAAAGGCGGTGATGAGGAAATACCGCACGCCGTCGGCGACGTAGATGTCGCCGATCAGCCCCTGCAACGGGGTTTTCAGCAGGCTCTTAATGAGCAGGATGGGGACCAGTCCCAGCGTAAGCTTCAGCGCCTGCGCCCACCACACCGCCTTGGTGTCGAAGTGGGTGTGGGCGCTGTCCAGCTCGTAGGTGAGCCACAGTGCCGACAGGCACCCCAGCATCTTCCAGGCGTTTTTCATAGCGCTCTCATAGTTGTGGGGGTCGGTATCGGCGGGGAAGGGGTACAGATACACAAACAGCAGGAATCCCACCGTGACGGCGCACAGCACGCCCATCAGCACTCGCATGGTGACCTTGCTGTCCATAGCCTTATTCATAATGGGGTACAGACCGAACACCAGCAAAAGCGCCACCAGAATGGACACGCCCACGTCGGCGGGGGTGTGGACACCCAGCCACATACGGGACAGAGGCACCGGCAGGCACACGGCGATGCAGACGATGCGGATCCACAGCTGCTTATTCCACCGCGCGATGCTGCCGAAGGTGCCCACGGCGGACTGGGTGTGACCGCTGGGGAAGGAATAGCCGGTGGCCTCGGCGCGGGCGGATTCTACAATGGTGAAATTGGGATCCTTGACCCACGGACGGGGGATGCGGAACCACATCTTCAGAAACTGGTTGACGACCGTGCCCACCAGACCGACGGTGAGCATATAGTAGCCCTCCCGCTTGTTGATGCACCAGAAGAAGAGAATACCGACCAGAATAAAGACGGTTTCCTCGCCCAGATGGGTGATCAGCGAGAACAGAGTATCGCAGACGGGGTTGCGTAGATTCTCCAGAAAATACAGAAAACTCATAAGCGCTCCTTACTTTTTCTTGCGGCTGTAGCGGCTGAACTTATCCTTTTTGGTCTTGCCGTTGATGCGCCGTGCGCCTACAGGGGCGCGGTCGGACTTGACTGCAGGCTTGTCCGGTGCCACCAGACAGTTGGGACCGGTGCCGATGAGGTCGTGGCGACCTGCCTTGCGCAGGGCGGACAGCACCAGCTGGCGGTTTTCGGGACGGTAGTACTGGAGCAGAGCCCGCTGCTCCGCCTTTTCCCTGGGTGTGCGGGGCACGTATACCGGCTCCAAAGTGTTGGGGTCCAGACCTGTGTAGAACATACAGGTGGACACGGTGCCGGGGGTGGGATAGAAATCCTGCACCTGCTCGGGGTGAAGCCCCTCCTTCTTGAGGAATCGCGCCAGCTTGATGGCGTCGTTCACCGTGCTGCCGGGGTGGGAGGACATCAGATAGGGCACCAGATACTGCTTTTTGCCCTCGCTCTTGGTCAGCTCGTAGAAGCGGTCCTTGAACTGCTCGTATACCTTAAAAGAGGGCTTGCCCATATATTTGAGCACCCGATCGGACACGTGCTCGGGTGCCACCTTCAGCTGACCGCTGACGTGATGGCGGATGAGCTCCTTGAAAAACCGCTCGTCCTTGTCCGCCACCACGTAGTCGAAGCGGATGCCGGAGCGGACGAACACCTTCCGCACGCCGGGGATCTGCCGCAGGCGCCGCAGCAGGGTCAGGTAATCGTCGTGGCTGACCTTGACGGCAGGACAGAGAGTGGGTGCCATACACTTTTTATCCTTGCAGGCACCACGCTTGAGCTGTCCGTCGCAGGCGGGGTGACGGAAGTTGGCGGTGGGACCGCCCACGTCGTGAATGTAGCCCTTGAAATCGGGCATTTTAACGATTTTTTGCACCTCGTCCACCACCGAATCGTGGCTGCGGGAGGAGATGATCCGCCCCTGGTGATAGGCCAGCGCGCAGAAATTGCAGGCGCCGATGCAGCCGCGGTTGTGAATGACCGAGAATTTCACCTCTTCGATGCCGGGCACGCCGCCCGCCGCCTCGTAGGAGGGGTGGTAGTCCCGCATATAGGGCAGTGCATACACCTCGTCCATTTCCTCGGTGGTGAGGGGGAGCGGCGGGGGATTCTGCACCAGAATCTTGTTGCCGTGGCGCTGAATCACCACCTTGCCCCGCACAGGGTCGTGCTCCTCCTGCTGGATGCGGGTGGAGATGGCGTACTGCCGCTTTCCGCTGTCGGTGGGCAGGCATACCTGCTCATAAGAGGGGCACTCGGCACAGGCGGTGGGGATATAGTCGGCGGCATCCACCGCATAGCAGGTGCCGCGGATGTCGGTCAGGGCGGTGACGGGCTCGCCGCCGTTCAGTCGGTTGGCAATCTCCACTACGTGGCGCTCGCCCATGCCGTACATCAGCAGATCAGCGCCGCTGTCCAGCAGGATGGAGGGGCGCACCTTGTCGTCCCAGTAGTCGTAGTGGGCGAAGCGCCGCAGGGATGCCTCCAGACCGCCGATGGCGATGGTCACGTCCCCCCACACGCGGCGGATGGCCTTGCAATAGGTGATGGTGGCGCGGTCGGGGCGCAGACCCGCCTTTCCGCCGGGGGAATAGGCGTCCTGACTGCGCTTGCGCTTGGCGGCGGTGTAGTGGGCGACCATAGGGTCGATGTTGCCGCCGTTTACCAGAAAGCCCAGCCGCGGCGCACCAAAGCGGCGGTAATCCTCGTCGCACTGGGGCTGAGAGAGGATGCACACCCGATATCCGTGGTGCTCCAGCACACGGGAGATGATGGCGGTGCCGAAGCTGGGATGGTCCACGTAGGCGTCGCCGGTGACCAGCACAAAGTCCGGTTGATCCCAGCCGCGCTGACGCATATCCTCAGCGGTAATGGGCAAAAAAGGCATGGTGCTTCCTCCTCTCGGTAGTATACACTTTAGTTTACCATACATTTATCCATTCTTCAACCGTTTTTATCGTGGACAAAGAAACAAAACTGTGATATAATTTGTGTCATAGAAGATTAGGAGGGGTTGTACGTGACCCAAGCAGTACGTTTTCAGAAACTGGACGACCGCGCCCATGCGCCTGCCTACGGCAGCGCGGATGCCGCCGGAGCGGATCTGTACGCCGTGGCGGATGCCCCCATTTTGATCCCGCCCCATCAGACGGTGGTGGTGCACACGGGGCTGGCGGTGGAGATTCCCCGCGGCTTTGTGGGACTGGTGTGTGCCCGCAGCGGTCTGGCGACCAAGCAGGGTCTGGCGCCCGCCAACAAGGTGGGGGTCATTGACGCCGATTACCGTGGCGAGGTGATGGTGGCACTGCACAATCACAGTGAACAGGAGCGCACCGTCGACCACGGTGAGCGGGTGGCGCAGCTGGTGCTGGTGCCGTATCTCACCGCCGCCTATGAGCAGGCGGACAGCCTCACCGATACCGCGCGCGGAGCGGGCGGTTTCGGCTCGACGGGTAGTAAATGATTTGTTTTAAAGGAGTGATCGTATGCTGCGATATCGTATTGACGGCGGCAACCTGCCGGTGGTGACCTGTTACCCCGAGGCAGGGCAGACGCTGTGCGCCGAGAGTGGGGCTATGTCTTGGATGAGTCCCAACGTGCGGATGGAAACCAAGGCCGGCGGATTTAAAAAGGCGCTGGGACGTATGTTCTCCGGCGAATCCCTGTTTCTCAACGAATACACGCCCTATGGCGGTGGTGGCGAGATCGCCTTTTCCTCCTGCTTCCCCGGGTCGATTCTGCCCTTTGAGCTGCGCACCGGCGCCGGCTTGATTATTCAGAAGACCGGCTTTTTGGCGATGGAAAAGGGGATCGACCTGTCCATCTATTTTCAGAAACGGTTCGGCAAAGGCTTGTTCGGCGGCGAGGGCTTTATTATGCAGCACGCCACCGGCGAAGGTCTGCTGTTTTTAGAGGTTGACGGATTCTGCAAGGAGATCGAGCTGGGTGTGGGTGAGTCCATTCTGGTCAGCACCGGACACCTGGCGGCGATGACCGACTCCTGTATGATGGACATTGAGATGATCCAGGGCGCCAAGAATATCTTCCTCGGCGGTGAGGGCCTGTTCCACACACGGGTGACCGGCCCCGGCAGGGTGTATCTCCAGTCTATGCCGATTGCGGATATGGCGGCGCGCTTGAGCGTCTATATGCCCAGCACCAACTCCTCCGATTCCGGTATCAACATTCGCTTAGGCGGTGACTAAAACGTAAAAAGGGAGCAAGCGACTGCTTGCTCCCTTTTTCTGAAATAGTCAAAAATGTTAAATTTTGGGTGAGATAGTCGTTCTGCAAAAACGACTATTTTAATGAGAGGAGAAATTTCCCTTTCGGAAAGGAGAAAGCCTATGGATAACGGTGCCGGTAGCTACCGCCGTTTCCTTGACGGCGATAACCAAGGGATGGCCGATATCTTGAGAGATTTCAAGGACGGTTTGATTTTCTATATCCGCAATTATGTCGGTGACATGCATATTGCCGAGGAATTGACCGAGGATACGTTTTTTCGTTTGATGACAAAAAAGGCTAGGTTTTCTGGAAAAGGGTCTTTTAAGTCGTGGCTGTACTCCGTTGGACGCAACGTATCAGTGGATTATCTGCGTCGCCAGAAAAGGAGACCGACTGTTTCTATTGAGTATGCGGAGAATTCCCTGCGGGAGGAACAGAGCCTGGAGGATGCGTACATAAAGGAGGAAAGCAAACGGATGGTGCACCGCGCTCTATTCACGCTTTCCTCGGATTATCGTGCTGTGCTTTGGCTGGTGTTTTTCGAGGGCTTTTCCAGCAAGGAGGTTGCCAAAATTTTGGGCAAGAGCGATCGACAGACCGCGAATCTCTTATATCGCGCCAA
The DNA here is from genome assembly GCA_045542015.1 of Acutalibacteraceae bacterium. Taxonomy (GTDB): domain Bacteria; phylum Bacillota; class Clostridia; order Oscillospirales; family Acutalibacteraceae; genus UBA5905. The sequence continues at coordinate 11,797 of JAZQKF010000130.1, forward strand.
GCAATCCCTTAAGTTGAAATTGGAAAAGGAGGGCTTTGTGTATGAAGACTTGTGATGAAATGATGAATTCATTGTTAGAGCGCTGTGAGGCATACCGTGCGGCGCAAAAAAAGAAAAAGAAAATATTGCTCAGCACCACAGCTCCTCTGTGTTTGGTGGCGTTGATGGGTGTTGTCCTATGGCAGAGCGGCTGGATGACGGCTCCGACTGTTACCGAGCCGGGAAATGTGATCTCTACGGATGGTTCTGCTGGAGAAAAACAGCCGGTGACAACCACTACTCCCGTCGGTGAGAAACCGTCGACGGTGACCGAGCCGCAAGGCGGTACCGCAGGTACTCAAGGGAGCACGAAACCTACATCGCCATCTAACTCCGTTCTTTGGGACGATATAGGTAATTATTTGACGAGTGAGAATTATGTGGTAGATGATGCAGCCGGCTATTCTGACGGCGCTTACTGTTATAAATATGGTAAAAGGTGCGGGATAAACTTAGGCGACTTAATCGAAAATAACGAAAAGACCGACAAGATCGCCCTGTTTGTTCGTGCTTACAGTTACACCTCCACGCTGTTTGAGTTTGAATATAACGGCAAAACAATAGCAGAATATCAGCGGGATATTGCGGTAACCTCAGGGGACAGCCAAGCGTTGCGGGATATCTACGACAAGGCCCGCCGTGCTTATCAACGATACGCCGCGGTGCAATTGAAAAACCTCTTGGAGCAGAAAGGCTTTGACTGTTGCTACACCGAGGGAGCAGAGTATCTCATTTTCTTTGCTACGGAAAAGGAGTTTGCTTCTTTGACGCTGGGGAAAAAGGAAGACCTAAACTGGAAGTACGATTGGGCTACCGAGTCGATGCCCATGCTGGCTAAAGGACCTATAGATTGGGAGTTCGTTTATAACGGTAAAACTGTGGATGAGCATTATGCTAAATGTAAATATTATTATGACAACTTAGAGACGAAGTTCTATAATCTGATTCATGGGGAGGGAGAATTGCTGGAAATGGGTCAGGATCGGTATTTGACCAAGGATCCCAACGGCAATCCCTGGCCGGACATTTGCGGTGAACCCTTTACAAAGCAAACCTACGATAATTATGTTAAGTACTACGGGGATATGCTGACCAAGTACATCGTGGACGGCAAATTCCTGAAAGAAAAAGCACAGGCGGATTGGGATGCTCTCAAGAAGGAGAAAGAGAAAGACCGAGAGCTGTATGAAGAGGCTTGCGAAGCGTCTCAAAAGCACGGCACTGCCAAACTGAAAAAGAAACTGGAAAAGTTGGGGTATGAGTGCACTGATACCGAAGACGGAAAGGGCGTCATTTTCCATATCACAAATCAGGATTACATCACCTTGCCTACGGAGGTGAAAGGATACGGAAACTTTAGATGGGTAAAACTCAACGACGACGGATCCATAGCGGACATTGTATATGATGATAGCGAAATGGTTGTGAACCACTAACTTAACAGGAAAGGGAGCAAGCGACTGCTTGCTCCCTTTCCTGTTAATCTTCGTCGAAATCGAAATACTCCAATATTCCGTTATAAATACCCTGTGCAAATCCCCAGGGGTCTTCGGTCATTTTCTTCACGTCCTCGGCGTTGGTGATGTACCCCAGCTCCACCAGAATGGCGGGCATGGTGGTGCGCCGCAGCACGTATAGCGCCGAGTTGACCCGCACCCCGTTATCCCGTGTGCCCATCCGCTCCACGATGCCCTCCAGCACGTCCTCCGCCAGCTCGGCGGCGGTGGAGGGGTCGCGGTACACGTACACCTCGGTGCCGTTTTGGGCGGGGTTTACGCTGGCGTTGGCGTGGATGCTGATGAAATAGTCTGCCGGCCAGCTGTTGGCGGCGTTGACCCGTGCCGCCAGACTGGTGGCGTTGCTGGTGCCCAGCGATTCGGTGGGGGAGTTGCGGGACAGCCGCACCTCAAAGCGCCCGTCCTGCTCCAGCAGTTCCCCCAGACGGGTTCCCACCGCGTAGTTGATGTCCTGCTCCCGATATCCGAAGCCCTCAGCTCCGGCATTGACCCCCTCGGGGTTATGCCCTTGGTCGATGAATATCTTAATTGCCATATAAAAACAGCCCCTTTCCCCACATTGTATGGGGGAGGGGGCTGTTTCATTACAGTTGACTCAACAGATTTTGCAGGGATTGCCGCACGCTGTTGCCGTTGACGATGTCCACCGTAATATCGGCGTACTTTTCATACAGCGGCGTGCGCTCGTCGTACAGATCCAGCAGGGTGGAACCGGGAGCGATAGCCACGCCGCGGGCGTGCAGATCGCCCAGACGACGATCCATCTCCTCAAAGGTGAGTTTGAGATACACCACCTTGCCCATCGCCTTGAGGTGTGCCATAGCCTTTTCAGAGTACACCACGCTGCCGCCGGTGGCGATGACGCTGTTCTGCGCTTGCACGGTGCATACAGCCTCCTCCTCCACGCGGATGAAACCGTCCACCCCGCGGGCGTCCAGAATATCCCGTAGGGGACAGCCGTTCAGACGGATGATCACCTCATCCGTGTCCAGAAAGTCGTAGCCCAGCTCCTTAGCCAGCATCCGCCCCAGGGTGCTCTTGCCGCAGGAGGGCATACCTACCAAAATAATGTTGTTCATTGATGATCATCCTTTGCTTTGAAAGTACCGTTCGATAGCCTCTGCCGCAGGGCGGGTCATGCCCTTGACGGTCAGTAGCTCCTCGACGGTGGCATTCTGTACGCCCTTCAGCGAGCCGAACTGCCGTAGCAGTGCCTTGGCGCGGGTGGGGCCGATACCTTCGATCTCCAACAGGGTGGTGGAAAGGTTATGACCTTTACGCCTCTGTCGGTGGTAGCGGATAGCGCTGCGGTGCACCTCCTCCTGTATGGTGCCCAGCAGCGTGAAGGCCGCCCGCTTACGGTGTATGGCGATCTCGCCGCCCGATAGGGCGATGGCGCGGGTGCGGTGGCGGTCGTCCTTGACCAGACCGTACAGCGGGATGTCCACGCCGTAACGGATCAGGACGGGCGCCACAGCGTTGACGTGTCCCTCGCCGCCATCCAGCAGAATGAGATCCGGCTTTCGCCCGAAGCCCACGCCCTCGTCGCGGTGGAGCAGATACTCCTCCAGGCGGCGGGAGATAACCTCCTGCATAGCGGCGTAGTCGTCGCCGCCCTGAGCCTCCTTGATGCGGAATTTCCGATAGGCACTCCGTAGGGGCTGTCCGTTTTCAAACACCACCATGGCCGCCACGGGGTCGCTGCCGGCGGTGTGGGAGATGTCGTAGCACTCAATATAGGAGGGGGTGCCGTCCAGCCCTAACAGCTGACGCAATTCCTCCAGGGCGGTGGCGTCGCGTCCCAGCATACCCACCTGCTGTGCGATGCGCTCGGCGGCGTTGTTGCGGCACATCTCCACCAGATGCGCCTGTTCGCCGATCTGCGGTGTTACGATGTGCACCCGCCGTCCCGCCTTTTCGGTGAGCCATTGTTCCAGCAGTTCCCGATCCTCAGGCTCTCCGTCTACAGACACCTGGGGCGGAATGCGGTCCCGCAGGGTGTAGTAGCGTTCGATGAATTCGCCGAGGACAGCACCGCGGTCCTCCTGCTCCTCCAGCATAAAATGCTCCCGATCGGTCAGCTGACCGCCTGTAAAGCGGAACACCTCGATACACGCCTGCCCCGAGCCCTGCGCCAGCGCCATCACGTCCTGCTCCTCAATGCGGGAGAGGATCACCTTTTGCTTCTCGCTCAGTCGCTTAATGGCGTTGATGCGGTCGCGGAGTCTGGCAGCCTGCTCAAAGTCCAGGCGCTCGGCGGCTTGCTCCATTCGTTGCTGGAGAGTGGCCATGGTCTTGGCGCTCCCTTGGGTCAGAAACTCCACCGCCTCATCCACCCGCGCCTGATAGGCCTCGGGGTCTACCTTGCCGGTGCAGGGGGCACAGCATTGACCGATATGGTGGTTCAGGCAGGGCCGCTCGCCACCCTTTTTGCCATAGGCAAGGGGACGGGCGCAGGTGGAGAGAGAATAGATCTTATTGGCCTCGTCCACCGCCTGCTTGATGGCGTAGCTGCTCATATAGGGACCGATATAGCGCGCGCCGTCCTCCGCCACCTGCTTTGCCTCCGACAGGCGGGGGTAGGGGGGCGGAGATACGCGGATATAATGATATCCCTTGTCATCCTTTAGCAGAATGTTGTATTTGGGGGTGTGCTGCTTAATGAGGGCGCACTCCAGTACCAGCGCCTCAAACTCGCTGCCCACCACGATGTAATCGAATCGGTCCACACGGCTGACCATTTGCCGCACCTTTTCGGTGTGGTTTTGGTCAGAGCCGAAGTATTGACTGACTCGGTTTTTCAGTTTCTTGGCCTTGCCGATGTAGATGATATGACCGTCGGCGTCCTTCATCAGATATACGCCCGGTTCCTGGGGCAGAGCCATAGCCTGCTTGCGCAGTTCGGTCAGATTACTCATAGATTCTGCCTCACCTGCCAGTATTTGCGGTCCAGACTGCGGTACTGGATCGCCTCGGCGATGTGGGCGGTGTCGATGACGTCACTGCCGTCCAGATCCGCGATGGTGCGCGCCACCTTTAACAGGCGGTCATAGGCGCGGGCGGACAACCCCATCCGCTCGAAGGCGCTCTTAAGCAGCGTACCCGCCGCCTCGGTGAGGGGGCAGAATTCCTTTAGCTTGCTGGTGGGGATGCGGGCGTTGCTGACAATGTCGGTGCCTGCAAAGCGCGCCTGCTGACGGGCGCGGGCGGCATTGACCCGTTCCCGAATGGCGGCAGAGGATTCCGCTTTTTCGCGGGAGGCGAGCTGGTCGAATTCCACCGGCGGCACCTCGATATGTAGGTCGATGCGGTCCAGCAGAGGACCGGACACCTTGCTGAGATACCGTCCGACCGCCTGCTGAGAGCAGGTGCAGGAGCGGGTGGGATGCCCGTAGTATCCGCAGGGGCAGGGGTTCATGGCTGCTACCAGCATAATAGAGCAGGGATACGCCAAGGAGGCGCTGACGCGGGAGATGGTCACCCTGCCGTCCTCCAGCGGTTGACGCAGGCATTCCATCGCCTGCCGCGAGAATTCCGGTAATTCGTCCAGGAACAGCACCCCGTTGTGCGCCAGCGATACTTCGCCGGGTCGCGGCGTGAT
>JAZQKF010000131.1:0-5708 GCA_045542015.1 Acutalibacteraceae bacterium
AGCCTGATCTGTTGCGACACAGTTCACTCCAAACAGGAAATGATATCAAGGCATACATTTTTACCAATAGTATGCCTGTTCAGAGTAATATTAAACTGTGTCGCATCTAGTATTATATCATAAAACAGAAAATAACGCAATACCAATTAAGTGATATTGTACTATCATTTACTGCCTTATTTATTATTTTAGAAACGAATGGTTTCAAACCGTTATAAGGAGCAAAAGCATTATAGCAAATATCGAATTTAGTTCAAGTCCTCCCCAAAGGGCGTTTTGGGGAAAGGATATCTTTTTTATTTTACTTTAAAAAATGGCATAACAAAACCCCGAAACCGCTGTGGTTTCGGGGTTTTTCGAACCGATATCTTTTTCGGTTCGCATTGTTGGTTGCGGGAGGAAGATTCTGAACTTTGGTTTTGCGCCGAGCGGGTGCGTGTCGCAGGTTGCGGTAGCGCAAAACCTGTGAAAATGCTAGCGCATTTTCAGAAGTTCTCATTCCAGGTTCACGACGAAAACGAAAAAGGACATCCCCCAGGATGTCCTTTTTCCTTTTGGTTGCGGGAGGAAGATTCGAACTTCCGACCTTCGGGTTATGAGCCCGACGAGCTACCCCTGCTCCACCCCGCGATATATGGGTGCGTCTCTCAGCGCTCACATAGTATACCGCATACCCACCGTAAAAGTCAAGTCTTTTTTTGAATTTGCTTCTTTTTATTTCTGCCGCCGCTTTCTCCTTGCTTTTTACGGCAAATTTTGCTATAATAATACTCGGCGTTTCCCCCATTAACTAACGGAGGATACAATATGTCCAAACTGTACTTTAAATTCGGGGCTATGGCCTCGTCCAAAACCGCCAATGCCCTGATGACCCGATTCAACTATGAGGAGAAAGGCAACCACGTCTGGCTGATCAAGCCCGACCTGGACAATCGCGACGACTACACCGACGAAAACGGCAACCGCGTCACGGTGGTCAAATCCCGCATTGGTCTGTCCGCGGTGGCGGACGTGGTCGGTCGGGACGAGGACATCCACGCCCGCTTCACGGCGCTGAAGGCCGTCGCACCCATCGACGTGATCATCTGCGACGAGTGCCAATTCCTCACCGCCGACCAGGTGGATCAGATGAAATACATCGCCGAGGTGTGCGACACCCCCGTGCTGTGCTTCGGTCTGCGCTCCGACTTTCAGACCCACCTATTCGACGGCTCCAAGCGGCTGTTCGAGATCGCGGACAGCATCACCGAGATCAAGTCGGTCTGCCGCTGCGGCAAAAAGGCCATCGTCAACGCCCGCCTGCAAAACGGCAAGGTCGTGGTCGAGGGCGACCAGATCGAGATCGGCGGCAACGACAAATACGAGGGCATGTGCTGGGGCTGCTGGCAGCGCCGCATCCACGAACAGTAATTGAAAGGATCTGCTATGTACTATCGCCACAACCTCAGCTACGAATATCCCGTCCAGAGCGACCAGCACATGATCCACGTCCCCCACTTGTGGGACGTGAACCTGGACGAAAACTACCCCTACCTGCAAAAGGGACCGTGGTTTGCGCTGCAACGCGGCTTTATGTGGGTGGTGCTCCACTTCCTGCTGTTCCCCCTGCTGCGCATCACCCACGGTCTGCGCATCCACGGTAAAGATATCCTCAAAAAGCACAAAGACCTGCTGGACAACGGATTCATCACCGTGGCCAATCACGTGTTTATGTGGGACTTCATCTGCGTGATGAAGGCTCTGCGCCCCCGTCTGGGCTACTTCCCCGCGTGGAAGATCAACCTGGAGGGCCCCAACGGCCCCCTCATCCGTATGGCGGGCGGCATCCCCATCCCCACCGGACGCATCGCCTGTATGAAAAAGTTTAAGGACGCCATGGAAGAGGTGCTGGCAAGCGACCGGTGGATGCACTTCTACCCCGAGGGCTCCATGTGGTTCTACTACCCCGACATCCGCCCGCTGAAAAAGGCGGTATTCCAGTATGCGGTGCGGTACGACCGCCCCCTGTTTCCGCTGGTATTCACATTCCGCCCCCGCAACAAGTTCCAGCGTCTGTTCGGCAAAGCGCCGCTGGTGGATCTGACGGTGGGTGAACCTCTGCGTCACCACCGCGACCTGTCCCGCGCCGAGGCGGTGGAGGAGCTGCGCGCGCGAACCTATCACATTATGCAGGGGATGGCGGGTATCCGCCCCGGTGACCCCACCTACAACGTCAACCAGGACATCGCCGCCTATCAGAAAACTATGTAAAAAAGAGTCCTTCGGGACTCTTTTTTTTCTTGCATTTACGACGCTTTTGTGCTATGGTGAGGAGCAGAAATCATCGAGGTGTTTCGTATGGTTACATTACTGTTAGCAATCATCTATATGGCGTTTATCAGTCTGGGACTGCCGGACGGTCTGCTGGGTGCGGCGTGGCCGGTGATGCAGCAGGATCTGGCGGTGCCGGAATCCTATGCGGGCATCGTGTCCATGATCATCGCCGCCTGCTCCATCCTCTCCAGCCTGCTGTCGGACAAGGTCACCCGCCGTCTGGGCGCGGGACCGGTCACCGCCGTCAGCGTGCTGCTCACCGCCGCCGCCCTACTGGGCTTTTCGCTGTCCCGCTCCTTTTGGATGCTGTGTGCGCTGGCGGTGCCCTACGGTCTGGGCGCCGGCGCGGTGGACGCGGCGCTGAATAACTACGTGGCGCTTCACTACAGCAGCCGCCACATGAGCTGGCTCCACGCCTTTTGGGGCGTGGGCGCCGCCATCGGTCCCTACGTGATGAGCGTGGCCATCGGCTCCCGCCACGGCTGGCCCATGGGCTACGGCGCCATCGCCGCGGTGCAGATGGTGCTGACCGCCGTGCTGTTTCTCTCCCTGCCCCTGTGGAAAAAGCGAGGCCCCGCCACCACCGCGGGCGAGGAGGGGTACGAGGCTCCCCTCAGCCTGCGGCAGGCGGTTGGAATCCGAGGGGTCAAGACCATGCTGTTGACCTTTTTTGCCTACTGTGCGCTGGAGTCCACCGCCGGTCTGTGGGCCGCCAGCTATCTGGTGGATCACCGCGGCGTGGACACCCAGTCCGCCGCCGCCTTTGCCATGCTGTTCTATCTGGGCATCACGGCGGGACGATTCCTCAACGGCTTTGCGGCGGATCGCTTCGGCGACCGCACCATGGTACGGGTGGGTCTGACCCTGCAGGCCGTGGGACTGGCGCTGATACTGCTCCCCACCGTCCCCACGGCGCTGATGGGTCTGGTGACCCTGGGGTTGGGATGCGCCCCCATCTACCCCTGCTGCAACCACGCCACACCCACCCTCTTCGGGCGGGAGAACAGCCACGCCATCGTGGGCATTCAGGTGGCCGCGGCCTATTGCGGCATCACCTTCGTCCCCCCTGTATTCGGTCTGGTCGCCCAGCACCTGAACGTAGGGCTGTTCCCTGTATTCCTGGCGGTGTTTTGGGTGACGATGGCCGTGTCCACCGAACGGGTCAATTGTCTGCGCAAATAATTGTTGTATTTTGGAGCAATTGCTTGTATAATAGAAGTAACTTTTTTTAACGGAGGTGCTAATTATGGCAAAAACTGTGAAAGACATTCTCAAACTCATCGAGGACCACGACATCAAAATGGTGGACTTCAAGATGGTGGACATCAACGGCCAATACCGTCACGTCACCATCCCCGCCTGCAACTTCTCTGAGGAGACCATGACCGCCGGCATCGGCTTCGACGCCTCCAACTACGGCTATGCCGTGGTAGAGAAGAGCGATATGGTGTTCATCCCCGACCCCGATACCGCGCTGATCGATCCCTTCTGCGACATTCCTACCCTGTCCATGACCGGTAACGCGATGATCATCGACTCCCCCGCCAACCGCCCCCTGCCCCAGTACCCCCGCAACATCATCCGCGCGGCGGTAAAGGCTATGAAGGACAGCGGCATCGCCGACGAGATGTACATCCTGCCGGAGTTTGAATTCTATCTGTTCGATGATGTGACTTGGAACTTGGCCGACGGCACCATCTGTGCCAGCGTGGATGCCAAGCAGTCCTATTGGAACAGCGCCGTAGAGGGCAAGGGCGTCATCGTGCCCAAGCAGAAGAACTATCACATTGCCAAGCCCTTTGACACCTCCTACGAGTGCCGCAGCGAGATGTGCCTGCTGATGAAGGAAGCCGGCATCGACATCAACTACCACCACCCCGAGGTGGCCGCCAGCGGTCAGTTCGAGATCGAGCCTCAGCTGGGCGAGGTGGTGCATATGGCGGATGCCTCCATGATGATCAAGTACATCATCCACAACACCGCCCTCAAGCACGGACTCACCGCCACCTTTATGCCCAAGCCCATCTACGGCGAGGCAGGCAGCGGTATGCACGTACATATGCTGCTGAAAAAGGACGGCAAGCCGGTATTCTCCGACGACAACGGCTACTCTCACCTGAGCCGTGAAGCTCACTGGTTTATGGGCGGTCTGCTCAAGCACATCGCCTCTCTGTGCGCTCTGACCAACCCCAGCACCAACTCCTTTAAGCGGCTGGTGCCCGGCTTTGAGGCGCCTGTGACGGTGGGTTACGCCACCTCTAACCGCAGTGCGGTCATCCGCATCCCCGCCTATGCCAAGGGCCCCGACAAGCGCCGCTTTGGGCTGCGCAACCCCGACGCCACCTGCAACCCCTACTTCTGCTACGCCGCCATCCTGATGGCGGGCCTGGACGGCATCAAGAATCAGATCGATCCCCACGAGAACGGCTGGGGTCCCTACGATATGAACCTGTACCACCTCTCCGACGAGGAGAAGGCCAAGCTGCAGGGTCTGCCCACCTGTCTGGAGGACGCCCTGGATGCTCTGGAGGCGGATCACGATTATCTGACCGCCGACGGCGTCTTCCCCGAGGAGCTGCTGCAGAACTTCATTAAAGCTAAGCGTGAGGAATGCCGCCAGCTGGCCTCCATCCCCCACCCCGCCGAGTTTGATAAGTATTATAATCTGTAAAGTCACCAAAAAAACGCCTCCGGGTTGTGGCACCCTCCGTAAGGAAGGTGCCACAGTTATATTCGCCCAAAGGCGAGTTATATTGCTTCGCAGTTATATGATGCTTCGCATCGTGATATTGTCCTTCGGACAGTTAAATGGCGAATATAATATCACTGAAACCGCAAGGTTTCAATATCACTTTTGCCGTAAGGCAAAAATATCACTGCAAACGACAGTTTGCAATATAACTTAACCAACCGAAAAAAACCATCGTTTATTTTCGGCAAGTACTATGTAACATTTATTGAAATTGTAAAGGTGAAAAAATATGAAAATAATAGAGCTTGATTTAACGGGCTGTACACATCAGGTTGATATACAAAAGCGCATAAAAGAAGCCTTTGATTTCCCCGATTGGTACGGTCATAATTGGGATGCTTTTTGGGATCTTTTATGGAGCGACATAGGAGAAGCAAAGGTTGTATTAAAAGGCATAAATTCACTTCCTGCAAGCCTTGATAAACCGCTTGCTATTATGTTTGAAATCTTAAATGACAAAATAGAAAGTGCAAAAAAATATAATCAGCAATTTGAATATGAAACTTTAAATTAGGAGAAAATATATGGAAATTATAGAGCTTGATTTAACGGGCTGCACACATCAGATTGATATACAAAAGCGCATAAAAGAAGCGTTTGATTTTCCCGATTGAAGTCGGATCGTAGCCATGTCGTTCTGTGA
>JAZQKF010000132.1:0-4612 GCA_045542015.1 Acutalibacteraceae bacterium
CTCTTTGAACTTCTGCCGCATTCTTTCGAGCATCATAGCTTCCTGAATCTCTTTCGCGCGGGAGGAATTGAGCACTCCCTTGGCGATGTCCGCCGGCGAGACATGGTTGGCCGCTATATCCAATCCCATGCCGACGCCGTCATCGTGCTCCATCTTCGAGATGCCGATAATGAAGAATCCGTCCGTCTCAATGATATGTGGCGCGCCGTTGTTCATCAGATCCACTTCCGGCCCGATGGCCTCCGCCGTGATGCGGTAGGTTTTCGGCCTGTTCTCCAGCTCCAGCTCTTTCGGGTCCTTGCTCATGTTCTCAGCCTCCATGTTTCCGTCTCCCTTCAATTTTTTATCTGCTCCATCCTTCGGATGCAGAAATCAACCACTCTCAGCGCCGCCTGCGCGATCGCTCGCCAGAATCTAAACATCAGTTCATCCTCGTCCACTCGTAGCCGCAAATAACGACCGTCTCCCCGCGGCGGCTGTCCCTGGGCGGGGTCATCGGTACCGGCGCGTCGTCCTCGTAAGCCTTCCCCCGTCGCAGAGGGGGGAAGGTGTCAGGCGCAGCCTGACGGATGAGGGCGCCCTTCGCGTACTCCCTCCGCGCCTCGTTCCGCGGGATCCACGACCAGCGGCGCAGCACATACCCGAACCAGATCCCGACGAGCAGAATCCCCACGGCCACCAGTACCAGCATTTCGTCCTGACTGCGCAGCACAGCGCACACCACTTCCTGAGCCTCCGACATTTTCAAATCCTCCCTCCATATTCGCCGTGAGCGGAAGCAGAATTAACTCCTACCTCCTACTTCCTCACTCCTCACTCGGCAGTCTCCCAGACTGCCGCCTCAATCTCCGCCTCCGTCGGCTTCCCGTTCCAGGCCCGCCATGAAATCCGATAGCGTGACTTGTCCAGGAATACGCGGTCCGGGATCGTGCTCACCACGAACACGAAATCCGGATGGTGCTCGTACTTGTACAGGGCCACGTAGGGCCGGAAGCCCTTCACCCGGCACTCGATCCATACCGCCGCTTTCCCGTAGGTCGGCGGGATCTCTTTCAGGTCCAGCACTCTGGCGCTCATATGTACCACACTCCCTCAGCCATGTTTCCATGTGTTCCAGCCGCGCCGCGGCGAACTCGCCGCCCCGGCCCAGCACCTTCCACGCCCCATAGGGCCAATGCCCGCCGGCCACGTGCGCGTCGGCCACATATCCAGCCGCCCTGGCCTCCGCCTCGGTGTCGAACACCTCGCCGATGGTCACAGCGCCGAAAAGCGATGTTTTCACCGTATCTCCGACGCGGAGCGAGGTTGAAGGTTGAAGGGTTAAGGTTGAAGGTGAATCTACCTTCTCCCTTCTATCACCCTTCACCCTGTCCACGTTCTGCCTCCGCCGCGTACCGCCCGAACATCTCCGCCAGCTCCGCGATCAGCGGCCCGTCGTCCGCCCTGGCGGCCTCCAGCCGTCCGGCGTCCGCCGCCCGCACATACAGCGGCACCGCCTCCAGCGGTTCCCGCGTCACCGGATCCCTGAGCGCCGTCACGCCGATCTGGATGTATTCAGCCATCGTTTTCCGCCACTTTCCGGTCCTTTTTGCGCGGCTTGCGGAACATGCCCGCATTGGGGCAGGTGGCGAAGTGGCTGATGTAGCCGAACTGGTCGCCCTCCGCCCGGTCCGTGACCTGGTTGCCGCGCATGGTGGTGCCGTCGCCCAGGATGAAAAGCTCTTTTCCGTCCGGGTGGGCCTTGAAGAACACCGCGCCCTCATCCACGGGCATGGTCTTTCCCTTGGCCGTTTTCAGAAACATGATCGACGCGCCGCACGCGCGGCACTTGGTTGCGAATTGGCTCATGATGCCTGTTCCTTTCTGTATAGGTCATTCGGTTCGACGCTCAACGCATCGCACAGAAACGGGACCATCTCCGCACGGATGACGGCGCGGCCTGCCAGCATATCGCTCAATTTCTGATCAGTGATTCCCGCGCGGCTGGCGACCGCATTTTTTTTGAATCCCTTCTCTTTGATGATTCTTTCAATGTTCGCAGCTACGACATTCATTCTATTTCAGACCTCCATTTTACAAGAATCTTGGCGCCGTTGATAATATAACAAAGAAATTTGGAATTGTCAATATAAAATTACAAATTTCTTTGTATTCCTTTAATACTTATTTAATATACTTGTGATAGCATTATTTCAGGAGGTGATAACGTGTCTCTCGGTTCCAGATTAAGGGCTGCGCGGCGCGCCAAAAAATTAACTCAAAAACAGCTTGGAGAACTGGCACAGGTGACCGGTTCGGCTATTGGCAATTATGAAAACGGCGTATCATCGCCGAATGAGGACATCCTAATCCGGCTTATGCACGTCCTTGATGTCGACGCTAATTATCTTTATGCGGATGACATGGCGGCCATAAAAAAGGCGCGCTTCCTGTCGCCGGAAGAGGAACGCATGATTTCCCTGTTTCGCGTTCTCAACGCGTCCGGCCAACAGATAGCCCTGACCTCGCTCGAATCCTTCGCCGCTAATCCGGCCTTGACAGAAGAGGCCCAGACTGGGGCATCCTGATTCCGTTCCCCCATCCGGATTGACACAACTTTGTCATCCTGAGCCGCGCCGCCAGAGTTTATCCTGAGCGAAGTCGAAGGACCAGCGGCGCGAGTCGAAGGATCTCCGGCCCCGCCGGGCCGGACGTCGAACCCGGCCCACGTACACCATCACCAAATAGGAGGATCCCATGAAAAGAATCATTTCCGCCATCCTGGTTATCATGCTCATGCTTTGCGGCATCGCGGCGGCAGAAGAAACGACTTTCCAGGACTTCGCCGACCAGCTGCCCGATGAAACACTGCAGCTGCTCTCCGCTTTCCTGCAATCGGAGACCATCCGCCGCCTCAATGCCTCTTTTGATCTTCCCGCGGGTGTCTATACCGTCGGCGACGATATCCCCGCCGGATCCTGGACAATCACCGTCGTCTCAAAAGTGACCGCTGAATTTATCGTGTACAACAGCGCGGAAAAGAAAAACGCAGAATACGCCTTCCCCGATTTCGATGAGCTCCTAAACGCGTCCTACGGCTCGGATACCATCGGCAAAATCACCCTTGCCCCTGGAAACATCGTCGAAATCAGCGGCAAAGTCCATTTCGAGCCCTTCGCCGGCGTCAAAATCAAATGACCACCGCCGTCATCTATGCCCGCTATTCGTCGCATAATCAAACTGAGCAATCCATTGAGGGCCAGCTCCACGACGCGCACGCATACGCGGAGAAAAATGAATATCGAATCATCGGCGAATACATCGACCGCGCCCTGACCGGTACGAAAGACGCCCGGCCCGACTTCCAGCGCATGATCCGCGACGCGGAGCGCCGCCAGTTTGAGGTGGTCATCGTCTGGAAGCTGGACCGCTTCGCCCGGAACCGCTACGACAGCGCCATCTACAAGGCGCGGCTCAAAAAATACGGCGTGCGCGTGGTGTCCGTGATGGAGAATATCACCGACAGCCCGGAGGGCATCATCCTGGAAGGCCTGCTGGAGAGCATGGCGGAATACTACTCCGCCAACCTGTCCGAAAACGTAAAGCGCGGGCAGAAGGAAAGCGTCTCCAAGGGCTGGTTTTTAGGCAGCCACGTGCCCTATGGCTACCGGGTGCAGGATCATCGGCTCATCGCCCGCGATAACGAGGCGCCCGTGGCCCGCGAGATCTTTCGCCGCTACGCCGACGGCGAGCAGCTGACGGCCATCGCCGCCGACCTGAACGCCCGCGGCCTCCGCACGCGGTCCGGCAGTCTCTTCCGCGTCTCCAGCTTCGACAGCATGATCCGCAATGCCGCCTATGCCGGTCACCTGATGTATAACGGGCAGGAGGTCATCGGCTGCGCGGACGCGCTCATCGATCAGGAGACCTTCGACCGGGCCGCCGCCCGCCGCCAGGCGAATAAGCGCGCGCCCGCCGCGTCGAAGGCGAAAACGCGGTACCTGCTCCAGGGTAAAATCTATTGCGGCCATTGCGGCGCGCCCATGATCGGGGAGAGCGGCCACGGCCACGGCGGCGTGTACAACTATTACACCTGCGCGGCCCGGAAGAAGGCCCACACGTGCAAAAAGAAGAACGAAAAAAAGGATGTATTGGAGCGCTACGTCTGCGAGCAGACGCTCCAATACATCCTCCAGCCCGACCGGGCCGACCATATCGCCAGCGCGGTGGTGGTCCGCTACAATGCCGAATTTGGGCAGGACCAGACCGCCGACCTGGAGCGCCGCATCCGAAAGCTGGACGCCGACCTGGAGCGCCTGGTGGATGACCTGCTGGCCCTCCCCCGCTCCGCGCGCCCGCGCATCGCCGCCCGCATGGAGCAGCTCGAGGCCCAGAAGGCCGACCTGGAGACCGACCTGGCCAAGCTGCGCGTGGCCTCCGGCATCCGCCTGACAGAGCCCCACGTCCGCGCCTGGTTGCGCACCTTCCAGACCGGCTCCCTCGACGATCCCGCCTTCTGTCAGCGCCTCATTGACACATTCGTCAACTCCGTCTACGTCTACGACGACCGCATCGTCATCTTCTACAACCTAAGCGGCACGCCGCCTGTAGAGCAAAAACGGATCTATGAAAC
>JAZQKF010000133.1:0-15242 GCA_045542015.1 Acutalibacteraceae bacterium
GACGTTGTCCGATCAATTTATTAAACAAGGTGGATTTGCCGACGTTGGGGCGACCAACGATGGCAACGACAGGTTTCGACATACGAACACCGCCCTCCTTTTTTCTTGAACTTTCTTTACTTAGATTATGCCATTTTTACAACGATTCGTCAACCGATGTTTTTGACGAAATATAAAAACAGAGAAGGATTTTTGACGTCCCTCTCTGTTTTTACAATTCGTTCACATTACGCGTCCACTTTCACGATCTGCTGGCCGTTGTAATAGCCGCAATTCGCGCACAGGCGGTGCGGGCGTTTGTATTCGCCGCACTGCGGGCAACGCATCAGCGCCGGCGCGTCCAGTTTCCAGACGTTGTTACGTCTTTTGTCGCGACGAGCTTTCGAATGTTTTCTCTTGGGTACCGCCATGTCAGCACCTCCTTGCATTAATGAAAAAGTTTATTCTAATAATTGTCCCAACACTGCGAGACGGGGATCGACAGACTTGCGGTTGCAGCCGCACAGTCCTTCATTGAGGTTCTGTCCACACATCGGGCATAGTCCGCGGCAGTCCTCTCGGCACAGAGATTTATACGGCAACTCCAGCAGGATGTCCGCCATCACCAGATCGGTCAGATCCAGCTGATAGTTATCCAGCAGGATGTAGTCGTCATTCTCCTCATCCTCGAGGGTGGCCACCAGAGTGTGCTCAATGGGAATGTCATAGGATGTGGTAAAGGGGGTCAGACACCGATCGCAGGCACCGTGATACACGAATGCCGCACGGGCGGACAGCGTCACCACACCCGCCCGCACCGCCACCGAACCGGTCACGCGGATGGGGTCGTGAATGGGATACGCACCCTGATACTCAACCTGTGAAAAATCCAACTCTGTGTCGATGGACAGGTTGGAAACCTCGCCCATAAACAGAGGTCTGCACTGCAAAAGCATAGTTCACCTCAAGCGTCACGCAAAGTATTATATAGGAGTAGGCGGAATTTGTCAATAGAAATTTAAAATTCCGTCATTTTAACCGAAAACCAAAGGCCTGTCCACTTAGTGTTCGGGCTTTTCGATAGCCACCAGCGGCACAAAGGGCTCTGCCTCTCCATCGCCGATGTCCCGAATGAGGATGAAGGGGGTCAATTCGTCATCCTGACCGGCAGGGTTGTCCCGAATGCGGTCGGCCAAATTGATGTCCGCCACGTCCGCCAGATCGGGGGACTTGCCCAGCACCTCCACGTCGATGTCGTTGGCATCCACCAGGGCGCAGGAGATACCCAATTTCTCGTAGATTTCTGCGCACACCCCGTTGGGGTCGGTGGTGCTCAGCACCGCCGTGGTCTTATAGGTGTCGAACTGGGAGTGGGGATAGAAGCCGTCGATACCGGCGATCTCACGACCCACAATCTCGAAGAACACACCCCGCTTGCCGAACAGCTTGCCCACCGCGCTGCAGAAAGAGGCCCACAGCACCAGGGGCAGACCCTTGATATCGATGGTCAACTGCAGCTTATACGGTTCGGACAGACCGGTGCCGGTGGCACTGCGATAGGCAAACTTGGACAGAAACTTTGCCCAAAAGCCCACCTTGACCTCGTCCATGGTGACGATGTTGCCCTGACACATAGAGATGACCTTTTCACCCAGGGTCACCACGTCGCCGGGCTGATACAGAGGGGTCACGTACTTGCGCAGTACCTCAATATAATCCTCACCCTTTTCGACAAAGTGGGTCTTAATGCCGTACCGCTCGTAGCGGACGCCGTCCACCTCCCGCAGACCGCGGATGTAGTAGACCACGCCGTCCTTCTCACGGCGGTTCGCCTCGTTGTTGCGGTTACCTTCGTACCAGATAGCAGCCATTGTACTTGCTCCATTCGTAACAGACGGCGAGGGAATCACTCCCCCGCCGTTCTGCGTTTTCCTTTATTATGTACAGAAGAGCGGTCTCTTATCAGATCTCCTGAGCCAGGTCGTGCAGACGGGCAGGGATATCCGCCTTGTCCGCGGAGACAGACAGAGTGATGTTGGCGTCCAGCTTAGCCAGCTTCTCGACGCACTCGGCCAGCTTCTCCAGATCGTCGCCGCCGATCTTCAGGGTGGAGTCCACGAAGATGTCGGTGATGTCGTAGTTACCGGCGCACATACCGGCGATGAAGCCGTACAGACAGCCGAAGCAACGGATGTTGTAATCCTCAGCGGCAACCAAACGAGCCTTGTGGCTCAGATCGTATGTCAAGGTGTTATCTTTTTCAATAAAGACCACGTTTCCCTTGGACTGCTCCACGGCGGCCTTGCACAGGTCCATCAGCTTTTTGGTCTTGCCGGAGCCCTTTTTACCGAGAATGAGAGTGATCATAATATTGTCCTCCTAAAAGTTATATATTTGGAAACCGTCACGGGGACGGGAAATCCCATAGTTTGTTTATCAGCCCAGACGCGCCTCGAGAGCGGCCTTGGCCTCTTCGTAGCCGGGCTTGCCCAGCAGAGCGAACATATTCTTCTTATAGCTCTCCACGCCGGGCTGATCGAAGGGGTTGACCCCCAGCATATAGCCGGAGATGGCGCAGGCTTTTTCGAAGAAGTAGATGAGGTAGCCCAGCTCGGACTCGTTCATCGCCGGCACGTCCAGCACCAGGTTGGGGGTGCCGCCGTCGGTGTGAGCCAGAACGGTGCCCTCGAAGGCTTTTTCATTCACGTAGGACAGAGGCTGACCGGCCAGGAAATTCAGACCGTCCACGTTCTCGGCGTCCTCCTTGATCACGATGTCCCGCTGAGGGGCGCCCAGCTTGACCACCGTCTCAAACAGAATGTTGGAGCCGTCCTGAATGAACTGACCCAGTGAATGCAGGTCGGTGGAGAAGATCACCGACGCGGGGAACAGACCCTTGCCGTCCTTGCCCTCGCTCTCGCCGTACAGCTGCTTCCACCACTCGTTCATCATAGCGAACTGGGGCTCGTAGCTGACCATCAGCTCCACCGCGCGACCGCGGCGGTACAGCGCCGTGCGGGCGGCGGCATAGCGGTAGCAGTCGTTGGTCTCCAGATCGGGGTTCAGGAAGTCGCGGCGGGCATCGGCGGCACCCTGCATCAGGGCGTCCAGGTCACAGCCGGCCACGGCGATGGGCAGCAGGCCCACCGCGGTCAGCACCGAAAAACGACCGCCCACGTCGTCCGGCACCACGAAGGTCTCGTAGCCCTCGCGGTCGGACAGACCCTTCAGCGTGCCCCTGGCACGGTCGGTGGTCACGTAGGTGCGGCGCACCGCCTCCTCGTGACCGTAGCGGGTCTCCAGCAGCTCGCGGAAGACGCGGGAGGCGATAGCCGGCTCGGTGGTGGTGCCGGATTTGGAGATAACGTTAATGGATACCCGACGTCCCTCGCAGATGTCCAGCAATTCGGACAGCTGGGTGCCGGAGATGCTGTTACCGGCGAAATAGATGTCGGGGGTATCCTTTTTCTTTGCGTTGTAGTTATTGGATTTGAGGAACTCAATGGCGGCACGGGCGCCCAGATAGGAGCCACCGATGCCGATGACGATAAACACGTCGGTATCCTCTTTAATGCGGGCGGCAGCGGCCTTAATGCGGGCGAACTCCTCTTTATCATAGTCCACCGGCAGGTCCAGCCAGCCTAAAAAATCGTTGCCCAGACCGGTGCCGGCGTGGAGAATGTCGTGCGCCAGCGTCACCTGAGGCTGCAGAGCCAGGATCTCGTCCTGACCGATAAAACTCTTTGCGTACTTGGTTTCCAGCTTAACCGCCATGGTCAACCGCCTTTCCGATGATGCGGGCGGAGCAGAGGCTGTTCCGCCACTTTTACCTTTGTTATACACATTTTACACTATTCTTTCCAATTGTGCAACCGAAAATTATGAATTTTTTTGTCTTTTTTTACAAATTATGCCAATAAACTGTCCAGTAACAGTCCGTAGGCCCACGGAAGCGTGGTGCAGGGCACCTGCCGCAGGGCGCGGACGGGGTACTCTCCCAGCACCTCATCCCCCAGGGACAGCCGCCAGATCCCCACCGTCTGTCCCTTTTCTACAGGCGCCTCCAGGTCGGTGACTAGCTCCACCGTCTGGGTCACCTCCTTCTCCCGACCCTTGGGGATCAGCAGAGCATCGGGTCCCTGCGCCTCCACCGCCACCTGGGTCTGCTGTCCGCCCTTTACGGTCAGCGGCTCCGGTCGCGGAGGTCCGTCCGGCAAAGTATAGGTCACGTAATTG
Organism: Acutalibacteraceae bacterium; assembly: GCA_045542015.1. Classification (GTDB taxonomy): domain Bacteria; phylum Bacillota; class Clostridia; order Oscillospirales; family Acutalibacteraceae; genus UBA5905. The sequence continues at coordinate 4,216 of JAZQKF010000133.1, forward strand.
GCAAAGCCGTAGTCCAACAGCGTCCGCGCTCCCGCCCATCGGTCGGCGGTGGAGGCGCACCCCAGCACCACCGCCACAAAGGCGGTATCATCCCGCCGCGCCGTGGCGGACAGACAGTGTCCCGCGGCGCTGGTGGTGCCGGTCTTCAGCCCCGTAGCGCCCGGATAGTGGCGCAACAGCTTATTGGTATTCACCAGCTGGGACGCCCCGCCCCGCAGGGAATCCATCCAGATGGTGGTGAAGCGCTCGATGTCCTTGTGGGTCATCAGCTCCCGACTCATCACCGCCACGTCGTGGGCGGTGGAATAGCCGGTGTCGTCCAGCCCGCTGCAGTCCTTAAACTGCGTGTTCTCCATCCCCAGCTGCTGTGCCCGCCGATTCATCGCCGCTACAAAGGTCTCCTGACTGCCGCTGATATACTCCGCCAGCGCACCGCAGGCGTCGTTGGCGGACACCACCGCCGCCGCCTTGACCAGTTCCTCCACCGTCATAATCTCCCCCGGCTCCAGCCATATCTGGGAGCCACCAATGGCGCTGGCGGTGGGGGAACAGGTCACCTTGTCCGCCCAGCCGACGGTGCCCGCCTCAATGGCCTCCAGCGTCAGCAGTAGGGTCATCACCTTGGTCACCGAGGCGATGGGCAGCTTTACGTGGGCGTCCTGCTCGTACAGCACCTGCCCCGTGCCCTGATCCATCAGCACCGCGCCCTTGGCCTTCACCGACAGTGCCTCCCCCTGAGCGGGCAGTGCCACCGTAGGCCACGCCGTCACGTCCTCCTCCAGCAGACCCTGCAGGCTCTCACCGTTTCCTTCATCGTACAGGATCTGTCCGCCGCCGGCATACACGGTGGTGCTCAGCAGACAGCACAGCGCCGCAACCAGCGCCATCAATCGCCGTTTGTTCATATCTCTCATCCTTTCTTCCATTGGGTTTCGGTACATATATATGAAAAAGTTTATGAAATAAGCAGAAAAGGCTTTATTTTTTTGTGGATGGGCGGTATAATGGTAAGGTATGAGTTTTTTTGTTGGCGGTAGCCATCCCCCAACCGAAAGGAAGAACGACCATGACTGAGAATCGCAACTGGCTGGACAACGTCCGCCGCATTCATTTCATCGGCATCGGCGGCTCCGGTATGAGCCCTCTGGCCGAGATACTCCACGCCAAGGGTTATCAGCTGTCCGGCTCGGACAACAACGAGTCCGACAACCTGACCCGCATCCGCTCACTGGGCATCCCCGTGGTGATGGGTCACCACCCCGAGAACGTGACGGGGGCGGATCTGGTGGTGTACACCGCCGCCATCCCCGCCGACAACCCCGAGCTGCTGGCGGCGGCGGAAAAGGGCATCCCCACCCTGGAGCGCGCCATCCTGCTGGGATGGATCTCCCGCCAGTTCGGTAACACCATCGCGGTGGCCGGCACCCACGGCAAGACCACCTCGTCCTCTATGCTCAGTCAGGTGCTGCTGGAGGCGGGTACCGACCCCAGCATCTTCATCGGCGGTCGTCTGCCCGCCATCAACGCCAACGGCCACGCCGGCACCAACGACACCATGGTGTGCGAGGCCTGCGAATTCAAGGATCATTATCTGGAGATGACCCCCGCCGTCAGCATCATCCTGAACGTGGACGCGGATCATCTGGACTATTTCGGCGACCTGGACGGCGTCATCCGCTCCTTCGCCGCCTTTGCCGCCCAGACCACCGGCAAGGTGATCTATAACGCCGACGACCCCAACACCGTCGCGGCAGTGAAAGGGCTTTCAGCAGATAAGCTCATCTCCTTCGGCACCGCCGACGGCTGCGACTGGCAGGCGCGGAATATCCGCACCGTCCGCGGCAGCTACGGGCAGTACGATCTGTACTGTAAAGGGGAATTCCTTCACACCATCGAATTGGGTGTGCCCGGCGCCCATAACGTGCTGAATTCACTGGGCGTGGCGGCGGCCGCCCACCTGTGCGGCATTGACGCCGCCACCATCGCCGCCGGCATCCTGGCCTTCCACGGAGCGGGGCGCCGCTTTGGGTTCCTGGGCACCTATGCGGGGGTGGCGGGGGGGGGCGAGTACGCCCACCACCCCACCGAGATCGCCGCCACCATCGACGCCGCCAATAAGCTGGGGCACAATCGGGTGTGGGCGGTGCATCAGCCCTTCACCTTCTCCCGCACCGCCCGCCATCTGGAGGAGTTTGCCGCGGTGCTGGACACCGCCGACGTGGCGGTCATCAGCGACATTATGGGCAGCCGCGAGATCAACCGATGGGGCGTCCACTCTAAACAAATGACCGACAAAATGCAGCACGGCGTCTATCTGCCCACCTTCCCGGAGATTGCCGACTACGTGGCCGCCAATGTGCAGCCGGGCGACCTGGTGATCACTATGGGCGGCGGCGACGTGTATAAGTGCGCCCGTATGATCATCGCCCTGCTCAAGGAGAAAGAGAATGCTTAAGAAGTTCATCGGTGACAAGGCGTTTTATAAATACGTTATCGCCTTGACCATGCCGATTATGATACAAAACGGCATCACCCATCTGGTGAATATGCTGGATAACATTATGGTGGGCTCGGTGGGTCCCGTGGAGATGAACGGTGTCACCATCGCCAACCAGCTGATGTTCGTATTTAACCTCTGCATCTTCGGTGCGGTTGGCGGAGCGGGCATCTTCGGCGCCCAGTACGCCGGCAGTAAGGACAACCAGGGCATCGCCCACACCATGCGGTTTAAGCTGCTGTTCTGCACCCTGCTGGCGGTGGCGGGCATTGCGGTGTTCTACGTATGGAAAGAGCCGCTGAGCCTGCTGTATCTGCAGGGTGAGGGCGACCCCGCCGAGGCGGCGGCATCGCTGGAATACTCCAAGCAATACATCGACATTATGCTGGTGGGGCTGATCCCCTTCACGCTGGCGCAGTGCTACGGCAGTACCCTGCGGGAGACCGGTCAGACCGCGCCCCCTATGGTGGCGGGGCTGGTCGCCGTGGCTGTGAATCTCGTCGGCAACTACGTGCTGATCTTCGGCCACTTCGGCGCGCCCAGACTGGGCGTGGCGGGTGCCGCCGTCGCCACGGTCCTATCCCGCTTTGTGGAATTGGGCATTCTGGCGGTGTGGACCCACGCCCACCCCGACCGCAACCCCTACGCCCCTCTCATCTACCGCAGTATGCGGATCCCCCTGCGTCTGGTGGGGCAGATCTTCCTGCGGGGTCTGCCGCTGATGGCCAACGAGGCGGCCTGGTCCCTGGGCTTTGTCACCATCAACCAGCAGTATTCCCTGCGGGGGCAGCACGTGCTGGGTGCCAACAACATCAGCGGCACCTTCTGGAATGTGTTCTCCGTATCCTTTATGGCGGTGGGCATCGCCGTGGGCATCATCCTGGGGCAGAAATTGGGCGCCGGCGACAAAGAGGGCGCCCGCGACTACAGCCGCAAGCTGATCGCCCTGTCGGTGGCACTGAGCGTGGTGGTGGGTGTCGTCTATGCGGTGTGCGCCCAGTTCATCCCGTATATGTACAACACCACCGACCAGATCCGCCATCTGGCCACCAGTCTGATGGTCATCTGCGCCTGCAGTATGCCCATCGACGCCTACGCTCACGCCGCCTATTTCACCCTGCGCTCCGGCGGGCAGGCGTTCATCACCTTCCTGTTTGACAGCTGCTTTATGTGGGCGATCAACGTTCCCTTTGTGTTCCTGCTGATCAACTACACCTCCCTGCCCATCATCACGGTGTTTATACTGGGTCAGGGCATCAACATTTTGAAGTGTGTGCTTGGCGGCTGGCTGGTGCATAAGGGCGCCTGGATCAAAACCATCGTGGAATAACAGCTCCCTCGAAAAGGTTTCCGACGGTACGGAAACCTTTTCTTTTTTTGCAAAATGTAAAATATGCTTGACATTTTGTAAGAAGCGTGTTACACTACAGATGTAAAGCGCACTTTACAAGGAGGTGGCTTATGAAAAACCGCATTGAAGAAATACGCAAGGCACAGGGCATCCGCCAGGAGGATTTTGCCAAGGCGCTGGGGGTGTCCCGCCAGACCATCAGCTCGCTGGAAACGGGACGGTATAATCCCTCCATTCAGCTGGCCTATAAGATTGCCAAATACTTTCAGTTAACCATTGAAGACGTATTTTTGTTTGACGAATAAGGAGGTAGTATTATGAACAGACGATTTATTCTGCCGGCGTTGTATATTCTGCTGGGTGCCGTTCTCATCACCTGCGGCACATTACAGGTGGTGGATTCCTATTGGTCCGGTATGGGTGGCGCGCTGCTGTGTGTAGGTGTGGTACGTCTGATACAGACCATCCGCTACAAAACCGACACCCAATACAAAGAAAAGATGGACACCGAGGTGTCCGACGAGCGCAACCGTTTTCTGCGGGCAAAGGCCTGGTCCTGGACGGGGTATCTCTTTATCCTGATTGCCGCTGTCGGCTCCATTGTTTTCAAGGTGGTGAATATGGAGCGGGAAATGATGTTGTGCAGTTACGCCATATGTCTGATGCTGATACTCTATTGGGTGTCCTATCTCATTGTTCGTAAGAAGTATTAAAAAAACGGTGTGACCGTGTCGGTCACACCGTTTTTTATATCCTGTTTTTCATTTTCTCAATCATCGCGGCATCCGCCAACCCCTCCGAAAAGGCGGTGGCGCTGCCGCACACCACGCCATAGCGCAGGGCGGCGTCCCAGTCCCCGCTGCGCAGGTATTCCGTCAGGAATCCCGCTACGGTGCTGTCACCGGCACCCACGGTGCCGATCACCGTGCCGTCGGGAGCGGGCTGATACCGCACGCGCCCGTCGGCGATGCACAGCAGAGCGCCGTCGCCACCCAGGGTCACCAGCACGTTCTGCGCGCCCTGCGCCATCAGCTCTCGGGCGGCATCTGCCACGCTGTCGATGGTGGGCAGATCCCGCTCCACCGCCGCTGCCAGCTCCTCCCGATTGGGCTTGATCAACCACGGTTTGGCGACCAGCGCCGCCGTCAGCGGCTCACCGCTGGTGTCCACCACGATACGGGTAACCCCCAGGGACCGCAGGTGGAGCACCAGCCGCCCGTAGGTATCGCTCGGCGTCTTGGGCGGCAGGCTGCCGCACAGACACACCACATCGTCCGCGGCAACCAGATCGGTCAGCTGTCGCTCCAGCTGCTCCAGCGCCGCCTCGGGAATGGGCACGCCCACCCCGTTTTTCTCCATCTCGGTGGGACCGGATATTTTCACGTTAATACGGGTCTCTCCCTCGGGCAGACGGATAAACTCCGTCCGAACGCCCCTATCCAGCAGGGCGCGTTCCAAGGCGACGCCGTTGTCCCCCGCCACAAAGCCCAGAGCGCGGTTGTCCACCCTCAGGGCGGTCAATACGCGGGACACGTTGATTCCCTTACCTCCTGGGGAAAACTCCCCCTCGGAGTTATGGACAGCGCCGCCCCGCCACCCCCCCATACGGAGGGTGCAATCCAGCGCAGGGTTGCAGGTTATCGTATAAATCATCATTCTACCTCTCTAATCGTGCCGCCGCCGACAACCACGTCGCCGTCGTACAGCACCACCGCCTGACCGGTGGTGATAGCGCGTTGGGGGGTGTCGAACACCACCTGCACCCGTCCGTCGGACAGAGCGGTGACGGTGGCGGGTGCCTCCTTGGCGGAATAACGGGTCTTGGCGGTGACGCGGATGGGAGCGGCGGGACTCTCACCCGCCACCCAGTTGAAGCCGTCCGCTATCAGCGTGGCGGAATACAGCTCACTCTCGGGGGTCAGCAGGACGGTGTTCTGCTCCATACATTTGCTCCGCACGTACAGCGGAGCGGGCAAGGCCAGCCCCAGTCCCTTGCGCTGACCGATGGTGTAGCCGATGAGCCCCTTGTGGCGACCCAGCACCTTGCCGTCGGCGTCCACGAAGTCCCCCTCGGGGTACTCCCGCCCCGTGCGGCGGCGGATGAAGTCCGCATACTTGCCGTCGGGGATAAAGCAAATGTCCTGACTGTCCTTTTTCGTGGCGGCGGCAAAATCCATTTCTGCCGCCCGCTGACGGACCGCCTCCTTATCCGCCATCTCACCCAGAGGGAAGCGGATATGGGCCAACTGCTCTTGGGTCAAAAAATACAGCACGTAGGTCTGATCCTTGGCGGCGTTGGCCGCCTTTTTCAGTTGATATTTACCGCTTTTTTCGTCGTATTCCACGCGGGCGTAGTGACCGGTCACCACCGTATCGCACCCCTTCTCCTTGGCATAATCAAAGAGGTGCGAGAATTTTAAATGGCGGTTGCACTCGATGCAAGGATTGGGGGTATTCCCCGCCTCGTAAGCGCTTACAAACCGCTGAATAACGCAATCGTCAAACTGCCGGCGGCAGTCCAGCACCGCAAACGGGAAGCCCAATTTCTCCGCCACGGCGGCGGCATCGTCGGCCTCCTTGGCGGCGCCGCAGGACTCGCTGTAATCGTGCAGACGCATGGTGACGCCCACGCAGTCATAGCCGTCCTCGACCATACGCACCGCCGCCACCGTGCTGTCCACGCCACCGCTCATAGCAATCAGCGCCTTGCTCATTGGGTCTCCCCCTTTCTGTTATAATAACCTAAAACCAGAACGGAGCCTCCCTCCCTGAGGGAGCTTTTGCTCTATTCAGCCTTTTTATTTATTTGTTATCTCTCACCATAACACAAACCCGACGGTTTTTCAACCGTCGGGTTTGATTTTCCTATATTTTTACGGATTTTCCACCACACCGACAAACAGAATGGTATTCCCCGGTCCGGTGATGGCAAACACAAAGGGTCTGTCGAGAATGAAATCCATACTTTCCTCTTTCTGTGCCGTTGGTCCTCTTTTGAGTCCTTCCACAAAAGTGAATGCCACGCCCTCGGCGCCCTCCTCGTCGATCTTCACTCTGGCAGCGTGGCTGGCGCTGGCATACATCCCGTCACTGTTCTCCACAATGCCGCCGAAATCGCTCTTGGTGTCGTCAAATATGTCGGTGACCCCCAACGATTTCAGCCCTTCATCCAAAGAATAGTCCGCCTTTACGTCGAATTTGGGGATTCTCATATTCACCTTGATTTTTCTCTGTCGGATCCCGCCGGTATTCCCCTCCAGCAGCGCCACCATCTGGGGATCGCGGATCACCTCATCCACTGAGGAATCCTCGTCCGGCAGAAAGAAGACCATCCTGAACGAACCGTCGTCCAAGCCGCGGGCGACGGCGGTGTAGTGATCTCCGAAATAGGCGGTGGTCTTTTCAGAGGTCTTCATAAACGCGCAAGTCTTATCTCCGCCTACCGTATGGAACGTTTCCTGCGTGGTGGAGTATTCGGAAAATTTGCCCACCCACCCCGCTTTAAAGCAGATGGTGCTGACCAGTGCCAATACGGTATTATAGCTGAATTTGACGTTTTGCACTTCATTCTTCAGCAGTCCGTCAGTCTGCTCGTTCATCCATTGTTGCAGTTGCTTATTGTAAGCGTCACTGCCCATCTCACCCCGATACACCGAGGCGTAATACGATCCAGCTAAGCGATCGACGGTATCGGCATCATACGCATACTGACCGCCGTTGTCCAGCCACAGAGAGTTTCCCAAGCGACTGGACGTCAGACCGTCGTCAATATACACACCGTTCCACAGGGCGGCGTTCTTTTTCCGCAACGCAGACAGGTTGGATACCCCCAGCAGCTCGGTCAACTGTGTGCGGCTGTTGCCCTCGGTAATTTCTGCCAGCATGCTCAACGCCATGTAGACGTTCAGCGGCGAATACACACGGTTTTCTCCGGCGTTGCCGCTCAAAAAAGCGATAATGGTATGTTGATAGAAACCCGTCATCCCGTCGGTTTGTCCGTTGATTTTTTCTCGTTGACGGGAACGGGACTCCTTCCATTCGTCGAGATTGGTGTCTGTTCTTTTCACCATCTCGGGATAACTGGGAGCGGCCAACTGCGCCGCCTTGGCGCGGGGGACCGTGGACTTAGTCGGTTGCTCAACGGTCGTGGTAGTATCGTCCGTAACGGACACGTCGGGGGTGTCCACCGCAGGCCGTTCACCGTCGGGGCTGACGTACGGCCACACCGTCACCGCACCCAGCACCAACGCGATGCAGGCCGCCACCGCCACGGCGGAATACCACCACGGCTTACGACGGCGGGTGTGGATCGCCACACTCACCAATTCATCATCCAGACGCCCGATGGCGTCGCTCAATTGCTCACGATTCATACATCATAACCCTCCTTTTTCAAATGCTCCCGCAACCCCGCTCGGGTGCGGTGCAGGGTGGTCTTGACCCAGGACAGACGAACCCCTAATCCGTCGGCAATGTCCTGCAGGGAGTCCGCGTAGAAATACCGGCGGAGAAAAGCCTGACGCACCGTCGGCTTCAGGGTGGAGAGATACGCTCCGATCGCCCCCGCCAACTGGTCGGCGTCCAGTTCTTCCTCCGGCTTTTCCCCGCCGGAAATGCACTCACTTAACTCCTCCAGAGACAGGGCGTATTCCGAGGCCGCCCGTTTCTCCGCCTTGCGGCGGCGATAGCGGTCAATGGCCAACTCACGGGTGATCTTGCTGAGAAACGCGCCCAAACGGAAGGGACGCTGAGGCGGAATGGTGTTCCACGCTTTCAGATACGTGTCGTTGACCGTCTCCTCGCTCTCCTCCGAATCGTTCAAAACGCGATAGGCAATACCCAACAGCATAGTGCCGTAGACCGCATCCGTCTCCCGCACAGCGGACTCATCCCGTTGCCAGTACAGTTCCACAATACGTTGATCTTCCATATTTCTCCACCTCCTCTACCCTTAATGCCGCATTTTTTGAGGGAAAGTTTCACTTTTCGGTCACATTTTATCACATTTCTTTTCTCTGTGCAAACAAAACAACCTGCGACGCAACGCCGCAGGTTGTTTTACTTTCATTCCTTCGTTTCCTGCACGGACTCCAGAGCCTCCCGCAGGGTGTCCAGACCGTTTTTACCGCCGGCGCGATCGATACGCACCGCGATATACGGCTTTTTGCCCGCCGAGATCATCACCCGACCGGGCAGGGCGGCGGTCAGGCGACCGCCCAGGTTCACGTCCAGCTTCTCGCAATAGAGCAGCAGGGACTCCTGCTGCTGTTTGATCTCGCGGATGCCCACCGCCGCCGCCATATTGCGCAGCAGTGCCACGTCCACCAGACCCTGCACCGCCGCAGGCGGCTCGCCGAAGCGGTCGATGAGCTCGTCAAACACGTCCATAGAATCCTCCACCGTGCGGATGTCCGCAATACGGCGGTAGATCTCCAGACGCTGGGCATTGTCCCCGATATAGCTGTCGGGGATGTGGGCGGAGATGGGCAGATCCACCAGGCACTCCACCGACTGGGCGGCGGTGACGCCCTTTTCCTCGCTGACAGCGTCCGCCAGCAATTTCAGGTACATATCGTAGCCTACCGCCTCCATGTGACCGTGCTGCTGGGCACCCAGCAGGTTGCCCGCACCGCGTATCTCCATATCCCGCATGGCAATTTTAAAGCCCGCTCCGAACTCGGTGAAATCCCGCATGGTCTCCAACCGCTTTTGAGCGATGTCGGTCAGCTCCTTACCGCGGGTAAAGGTCAAATACGCATAGGCGCGGCGGGAGGAACGACCCACCCGTCCCCGCAGCTGATGCAGCTGTGACAAGCCGTAGCGGTCGGCGTTTTCAATAATCAGTGTGTTCACGTTGGGGATGTCCACGCCGGTCTCGATGATGGTGGTGCATACCAGGATGTCCACCTCGTGCTCCAGCACCTGCCGCCAGATCTCGGACAGTTCCTCCTCGTTCATCTTGCCGTGAGCCACGGTGATCCGTGCCTCGGGGATGCGGTTGTGGAGGGCGGCAGCCACCAATTCAATATTATCCACCCGATTGTGGAGGTAGTACACCTGTCCGTCCCGCCGCAATTCGCGGCGGATGGCGTCGGCAATGACCCCGTTATCGTGCTCCAGCACGTAGGTCTGCACGGGGCGGCGGTCCTGGGGCGCCTCCTCGATGACCGACATATCGCGTATGCCGCTCATGGCCATATTCAGCGTACGCGGAATGGGAGTGGCGGACAGGGTCAGCACATCCACGTTGGGGGTCAGCTCCTTGATGCGCTCCTTCTGCGCCACGCCGAAGCGTTGCTCCTCATCCACGATAAACAGACCCAGGTCACGGAAGGCGATGTCCTGGGACAGCAGGCGGTGAGTGCCTACGATGATGTCGATCTCGCCGTTCTTCACCCGACGGACGATGTCCGCTTGCTGCTTCGCCGTGCGGAAACGGGAGAGCATCTCGATCTGCACGGGGAATCCCTCGAATCGCTTGAGAATGGTGTTGTAATGCTGGAACGCCAGTATGGTGGTGGGCACCAGGATGGCGCACTGCTTCGACTGGCTGACACACTTAAACGCCGCCCGCAGCGCCACCTCGGTCTTGCCGAAGCCCACGTCGCCGCACAATAGGCGATCCATAGGCACCGCCCGCTCCATATCGCTCTTGATCTCGTCCACGCAACGGAGCTGATCCTCGGTCTCCTCGTACTCGAAGTGGCGCTCGAAATCGTACTGCCACTCCTCGTCGGGGCCAAAGGCAAAGCCGGGGGACGCCATCCGCTTACTGTACAGCGTCACCAACTGCTTGGCAATGTCCTTGACCGCCGTGCGGACGCGGGTCTTGGCCTTTTGCCACTCCTGTCCGCCCAGGCGGTGCACCTTAACGGTGGCATCCTCCTTATTGCCGATGTACTTGCTCACCAGATCCAACTGGGTCACGGGGACGTAGAGGGTGTCCCCTTTCGCATATTCCAATTTGATGTAGTCCTTGACCACACCCTGCACGTTGATCTGATGCACGCCCTGATAGACGCCGATGCCGTGGGCGGTATGCACCACGTAATCTCCGATCTGCAATTCCGACAGGCTGTGGATCTCCAGCCCCTTATCCTTGCGGCGGCGGGAGCGGCGTACCGGACGCACCGCCCGCCCGTGGGTCAGCACCGCCAGATGGGCGGCGGGGATCTCCAT
>JAZQKF010000134.1:0-3249 GCA_045542015.1 Acutalibacteraceae bacterium
GGTATTGTCCTTCGCGGACTTCGAGCGTTGGGAGTCCAACGCATGGGAGGTCTACAGCAGGATCGGAGGGGTCGGGAGCAGGATCCCCTCGGACAAGTTCCTGCACACCGTCAATGCGGTGCTTTTCGCGGATGAATGGAGGGGCGACGGCCCGTACTACATGGATCTGGATGTTCCCATGGTGTACGCCTCGTCCGAGGTACTGGCGTTCCTCTCCGAGACGGCGGATGTTTTCCAGCAGACCGCCGCGTTCAACGCATTGCTCCAGGTCGTCCATCTGGGCGACCGCATGGTGCGCGTGTACGCGCACGCATTCAGACCGAGGGTCAACATACCCATCAAGATGACATCGAGGCCTTTTGAGATGTACAAGCAGGTCACATTATCCAGTGCGTCATGGACAGGGGACGGCCCCTGGACGCAGACAGTGGACATCGGGTCCGCTGTGGCCAACGCCGTGATCGGAAGCGACGAGAGGAACAACACTGCCCAGATGGATGCCATGGCGGCAGGCATCATCGGAGTGTCCGCGGTCAACGGTACGAGGATCACGGTGAGGGCCGTGGGTGAGAAGCCAACCGTGGATCTGTACGCCACCGTGATGTTCTCTGCAGGGAGCGTGAGCTGATGCCTTTCGTCGGTGCATTCTTGGGTGGGACTGGAGGAGCGATTCCAGCGGGATATGGTGAATTGAACCTATCATGGGTCACATCCGATGGAGAGAATCTCACTCCGACAACGTTCATATTGTCCGGACCAGAGAACATAACAATCAGTGCCAATCAAAACGGATTTGCCTCGAAAATAGTGAAATCCGGAGATTATCTGGTCAGTGTCGAACATGCTGGAGAATATCTGGGAGATTCACCCAAAAACATCACGGTTCCGAATAGGGAATCTGTTGGTGCGGTCTGGTTCGCATCGAGGAAATACAAGAGAACTATTGTGTTTTTGTCGCCGATCAATTCGTCATCGACATCATACTCATTGAACGATGAGGATGGAGAGGTTCTGCATTCGGGAAGTTCATGGTCAGCAAGTATGCAGTTCCAGCTCTATACGGGATCCTATACCTTGACTCTGAATTATGCGAATGATTCTGTAACAATCCCCTTTGATGTTGTGGATGAAGATAAGACTATAGAACTGGCTGAGTGGTTCTGCAAAGTTACGATAAATCAGCCTATTGCAGGAGTTACCCTTTCAATCTCATATAACGGATACTCCATGGGTGCAGTAAGTTCTTTTTATGTTCTAAAAACAACAGAGACTAGGACTATTATCTATTCTGGAATCCCCAATTATACCGGGGTGTCTTCTTCAAAGATTGCAACAGTCCCAGACTCCTCTGTAATTCCATCCGGAGAAAGTCTTACAATCAGTCCCGTTGCAACAGGATCTATTGTAACTATTTCAAGTTCTAGTGGCGGTCCATTGTATGTTCCAATCGAGGGAGATTATCATGTATTGGTCATCGGAGGCGGAGCCGGAGGTTCAACAAGCTATGGTGGAGGCAGCGGACGTGCTGTAGATGAGATTTTACACCTCAGTCATGCGGAATATCCGATAACAATCGGTGCAGGCGGTGCAGGACAATCAGGCAACGGCACATCTCCTGCAGGCGGAGGAGCAAGCTCTTTTGGAACACTTCTGTCCGCATCAGGAGGATCCACTGATGGCTCAGGGGGAGCTGGAGGAGGAGGCGCGGCTAGTCGCGCAGGAGGGACCGGAGATAATTTCGGAGGAGGAGGAGGTGCAGCAGGTAACGGCTCTACAAATACGTATGCTGGAGGTACAGGTGTAACTGCAGATGGAGGGCATGGAGGTGCCAAAGAAGTTTCTGCAGCAAATGGTGAAACAGGCGTTACGAGTAGCGATTCCTTTTACGGCACAGATTCTGCAGGCGGAGGTTCCTATGGATCCGGAAGAGGCGGTGGCGGCGGTGGCGGCGGTCTCAATGCCAGAGGAGGTGCGGGCGGTTCTGGAAGCACATCCTATTCATGGAGAACTGGCGGTGGCGGCGGTGGCGGCGGGGTCGCAGGAGGGACCGGAGGCGCTGGCGGTGCAGGTGCAGCATACAATACGTTCAATGGAGGAAAAGGAGGCTATGGATATGGTGCTGGTGGAGGAGGTTCTGGTGGATCAACAAACCAATCCTCTAATGGAAGTACTGGCGGTGGCGGCGGTGGCGGCGGCCTAGCGTCTGTATTTCTCTCAAGTAATGGAGGCACATCGAGATGGATCGGAGGATCCGGTGCCAGAGGTGCAGTTAGAATCCAGTGGGTGGGATAATGAAAGTAGTAGAAATATTAAAAAACAGAGTCCATAAAGAGTACCCTGAATACTTTGATGCGAGAGAGGCAAGATCCCATTTCTCGCCGAACATTCACTTCGAGGATGCACCCGATTATGTTTGGCCAGGATTCGGATTCGACTCAAGCAAGATGGGAGATGAGCGTTTCATCCGTCCGCTTCTCAATGAAGGATGGGAGTATGATGAAGAAGGATTCCCATGGAATCCTGAAGAGCACAGGTCTGCTGAGCGTAAGCGTCTCCACTCCGAGACCACGGACGACACCATGCAGGCCTTGCGCAAGATCCGCGAGGGAGACACGACCATCGACTGGTCCGCATGGCTCGACACCCTCGACGCATACAACGTCGCCATCGAGGAGACTAGGAACCAACCTGGGTATCCTAATAAAGTGGTGTATCCGGAATACCCTAAGAAACCGACCGCATGAGGTCGGCCCCGGGATCACTCCCGGGGAACCCCTTCATAAACACCGTTAATTTTCTCAATCCTAAACCCTAGTCTTAAATCCCATCCTCCCGTGGACGGCACCATGTACTGCTTGAATTGCCAAGCTGAAGTCAAATGTGAGTATGACAGTGTAATGGTGACACTGGGTGCCGTGATATGTGTGCTTATCGTATCCCCACTGCTATGGTTCGATAGCATTTTGGTGAAGATAGGATTTTTCATCCTGGGCATCGCCGTAGGTTCGCTTTTCGTCTACAGGTTCCAATACAGGTGTCCCCGTTGCCACAAGCACAATTTCGACAGGCTTCGTCTGGAATGATGCTCACTGAATCGGTGTATAATCACAAATACACCGAATAAACACCCTTAACTCCCTCTTTTATTCAAAAAGCTCGATTTCCTCAACACCGTTAACACGGTAGGAGGTGCGAGCAAAATGGCCACGAATGGAAGACCAGTCCAAAGCGGTGGTGCGACAGGCGACG
>JAZQKF010000135.1:0-17697 GCA_045542015.1 Acutalibacteraceae bacterium
TGATTTATGACATTGTCTTCCTAAGACCGCTTGGCCTCCGACTTCTGCAGGACGAGAAGAAGTCCACTGTCGTGACCGACATCGAGATGTTCCACAAGCTGCTGGACTACGCAGAAGCCGGCGACAACATCGGCGCTCTGCTGCGTGGTATCGACAAGAAGGACATCGAGAGAGGTCAGGTTCTGTGCAAGCCCGGCTCCATCAAGCCCCACACCAAGTTCACCGGCCAGGTTTACGTCCTGTCCAAGGACGAGGGCGGCCGTCACACCCCCTTCTTCAACAACTATCGTCCTCAGTTCTACTTCCGTACCACCGACGTGACCGGCGTCATCAACCTGCCCGCCGGCACCGAGATGTGCATGCCCGGCGATAACGTCGAGATGGATGTCGAGCTGATCACCCCCATCGCCATTGAAGAGGGTCTGCGTTTCGCTATCCGTGAGGGTGGCCGTACCGTAGGTTCCGGCGTTGTTTCCGCCATCAACGAGTAATTCTTAACTGAATTAATCACTTGATCGCACAAGTGGCTCACCCGTTTGGGTGAGCCACTTTTCTGTTTGTGCAGGCGGTGGAGGACGCCCGCATCACCTTCTCATCCTGCTTATTGCGTGCACGGAGTTTTCCACAATTCTTGAGTTTCTTGTGGAGAACTTTCCGCCTAAATTATGGAAAGCAAAAAACCTTTACATTATAGCAAAAAACGCTTGACAAATGCGGGTTTATCGTATATAATTAGTGTAAAGCAAAACGCTTTACAACAGGGCTGATTTTCAGCCGGATTTCTACAGAACGGAGGGGCATTATGGCAAAAAATCTTGAGATTTCCCTGCTGCTGGATTTTTACGGCGATATGCTGACTGACAAGCAGCGCGATATGGTGGATTATTACTATAACGACGACCTCTCTCTGTCCGAAATTGCGGAGAATGAGGGCATCACCCGCCAGGGCGTCCGCGATTCCATCAAGCGCGCCGAGGCGCAGATGCTGGAGATGGAGGAGCGCCTGGGTTTGGCTCGCCGCTTCCGCAAGATCAACGCCGACATCGAGGAGATCTATCAGCTGGCACAGACCATCCGCCAATACAGCGAGTTCCCCGGCTGTCCCCGTGAGGTGACCGACAGCGCCGCTCGCATTATGATGCTGGCCGGTATGCTGGAAAAAGACTAAAACGATTATCCCCACAGCGAAAGGCAGGTGATTCACGTGGCGTTCGAAGGACTCAGCGAAAAGCTGGCGGCTTCGTTTAAAAAACTCCGCAACCGTGGCAAGCTGACCGAGGCGGACGTAAAGGACGCCATGCGTGAGGTTCGCCTGGCTCTGCTGGAGGCGGACGTCAACTATAAGGTGGCCAAGGACTTCACCAACAAGGTGGTGGAGGCGGCGGTAGGCGCCAAGGTGATGGAGAGCCTGACCCCCGCTCAGATGGTCATCAAAATCGTTAACGAGCAGCTGACCCAGCTGATGGGCGGCGAGGCGGCCCCCTTGGCTCGCGCCAACAAGCCCCCCTGCGTCATCCTGATGTGCGGTCTGCAGGGCTCCGGTAAAACCACCCACAGCGGTAAGCTGGCCCGTATGCTCAAGAGCAAGGGGCACCGTCCCCTGCTGGTGGCCTGCGATATCTATCGTCCCGCCGCCATTGACCAGCTGTGCGTGGTGGCTGATCGCGCCGGCGTACCGGTGTTCAAGATGGGCACCGAAAACCCCGTTAAGATCGCTAAGGCGGCTGTGGCTCACGCCAAGGATCACGGCAACGACTACGTGATTCTGGATACCGCCGGTCGTCTGCACATCGACGAGCAGCTGATGGAGGAGCTGAAGAACATCCGCTCCACCGTGGATCCTGCCGAGATTCTGCTGGTGGTGGATGCCATGACCGGTCAGGACGCGGTCAACGTGGCCTCCTCCTTTGACGAGGCGCTGGGCATCACCGGCGTCATCCTCACCAAGCTGGACGGCGACACCCGCGGCGGTGCGGCGCTGTCCGTCCGCGCCGTTACCGGCAAACCCATTAAGTTCGCCGGTATGGGCGAAAAACTGGAGGACCTGGAGGTATTCCACCCCGACCGTATGGCCTCCCGCATCCTGGGTATGGGCGACGTGATGTCGCTGATCGAAAAGGCGGAGCAGCAGATCGACGAGAAAAAAGCCGAAGAGCTGGCCCGCAAGATGCAGGAGAACAAGTTTGATCTTAACGACCTGCTGGATCAGCTGCGGCAGATACAGCAGATGGGCGACATCAAGAGTATGCTGGGTATGATCCCCGGTATGAGCAAGCAGATCAAGGACGTGGAGATCGACCCGAAGCAGTTTGCCCGCACCGAGGCCATCATCCTGTCCATGACCGCCGCCGAACGGGCCAAGCCCGATATTATGAACCCCTCCCGCAAGCGACGCATCGCCGCCGGCTGCGGACAGCGGGTGGAGGACGTCAACCGCCTGCTCAAGCAGTACCGCAGTATGCAGGATCTGATGAAGCAGATGCGCCGTATGAACAAAAAGGGCGGTCGCGGTATGCGGATGCCCAACCTGCCCGGTATGGGCGGCTTCCGTTTCTAATCCGAATTCAATCCAGTGACATGGATAGAAGATATAAACAATGCATTAAAATTATTTGGAGGTAATTTATTATGGCAGTTAAGATTCGTCTGCGCCGTACCGGCGCCAAGAAGGCCCCTTCCTATCGCGTGGTCGTGGCGGATTCCCGCTATCCCCGTGACGGTCGTTTCATCGAGGAGATCGGCTACTACAACCCCCTGACCGAGCCCTCTACCATCAAGATCGACCTGGACAAGGCTAAGAACTGGATCGCCAACGGCGCTCAGCCCACCGATACCGTTAAGGTTCTGCTGAAAAAGGCCGGTCTGGAATAATCCGTCGTACGCGAGACACCCAACCCACAGGAGGTACCAATGAAAGAACTTCTGATCACCATTGCTCAGGGCTTGGTGGAGGATCCTTCTGCGGTGGTCGTCGAGCAGGATGAGCCCATGGAGGACGGCACGGTGGTATTCCACCTGCACGTTGCCCCCGACGATATGGGCCGTGTCATCGGCAAGCAGGGTCGCATCGCTAAGGCGATGCGCACCGTGATGCGCGCCGCTGCCACCCGCAAAGACGTCAAGGTCGCCGTAGAGATCGACTAATTAACGAGAAAAACAGAGGCAGACCACGTCGGTTTGCCTCTGTTTTCCATAGGAGGACCAAACTATGCCTCAAAAACCGTATTTAGAAGCCGGACAGATCGTGGGCACCCACGGCGTCCGCGGCGAGGTGCGGGTGCAGCCCTGGTGCGATTCCCCCCAGCAGTTCGCCGGATTCAAAAAGCTATACTGGGACGCCGCCGGCAAACAGGCGGTCAAGGTCAAGGGTCGCCCCCATAAGAACATCGCGCTGGTGGTGCTGGAGGGCGTCACCACCGTGGAAGCCGCACAGGTGCTGCGGGGCAAGATGCTGTACGTGGACCGCCGCGACCTGAAATTGCCCAAGGGGCACTATCTGGTGCAGGATCTGATCGGTCTGACGGTGGTGGATGCCGACAACGGCGACACCTACGGCACCCTCACCGACGTGAGCCAGACCGGCGCCAACGCCGTGTACCATATGGCCACCGAAAAGGGGGAGGTGCTGATTCCCGCCATCCCCGACGTGATCATCAAGATCGACCTAAAGGCGGATCGGCTGTACCTGCGCCCGATGAAAGGACTGTTGGACGACGATGAGATTTGATATTATGACCCTGTTCCCCGATATGTTCGACAGGGTGTTTGACCAGAGCATCATCGGCCGCGCCAAGGATAAGGGTCTGCTGGAATTGCACTGTCACCAGATTCGGGAATATACTAAGAATAAGCAGATGCAGGTGGACGACTACCCCTATGGGGGCGGTATGGGTATGGTGATGTTCCCCCAGCCCATCGCCGACTGCTTCCGCGCCGTGTGTGAGCAGGCGGGGGAGAGACCTCACCTCATCTATATGTCCCCCCAGGGCAAGACCCTGACCCAGCAGCGGGCCATCGAGCTGGCGCAGATGCCCAATATCTGCATTCTCTGCGGTCACTACGAGGGCGTGGATGAGCGGGTGCTGGAGGCCATTGTGGACGAGCAGATCTCCATCGGTGACTACGTGCTCACCGGCGGTGAGATCCCCGCCATGGCGCTGGTGGACTGCGTGTCCCGTATGATCCCCGGCGTGCTGGCGGATGAGGTCTGCTTCACCGAGGAGAGCCACTTTGCCGGTCTGCTGGAATACCCCCAGTACACCCGCCCTGCCGAGTGGGAGGGGAGAGAGGTGCCGGAGATATTGCTGTCCGGTCACCACGGCAACATCGCCAAGTGGCGGCATCAGCAGTCCCTGGAGCGCACCTATCGCCTGCGCCCCGAGATGCTGGAGACCGCCCCCCTGACCGACGAGGACAGAGCGTATCTTGCCTCGCTGACAGCCGAGGACGCCTCTCCCCAATAACCAAAAGTTTTCCACAGCATTAGACAAAATGCACAAACGGAGAAACCGAAAAATCCGAAAATCGGTCACTCATCCAAACTTCATCAAAACGGTGGGTTTTCGATTGACTTGTCCGCATTTCGTGATATAATAGGTATAGTCAGTTAGTATCCATTTCTATCGAGGTATTTGATACAGTAAAGGAGCAATTTGCTATGTTTGTGAAAGACGTTGTTGTTCAGAATCAGGTTGGTCTGCACGCCCGTCCCGCCACTTTCTTCATTCAGAAGGCCAATGAGTTCAAGGCTTCCATCTGGGTTGAGAAGGAGGAGCGCCGCGTCAACGCCAAGAGCCTGCTGGGCGTTCTGTCCCTGGGCATCGTTGGCAACACCGCTATCCGCGTGATCGCCGACGGCGCTGACGAGGAGGCCGCTGTTGAGGCCCTGGTGAAGCTGGTGGAGTCCGGTTTCGCCGAGTAATTGCAACGTAAAAAGCCGTCGGTTATCCGACGGCTTTTTGTTTTTGATGTATGGTTAACGTTGGACGGAGCAAAGCCTCCCTCGCCTAGAGGGAGGGGGACCAACCGTAAGGTTGGTGGAGGGATACTGTGCAAAGCACAGAAAAATCAAAGGCGATTTTTCCGAATCCCCCAGTCAGCCTATCGGCTGACAGCCCCCTTTAGGCAAGGGGGCCTTTTGCACGAAAATAGGAGAGTAGTATGATTGCATTAACTTCTAACGGGCTATCCAGCGCTTGCTTGATGACTGAAATGAGTAAACACATAAAAAAGGGTAAAGCCGCCTTGGTCGTTACCGCTGATAATGTGTATAAAGAGAAGAACTACCACGTTGAGCGACTGACCAACGAACTACAATTGATGGGACTTCAAGTGGATTGTTTTGACTTTGACCATCAAACGCCTGCGGAATTGGCTGAATACGATGCAGTAGAAATAATAGGTGGCAATCCCTATTATTTATTGCATTCCATTCGTGAAAACGGATATGCCCCTTGTCTGGCGGAGTTTGCCGAAGACAAGATTCTCATTGGATGTAGTGCCGGTGCGTTGGTGCTTACGCCTACACTGAATTTAATTGATTTGTATTCGCAGGAAATGAACATTGTTGGCTTGAAAGATTTGACCGCTTGTCATTTGACGGATATTCAATTACTTCCTCATTATAGTAAGTTCTTAAATCACTATGACAAGTTTGAGGAGAAGTGTTCGCAGTATGAGCAGGAAAACGATTGTCATGTCATACGGATTAATGACGGTGAAGGAATATTTGTCAATGGTTCTGAAGTAACAATTGTGAAGTAATACCCCAAAGGAAGTGATTTGATGCCCCACATTTTCGATTCCCACGCCCATTACGACGCCGACGCCTTTGACCAGGATCGGGATGCGGTGTTGACCGCTCTGCCGACGATGGGTGTCTGCGGCGTGATCCAGTGCGCCACCGACCCCGATTCCGTCGCCCGTAGTCTGGAGATGGCGGAGCGGTATCCCTATATCCGCGTGGCGGTGGGCATCCACCCCGAATTTGTCAGCCGCGCCACCCCCGATTGGCTGGATGCCGTCCGTGAGGCGGCGGCACACCCGGCGGTGTGCGCCATCGGCGAGATCGGGCTGGACTATTATTGGGAGGATAACGCCCCCCGTGAGGTGCAGCTTCAGTGGTGCCGTAAACAGATCGAACTGGCCAAGGAGCTGGATCTGCCCGTCATTTTCCACGACCGCGAGGCCCACGAGGACACCTATAACCTGCTGAGGGAGACCCGCCCCCGCGGCGTGGTGCACTGCTTCTCCGGTAGCGCCGAGATGGCGCGGCAGCTCACCGACCTAGGTCTGTACATCGGTCTGGGCGGCGCCGCCACCTTTAAGAATGCCCGCAAGCCGGTGGAGGTGGCGGCGAGCCTGCCGTTGGACCGCCTGCTGCTGGAGACCGACGCCCCCTATATGGCTCCCGTGCCCATGCGCGGCAAGCGGTGTGACTCCGCTATGATCGCCCATACCGCCGCCCGCTTGGCGGAGATACGGGGGATGGCGGTGGAGGAGCTGCTGGACGCTACCCGCGGGAACGCCAACCGCCTGTTTGGACTATCTTTGTGATGAGGTGAATGGATATGAAGAAGAAAAACGGTATTGTGACCGCCGCGTGGGTGCTGCTGGCATTGCTGACGGCGGCGGTGACCACCTCGGCGGCTCTGACCCTGTGGAGCAGTCAGTACGCTCCCCGCTTTTCCGGTCTTGTGTCGGTGGAGGATATGGACGTGTTCACCACCTATATGAGTGTGACCGCCGCCCAGGATACCCTGGAGGCGCTGACCCTGCTGGTGGGCGTTATCGCCTACGTGGTGCTGCTGGTGCGCCACGTGCTGGGCAAGCAGCCCCTGACCGCCAAACAGAAGTGGATCTACACCGCCATCACCGCCGCGGCGCTGGTGGTGCCTTCGTTGGTGATGGGTCTGTGCGACCCGGTCAACGCCCTGCTGGCGTATTACCTGTTCACCCCGCTGGTGCTGGTGGGCGTGTTGCTGGCCTGCGTGCTGCTGGAGTTCGGACTCAAGGCTCTGCAAAATCGCAAGGAAACGATGAAATAACAAAAAACCCGAGCCACTAGGCTCGGGTTTCTTATATGCGAAAGAGCAGTATAACGGTGCGTAAATGCAGGTAAGAAAAGCGATTCGGTGCGCAAGGAAACGATTCGACAAATTGGAATTTGTCTATATCAAACCAATACTATCTTCTGTAATATATACTGCATGCCCATCGCTAAGTCTTATTTCATCTTTGCTATTTGTTAATGCTGTGATTTTTTCTCCATTGCAATGTGGAATTAGTGGATTATCAATAATATGTAGTCCATCTTCTAAATTTCCTGCCGCGTACATGCTTCCTGCACTAATTCCGACATATACTAGCCCATCATTAATTGCTTTTTCAAGAGTTTTATTAAAACCTGTTCTATCCATTTCACGGCAAAGCACCGATGCATCACCACCACCGACAAATACCGCATCGAATGTTTTCATTTCCGCGTCGGTTAATAGTCTGGCAAGCATAAAAGGTTCTTTTACAAATGATGAATATGTTCTCTCATATTCTTTTGAAAGAATTAGCTCCAAATTATAAATTACTATATTATCATAAGGTATTCCCATTAATGAAAGTTCATAAAGACATATTGCGATTCCTTCCCTCGCCCCATCCGTTTCGAGCGCAGCAGTAGGAATAAATAGAATCTTTGTGTCTCTCGGACTTTTTCCTATAATATCAAAAAATTGCTTTTTCATATCATCTGTTAATCCGCAAGATGTAAGAAATAAGCATCTTTTTTTCATGCTGTTCTCCTCCGTCAAATTCTTATTTATCGAATTCATTATACCATAAAGCCACCAATCGTGCAAGAAAACAAGAAACCTCTCTTGTCTTGGTAGACAAAAGAGGTTTCTTTCGTGGTGGACAATAACGGACTCGAACCGCTGACCCTCCGCACGTCAAGCGGATGCTCTACCAGCTGAGCTAATTGTCCATAGCGCAAGTCGCATTATAACGGAAATCCGCCCTCTTGTCAAGTGATTTTACGAGTTTTTTAAAAACTTTTCCTCTATTTTTCCTTCCTGCGCGGCGAAATGATGAAAAAATAACGGATTATCCATAAAATTATGCGAAATATTCCCAAAATGCGCATTAAAAGGCAAAAACAGGTAAAAAATATGCAAGAATATGAAATTAGACTTGCAAAATATGGGTATATCTAGTATAATAGCAGGCAGACTACGTTTGTGAGCGCGGGACATCGCCGCGCAGGAAAGGGAGTGCTGACGTGAGCAGTCTTAAGAATATGACTCGCCAGCAGCTGGCCCAGCGGGAGATCACGCTGCGCCAGCAATATTTGAGCCTTCAGGCCCAGGGCCTGCAGCTGGATATGTCCCGGGGTAAGCCCGGCGTTCAGCAGCTGGATCTGAGTCTGGAGATGCTGGAGTGCGTCAACCCCCGCGACGGCTACACCGCCGCCAATGGCTTTGACGCCCGTAACTACGGCGTGCTGGACGGTCTGCCGGAGGTCAAGAGCCTGTTCGGCGATATGCTGGGCGTGGCACCCGAGCAGGTGATCGTGGGCGGCAACTCCAGTCTGAATATGATGTTCGACTACATCTCCACCTGCTACAGCCGCGGTGTGTGCGGTAATCTGCCCTGGTGCCGCCAGGGGGAGGTCCAGTTCCTGTGCCCCGTCCCCGGCTACGACCGCCACTTTGCGGTGACCGAGTTCTTCGGCATCAAGATGATCCCCGTGGAGATGACCCCCTACGGTCCCGATATGAACAAGATCGAGGAATTGGTCAAGGACCCCTCGGTCAAGGGTATGTGGTGCGTGCCCATGTACTCCAACCCCGACGGCATCACCTATTCCGACGACACCGTGCGCCGTATTGCGGCGCTGAAGCCTGCCGCCGAGGACTTCCGTATTATCTGGGATAACGCCTACTGCCTGCACCATCTGGAGGACGAGGGCGACACCCTGCTGAACATTTATCCCGAACTGGTCAAGAACGGCAACGAGGATATGGTGGTGATGTTCACCTCCACCTCCAAGATCAGCTTCCCCGGCTCGGGTGTGGCGGCGCTGGCCGCCAGCCCCGCCAACGTGGCGGACGTGAAAAAGCGGATGACCATCCAGACCATCGGTCACGATAAGCTGAATATGCTGCGGCACATCCGCTTCTTCGGCGACATCGAGGGGGTCAAGCGGCATATGAAGCTGCACGCGGCGGTGCTGCGTCCCCGATTCCGCGTGGTGCTGGATACCCTGGAGGCGCAGCTGGCGGGTCTGGATATTGCCCACTGGCATCAGCCCCGTGGCGGCTATTTCGTCAGCGTCAACGTGATGGACGGCTGCGCCAAGCGCACCGTTCAGCTGCTCCGCGAGGCGGGCGTGGTGATGACCGGCGCCGGCGCCACCTATCCCTACGGCAACGACCCCCGTGACCGCAACATCCGCATCGCCCCCTCCTACCCGTCGGTGGAGGAGCTGGCGGTGGCTATGGAGCTGTTCTGCCTGTGTGTGGAGCTGGCCTGCGTGGAGAAGCTGCTGGGTGAAACCGAATAATCAACCGCGTAAAAGCCGAGGCAACCGCCTCGGCTTATTTATTTCCCTCTTGTCATCCGATCACCCCTTTGCTATAATGAAAGTGACAACAAAAAGCGGAAAAGGAGAGGGGACATATGAAACGAATTGTTATAGGTGCGACGGCGTTGATACTGGTATGTGCGCTGCTGTTCAGCGGTTGCGCTCTGGTAAGAAATATCATCCCCGAACCGATGGTGCACATCACCTATTCTGCTGATGAGCCGATGACCAGTGGTGAACTGGCGCATCTCTACGGTACGATTGAGCAGCGTATGGATGCGATGGAGGTCAAAGGATATACCATTGAACAAAATTTGGAGGACGGTGTGCTGGTACTGCACGTGCCGTACCGTTTTTATGACAGCAACACGGACAAGATTGCATATGAGTGGGGCGGTAGAGGAGAATTTGCCATCTGTATCGGTGAAGAAGTGGACGGCGTTGTTCCTATGCCGCCGGAGAATACCGTGCTGGACAACAGCCATATTGCCTCTGCCCAGTGGATGTATATGGCTGTCAATTCTTCCGAGGAAGACATCGAGCCCGTGTTATCGCTGACCTTTACGGAGGAAGGCGCCAAAATCTTGGCCGATGTGACGACGAAACTGGCGGCCGAAAAGGGCATAATGTACACTTGGGTGGATCATCAGCTCATTGCCGATGCGGCGGTATCGGCGCCCATCACAGAGGGAGAGGCTATCCTCACCGGCTTTACCAGTTCGCAGACGGCGGCGCTGTATGCGGCTAAGATCAATAGCCTTATCCCCTTTGATTTAACTGCAGAAGTGGATTTGAGTGAGGTTGAACAATAAACGGAAAACCCCCAAAAGCCGAGGCAACCGCCTCGGCTTTTTCTTTTACAAGACCTCTTTAAATATTTATGCATATATTCTATTCTTTTCATTGACTTTTTCTGTCTTATTTAGTATAATAGGCCAGTAGTGCAACTATTTTTAGGTTGTAAAAGGAAACAGGAGGTCATTTCACTATGAAGCGTACGCCTAAGTGGGCATTCTTCGTTGTGGCCGTATTGATCTTTGCGCTGTCCTTCACCGCGATCTTCGGTGTGTACACGCGCTTTGGCGACCGCACGGACACCATTATCCGCGGTGTGTCCGATATCCGTTGGGGTATCGACATCCAGGGTGGTGTGGACGTGGTCTTCGGCCCTGTTGATGAGAATGTCGATCCGACCGACGAGCAGCTGGATGCGGTGAAAACCATCATCGAGCAGCGTATGGTCAGCAAAAACATTACCGACTATGAGGCCTATACCGATCCGGCGAATAACCAGGTTATCGTCCGGTTCCCCTGGGCCAGCACCACCGAGACTCCCGAAGAGGCTGTCAAGGAGATCGGTCAGACCGCCATGCTGGCGTTCTACATCGGCTCCGAGACCGACGACGAGGGTAAGCCCACCGGTAAGCTGGTGCTGGACGGCAACGACGTAGAGTCTGCCGAGGCCATGTATCAGATCGTGGACGAGACCACCCAGCAGTATGAGTACGTGGTGGCTCTGGACCTGAAGGATTCCGGCAAGTCCGCCTTCTCCTCCGCCACCAAGCAGCAGGCCGCCAACAAGGGCACCATCTCTATCTGGCTGGACGATCAGATGATCTCCAACCCCACCGTTAACAATCACATTGAGAACGGTGAGGCGGTGATCACCGGCTCCGCCACCTACGAGGAGGCCAAGGAGCTGGCTGACCTGATCACCTCCGGTGCTCTGCCCTTTGAGATCGAGGCCAAGAGCTTGGGCTCCATCTCTCCCACCATGGGTAGCAACGCCCTGTCCGCCATGGGCATCGCCGGCATCATTGCGATGATCGCCGTGTGCGTGATGATGATCGTCATCTACCGTCTGCCCGGCGTGGTGGCTGCCATCGCCCTGTGCGGCCAGATGTCTTTGACCATCGCCTGCCTGTCCGGCTATTTCGGCGTGTTCGACAGCTTTACCATGACCCTGCCCGGTGTGGCCGGTCTGATCCTGTCCATCGGTATCGGTGTGGACTGTAACGTCATCACCGCCGAGGCAGTCCGTGACGAGCTGCGCGCCGGTAAGACCATTGACGGCGCCATCCGTTCCGGCTCTAAGAATTCCTTCTGGGCCATCTTCGACGGTAACATCACCGTGCTGATCGTGGCCGCCGTTCTGATGGGTGTGTTCGGCTCCGCCGACGGCATCTTCGGCTGGCTGTTCAGCTGGCTGCCCGTGTCCACCACCGGCTCTGTGTACTCCTTCGGCTACACCCTGCTGATCGGTGTGATCACCAACTTCGTGATGGGTCTGTGGGCCTCCCGCGTAATGCTCCGCTCCATCTCCCGTCTGAAGATCTTCCGCAATCCCTGGATGTATGGAGGTGAGCGCTGATGAAAAACTATGATTTCGTAGCCAACCTCAAAAAGGCGCTGATCATCTCTCTGGCCATTATGCTCATCGGTGTCGTATTCAACGTGATCTTCGGCACTCAGATGGACATCTCCTTTAAGGGCGGTACGCTGATCCGCTACAGCTATGAGGAGGCTCCCGATCTGGACGGTATGACCAAGGCCGCTCAGAAGCACCTGGGCAAGGATGCTTCCCTGAGCTTTGACGAGGTCAACAACACCGACGTGGTCACCATTAAGCTGCCCGGCGAGGTTACCACCGAGCAGAAGGATGCTCTGGATAAGGATCTGGATAAGAACTTTAAGGACAGCAAGCTGGAGGTCTTCTCCTCCAACACCCTGTCCGCCACCATGGGTACCAAGTTCCTGCTGCGCTGCCTGCTGGCACTGGGCCTGGCCGCTATCCTGCTGGTCATCTACGTGGGCTTCCGCTTCCGCAAGATCGGCGGTGTGCCCGCTGCCGTGTCCGCGCTGATCGCCCTGGTCCACGACCTGCTGATCGTGTACTTCACCTTCGTTATCTTCGGCATTGAACTGAACGATAACTTCGTGGCGGTTATGCTGACCATTTTGGGTTACTCTCTGAACGATACCATCGTTATCTTCGACCGCATCCGTACCATGCGCCGCCGCAGCGATGCACCGCTGGCCACCGTGGTCAACGATTCCCTGCATCACGTGCTGCGCCGTACCATCATCACCACCGCCACCACCTGTCTGGCGATTCTGGCGGTGCTGGTGGTCGCTCTGGTGATGCACGTGGACTCCATCATCAGCTTCGCTCTGCCGATGCTGCTGGGCTCTATTTCCGGTTCTTACTCCTCTCTGTTCCTGTCCGGTCCCATCTGGGTCCGCTGGATGGAAGCCAAGGAGAAGAAGGCCGCCAAGAAGAAATAAGCCGATTTTCCCGTTTGAAAACCGCCGACAGTCCGCTGTCGGCGGTTTTTTGCAGGGAATATGCGGAAAAAGTAAAAAAACCCTTGCATTTTTCGGCGGAATGTGGTATAGTCTATCCGTTAATCTACAACTACCGAAAGAGGTGACAAGAATGAAGGAGAGCATCCATCCCAATTACGAGCAGACCACCATCACCTGCGCTTGCGGTAATGTGATCGCTACCGGCTCCACCAAGAAGGACATCCGCGTGGAAATTTGTTCCAAGTGCCATCCCTTCTTCACCGGTAAGCAGAAGCTGAACGATGCCGGCGGCCGTGTGGACCGCTTTAACAAGCGTTTCGGTCTGGGCAAATAAGTTTGACTTATGGTGGCAGTGCGTGCAGATGTGCGCACTGCCATTTGCTTTTTACGATAGGAGGTGTCCCTATGGCGGATAAGAACTATCTCACCGTGGCCAAGGCGGCGGTGGACGAATTTACCGAAAAACGCTCCCGCTTTATCGGAGCCATACAGCCGGTCACCACCGAGGAGGAGGCTCAGGCCTTTATTAAGGCGAAGCAGAAGGAGTTCTGGGACGCCAAGCACAACGTCTATGCCTACGTGCTGGAGGGGGGCAACCTGTGCCGCTTTTCGGATGACGGAGAGCCCCAGGGCACGGCGGGCATCCCCGTGCTGGACGTACTGCGCAAGGAGGGACTCACCGACTGCGTGGTGGTGGTGACCCGCTATTTCGGCGGTATTCTGCTGGGGGGCGGCGGTCTGGTGCGCGCCTATTCCCACGGCGCCAAGATCGCGGTGGACGCCGCCGGCGTGGTGGAGATGCGCCTGTGCCTGCAGGGGGAGATCGTGTGCGACTACGGTCAGTACGGCTGGATCCCCGCTCTGCTGGCGGAGGAGGGCGCCACCGTCACCGGCGCCGACTTCGGCGAGGCGGTGACCGTTTCCTTCTCCATCCCACAGGAGGGGAGGGGGCATCTGGAGGCCACCCTCACCGACCGCAGCAACGGGCGGTTGACCGCCTCCTTCACCGGAGAGAGCTTTGAGCCCTATCCCGTGGAGAGATAAAATTCGGTTTTTTTGTAAATAATAAAGGATTTTTGATTTTTTTCGCGTATAACTATATAAAAGGACAAAAAAGAACGGAGGAATGGATATGGCACAGTTGGATCGGACACTGTGGACGCAGGTGGAGCGACAGATTCTCTCTCCCTACGCCGCCTTTTCCGACAGCACCCGCGGCCGCGACCGCGAGGAGAAGGACGAGGATTTCCGCACCGCCTATCAGCGGGATCGGGACCGCGTGCTGCACTGCAAATCCTTCCGCCGACTCAAGCATAAGACCCAGGTGTTTCTGGCGCCGGAGGGGGATCACTACCGCACCCGCCTGACCCACACGCTGGAGGTGGCGCAGATCGCCCGCACCATCGCCCGCGCCCTGCGGCTCAATGAGGATCTGACCGAGGCCATCGCCCTGGCACACGATCTGGGACACACCCCCTTCGGGCACGCCGGCGAGCGGTGTCTGGATAAGTGTGTGGAGGGCGGATTCCGCCACTATGAGCAGAGCACCCGCGTGGTGGAGCATCTGGAGAAGAATGGTCGGGGGCTTAACCTGACCTGGGAGGTGCGGGACGGCATCTATCACCACACCAAGGGTGAGGAGGCCGCCACGCTGGAGGGGCGCATCGTCCGCTGGGCGGATAAGATCGCCTACGTTAACCACGATATGGACGACGCCATCCGCGCCGGTGTGCTGAAGGAGGAGGACATCCCGCTGGAATTGCACCTGCATCTGGGTGACAGCACCTCCAACCGCATCGACACGCTGGTACGGGCGATGATCACGGCCAGCGGCGAGGGTACGGTGGCGATGGATCCTGCCATCGAGCCCTATTTCTGGGATCTGCACACCTTTATGTACGATTACCTGTATCTGGACTCCGAGGCCAAGGTGGAGGAGAGCAAGGTGGACGGCATTGTGTCCGCCCTGTTCGAGTATTTTATGAAGAATCCGGACAAGCTGCCGGAGGAATACGCCCTCATCCGCGGACGGGACGGCACCGACCGTGCCGTATGCGATTACGTGGCGGGTATGACCGACAATTTCGCTCTGGAAACCTACCACGAATTGTTCGTCCCCCGCAGTTGGGCTATGAAGGGTAACTACTGATTTAGAACGTATTGAGAATAACCGTGACACACGTTCATCAGCAGTTACGTGCTGATTAAACAGACAACGAAAGGAGGCGGTCATATGGCACTGCCGGATAGTTTCATACAGGAATTGCTGTCAAAGAACGATATTGAATCGGTGGCGTCCGAGTACGTAGCGTTTAAGCGCCGCGGGCGCAACCTGGTGGGTCTGTGCCCCTTCCACGGAGAAAAGACCGCCTCCTTTAACCTGTATCCCGAGACCAACTCCTTCTATTGCTTCGGCTGTGGAGCGGGCGGTGACGTGATCACCTTCGTTAAGCGGATACAGAATCTGGATTATATGGACGCGGTGCGGCACCTGGCGGACCGCTGCGGCATGAAGATGCCGGAGCAGAGCCGCGAGAACGATCAGGTATCCCGCCTGCGTATGCGGATACTGGAGGCCAACCGTGAGGCCGCCCGCATCTTCCACGCCGCCCTGTACTGCCCGGAGGGGCAGGTGGCGCTGGAGTATTACCACCGCCGCGGCTATACCGACGCCACCATTAAGCACTTCGGCTTGGGCTTTGCCCCCCAGAGCTGGGACTATCTGCTGACCCGCCTGCGGGAAAAAGGCTTTAAGGATGAGGAGCTGATCGCGGCATTCCTGGCCGCCCGCGGTCGCAACGGCGGCATCTACGACGTGTACCGCAACCGCGTTATCATCCCCATCATCGACATCCGCGGCAACGTGGTGGGCTTCGGCGGACGCGTGCTGGACGACTCCAAGCCCAAGTATATCAACACCGAGGGCACCCTGGCGTTCTCCAAGAGCCGTAATCTGTTTGCCCTGAATTTTGCCAAGAATACCGGTCGAGAGCTGAATCTCTGCGAGGGATATATGGACGTCATCGCCATGCATCAGGCCGGATTTACCAACACGGTGGCGGCGCTGGGCACCTCCTTCCCCGAGGAGCAGATGCAGCTCATCGCCCGCTATGCCGACCGCATCAACCTGATCTTCGACGCCGACGGCGCGGGACAAAAGGCCACCCGCCGCGCCATTGAGAATCTGCGCCGCACCGGTCTGGACGTGCGGGTGGTCACCATCCCCGACGGCAAGGACCCCGATGAGTTTATTAAGAATAACGGCGCCGCCGCCTTTAAGCTGCTGCTGGAGCGGGCCAACAACGCGGTGGAGCACCGCCTGTTGGAGATCGGGCGCAACCACAACCTGAACACCGCCGAGGGCAAGCTGGCCTACTATCAGGAGGCGGCGAAGGTGCTGGCACAGCTGGACAGCCGCGTGGAGCGGGATCTGTATGCGGGACGTCTGTCCGACCTGCTGAAGGTGTCCAAGGACGCCATCCTGCAGGAGGTGGCGGAGGCCCGCACCAAAAAGGAGAAAAAGGAGACCCGCTATCAGTTGCCCACCCTGCTGCGGCAGGAGAAAAAGGAGCTGCAAAAGGTTAATCCCCAGGCGGTGGATAACCCCCGCGCAACGGCTGCGGAGGAGAACCTGCTGGGCACGCTGATACTGCACCCCGACTACATCCCCGCCATCGCCGCCACCCTGGCGCCGGAGCAGATGGTCACCGACTTTAACCGTCGGCTGTATACTCACCTGCTGGAGCGGCACCGTCAGGGGCTGCTGGTGGAGCTGGCCTTCCTGGCTGCCGACTATGACGAGGCGGGTATGGCCTACGTCACCCGTATGGTGCGGGACGTCAGCGAGCAGGCGGTGACCCCCACCGAGGCTGCCCGCTTTGCCGCCATCATCCGCGAGGAGCATTCTCTGCGTATGGCACAGGATCCCTCCGCCGCGTCGGACGACGACCTGCGCAAGATGATGGAGACCCTGCGGAATCGGAAAAAGTAATGCAACAATCCAAAAGAAAGGATGATTCAATATGAGTAAGAAAGAGAATCAGGAGCTGAAAGAGCTGGAGCAGAAGGAGCTGGAGGCCGCTGCCGACGCTCTGCTGGCGGAGGGCGATGCCCCTGTCAAAAAGGATAAGACGACTATGGTCGCCGAGCTGGTGGAGCTGGGTCGCAGTAAGGGCAAGCTGACCGCTCAGGAGATCATGGATGCCATGGAGCATTTCGACTTCGATCCCGAGCAGATGGACAAGCTGTACGAGCAGTTAGAGGCCAACAGCATCGAGGTGGTGGACGATTTCATCACCGAGGAGCTGGAGAATCTGGAGTTGAATCTGGAGAACCAGGAGCCGGAAGAGACCGAGGAGCCCGCTCCCACCGAGCAGGTGGCCATCGACGACCCCGTTAAGGTGTACCTCAAGGAGATCGGTCGCGTACCGCTGCTGACCCCCGAGGAGGAGACCGCGCTGGCCATCCGCATCATCGAGGGCGACGACGCCGCCAAAAAGCGCCTGTCCGAGGCCAACCTGCGTCTGGTGGTCAGCATCGCCAAGCGCTACGTGGGTCGCGGTATGCAGTTCCTGGATCTGATCCAGGAGGGCAACCTGGGTCTGATCAAGGCGGTGGAGAAGTTCGACTACACCAAGGGCTTCAAGTTCTCCACCTACGCCACCTGGTGGATCCGCCAGGCCATCTCCCGCGCCATTGCCGATCAGGCCCGCACCATCCGCATCCCCGTCCACATGGTGGAAACCATCCACAAGGTGTCCCGCTATTCTCGTCAGCTTTTGCAGGAGTACGGCCGTGAGGCAACGGCCGAGGAG
>JAZQKF010000136.1:0-4895 GCA_045542015.1 Acutalibacteraceae bacterium
CTGCCTTCTTGCCAAAGAAATCGTCCGCATAGTACGCTTCCTCATTCTTGTATTCTGTGGAATAACCGATTGTGGTCACCTGGAACATTTCGCCGGCGCCCTCACAGTCACTGCCGGTGATGAGGGGCGTATTGATATACACATAGTTGTTGTCCTGGAAATACTTGTGAATGGCCTGTGCCATTACGGAACGGACTCTCTGCACAGCATTGAAGGTGTTGGTTCTGCCTCTCAGGTGGGGCATGGTACGCAGGAACTCAAGAGTGTGACGCTTCTTCTGCAGCGGATACTCGGGGGGGCAGGTACCGAGCACAGTGATGGCTGTGGCATTGATTTCCACAGAGCCCTGACGTGCCTCAACAACCTCACCCTCAACCTTCAGGGAGGTTCCCAGATGAAGGGCCGGCTCGTAGTCGATGTCGGATGCCTTATCCACAACAATCTGCAGATGCTTGAGGGAGGTGCCGTCGTTCATCTCCAAAAACGCCACGTTTTTGGAGTCGCGGCTGGTGCGCACCCAACCGCAGACGGTGACCTGCTGACCGATATAGGCAGGGTCGTTGTACAGTTTTACGATGTCGATGTGTTTCATAATAATAACTCCTTTTCGGATAGTTTGTACGGAAAATAAAAAAACACCACTCGTCCCAACATTAGGACGAACAGTGTTCGCGGTGCCACCTAATTTGTCTGCTGCGCAGACCACTCCGCCTCGATAAAGGCTTTCCGTTTAACGCACGGCAACGGCTCACCCTACTGACCACGGCGTTCAGGCTGCAACTCGGGAGGGTTATTCGCGCAGATGCGTGCCATCGGGCTTACACCGTCCCCGACTCGCTGAGGGTGCTGTTCTGCGGTACTTATCTCCGTCACGGTTTTTATTAACATTACCATAATAACAGGGGTTTGTCAAATGTTTTTTGAACTTTGCGCTACTTCCAAAGGATTGCGTAGGGGAGGGGCTCCGTCCCCTCCCGCGGGCGTGCGCAGAGGCCCGCCCCTACGGCGCTGTTTGGTGAGGGTATTTGTCCCCTACTTTTCTCTTGCGCGGTTTTTCCATCTATGCTACAATAGTCAAAAAACGAAAGGGAGGGATTTTGATGGCGGTATTTACACCGGAGTGCCCCACGCAGGAGCTTACCGTGCTGCCCTTTGCGGCGGCGCTGACTCCGCAGACGGACTGCTCCTACGATACCGAAAAATGGCTGTACGCCCCAACCACCTTCTTACCCTATCGTTACGTGCTGGGTGTGCGGGGTGACCGGCCCCTCATCTGCATCGGCATCAACCCCTCCACCGCCGACCCCACCCGTCTGGACCCCACCCTGCAGTCGGTGGAGCGCATCGCGCGGAGCAATGGGTTTGACGGCTTTATGATGATGAATGTATACCCCCAGCGGGCCACTGTCCCCACCGATTTGGACAGAGAGTGCAACCCCCTATTGCATCGAGAGAATTTAGAAGCGTTTCGCCACGTGCTGTCCTTGTGCGGCGGCACCCCCACCGTGTGGGCGGGATGGGGCACCCTGATCGAAAAGCGCCCCTATCTGTACCACTGCCTGCGGGATATGATCGCGGTGGGTGGGGAATACGGTGTCCGCTGGGTGACGGCGGGCAAACGCTCCAAGGCGGGGCACCCCCATCACCCCCTGTATCTGCGGGGGGACAGCCCTTTAGAAGATTTTGATTTGGAGGCGTATCTCAATGCTGGATCGTGACCGGATCGTATCACAACTGAATAGTGATCGCTATGCGGTATCGGTGGTGGAGCAGACCGCCTCCACCAACACCGACCTGCGGGAGATGGCGCAGACGGGCGCCGCCGAGGGGGTCACCCTCATCGCGGACACCCAGACCGGTGGTCGGGGTCGCCGTGGACGCACCTTCGCGTCCCCCGAGGGTGGCGTGTATCTGTCCACCCTGCTGCGCCCCGCACCGAACACCAAGACCGGTCTGATCACCTGCCTGGCGGCGGTGGCGGCCTGCCGCGCCATCGAGAGTTTATGCTCCCTGATGGTGGAGATCAAGTGGGTCAACGACCTGTATCTGAACGACCGCAAGGTGGCGGGTATCCTCGCCGAGGGCGTCCTCGCCCCCGACGGCGCCCTGTCCGCCGTGGTCATCGGCATCGGCATCAACGTATACGGCACTCTGCCGCCGGAACTCTCCACCATCGCCACCACCCTGGAGCGGGAGGCGGTCACCCTCGCCCGCGAGGATCTGGCGGCGGCCTTTCTCAACGAGTGGGAGCGGGTGTATGCCGACACCGACGCCGCTATGGCGGAATACGCCAAGCGCAATCTGGTGATTGAGCGAGAGATCACGGTGGTGCAGGGTCATCAGACCTATCCCGCCCACGCCGTGGGCATCACCTCCGAGGGACATCTGCTGGTACGCACCCCCGACGGGGAGGAGCGGGAACTGTTCTCCGGCGAGGTCAGCGTGAAATTATAAGGAGGGATCTCCATGAAACAACCTACGATCAACGATAACCGCCCTCTGATGAACGACGAGGAGTTGACCAAACTGGAGGCGGAATTTATTCAGCGGTATAAGGGCAGCGAAAAGCACCCCATCCGCACCCTGCTGAAGTTCTATAAGGGACAGTACGGTCGGCTGGCGCTGGCCGCTCTGTGCTATATCATTAAGAAGGCACCCCAGTGGCTGATCCCCATCGTCACCGCCAACCTCATCGATCTGGTGGTGGACAAGCCGGCGGATATGATGCTGTGGATTTGGGTCAACGTGGGTGTGCTGGCGCTGACGCTGGTGATGAACATCCCCTTCCACTACAGCTACGTGAAATTGGAGTCGGTGGCCACCCGAAACGTGGAGGCGGGTCTGCGGGGCGCCTTGGTGCGCAAGCTGCAGCACCTGTCCATCGGTCATTATCGGGAGATGCAGTCCGGCCGCATCCAGTCCAAGATGATGCGGGACGTGGAGGCCATCGCCAACCTGTCCAGCAGCATTTTTATGAACGGTATGGAGATCGCCATCAATCTGGTGGTAGCCATCGCCGTGGTGCTCAGCAAAAACATCTACGTGTTCCTGTTCTTTGTGCTGTGCGCCCCCGTGTCGGGGGTCATCGGCTTTCTGTTCCGCAAGAAATTGCGCACTCTTAATCGCGATTATCGCCACGCGGTGGAGGAGACCTCCGCCGAGGTGATGGATATGGTGGAGATGGTGCCCCTGTCCCGCGCCCACGCGCTGGAGCAGACCGAAACCACCAAGATGAACCGCCTGCTCCACGGCATCGCCCGACGGGGTCTGCGGCTGGACATCACCCAGAGCCTGTTTGGCGCCACCAACTGGGTGGTGTTCGAGGGCTTTCAGCTGGTGTGCCTGGTGTTCTCGGTGCTGATGTTCCTGAACGACCAGATCGCGGTGGGCGACATCACCCTGTACCAGAGCTACTTTACTATGCTGGTGTCCAGCGTCACCATGATTCTGGCGTTGATTCCCACCTTTGCCCGCGGTGTGGAGGCGGTCACCTCGGTGGGCGAATTGATGCACGCCCAGGAGGAAGAGGACAACGACGGCAAGCAGCCGCTGGCGGCGGTGACCGGCGCCTATCGCTTCAGTGACGTGGCGTTCTCCTATGAGGACGGGCACCCCGTGCTCACCGATTTTAACCTGGAGGTGAAGCCGGGTGAAACGGTGGCGCTGGTGGGTGAGTCCGGCGTAGGCAAGACCACCGTCATCAATATGGTCATCGGCTATCATTTTCCCAACGGCGGTGTGCTCACCGTGGATGGGCACAATATCCGTGAGATCGACCTGCGCACCTATCGCAAGCATATCGCGGTGGTGCCCCAGAATACCATTTTGTTCTCCGGTACCATTCGGGATAACATCACCTACGGTCTGTCCGACGTATCGGAGGAGAAGCTGCAGGAGATTCTGGAGGCCGCCCGCCTGACCGAGATGATCGCCCAGCTGCCCAACGGTCTGGACACCTCGGTGGGCGAGCACGGCGGCAAGCTGTCGGGCGGACAACGCCAGCGCATTTCCATCGCCCGCGCCCTCATCCGCGACCCCAAGGTGATTATTCTGGACGAGGCCACCTCGGCGCTGGACAGCGTGTCCGAAAAGAAGATTCAGGAGGCGCTGGATCACCTGACGGCGGGTCGCACCACCTTTGTGGTGGCGCACCGCCTGTCCACCATCAAGGACGCGGACAAGATCGCAGTGATGGAGGAGGGGCGTTGCATCGAGTTCGGCACCTACGACCAATTGATGGAGAAAAAGGGCGCCTTCTACAAGTACCGCCAATTGCAATTGTGATGGGATGTCATCCCATCCAGCTGTAGAGGTGGTCGAGATCGACCACCCGTGACGAGAGAGGATGCCGTTCTATGGATCAAGGTTTTCCAAAACGAAAAAACATCCGCCTACAAGAATACGATTATAGCCAAAACGGCGCGTATTTTATTACGATATGCACCGAGGGGCGGAAGTGTATATTTGGTCCCGTAGGGGCGGATTCCATATCCGCCCGTATGATTCGAAGAACGTTTTGTGAGGTCGTAAATCGATATAAAGAAATCGATTGTCCTATTTTTGTGGTGATGCCCAATCATTTTCATGCCATTATTACCATAGAACGGGCGGATATGGAATCCGCCCCTACGATTTCAACCGTGATACAAGAATTTAAACGATATTCCACCATTGAATACACAAAAATGGTAAAACAAGGACTTGTGCCTGTGTATGAAAAACGCATTTGGCAACGGGGGTTTTACGACCACGTCATCCGCAATCAATCGGACTACGACGATGCATACCGTTACATCGAAAACAATCCGCTCCAATGGGAATTGGACGAACTGTACACCAATTAAAAAAGTGCAAGTCGGAGGCCAAGCGGTCTTAGGAAGACAATGTCATAAATC
>JAZQKF010000137.1:0-4503 GCA_045542015.1 Acutalibacteraceae bacterium
ACCGCCTCCTCCCTCGTCACTATCAGGGGGTTGTTCACGTAGAGCTGGTTGGCCGCCACGCTCGCCGTTGTCCTCAGGTCCACGTCGTAGGACTCCCTACCGCTGTCCCCGTACCTAACGGTGAGGTAGTTGTAGGAGGTCAGGTTTGTCGATTTGGAGGGGTAGGTGAACATCCTCGACTCCACTATGGTCCCGAAAGACTGCGGTGCCCTGTAGGGCCTTATCTGCAGGATCCCCAAACTATCCGGAACCATCTCGATGCCGTAGAGCTGGAACAGGTCTGTCAGGTCCTCCATGTACGTGGAATCCTCGTCGAACGTCACATCCCTCACGGGGTACAGCTCGTACAGCGACTGGTCGCATACGTGCGCGATGAACAGCTCCTCGCACACGGCATCGACCGCGTCCGCGATGCTCTGGGTCGTGGGGATACTCCACGCCTTGGACACATCGGTCATGATGACCCGGGGGTCGTCGGCGGTGACCCTGATCGTAGAGGTCCCCGTCTGCAGGTTCCTGATGTAGAACCTACCGCACCTCACGGTCCTGGCACCTGTGTCCGTGGCGATACGGAAGGACAGTTCCAAGGGTCTGCCTATGGCCACCGCCTCCGCCTCCTTGGAGGGGGAGTCGTAGTCGTAGGCCCACTGTCTGTTTATGACCGAGAAGTCCAGCTCGTTCAGGGGGTAGGACTGGCCTGTGGGATCAACCTCCGATAGGTACCTCACATCTCCTGTTATGGTGTCTCTGGACAGGGTGACGGATGCCCCGAACTCGACCTCGATTATCCTCAGGTGGTGGTATGGCTGGTCCACCTTCAGTACACGGAAGACGATCCTGTCGTAGTCGTAGACCTCGGTGATCTGGAAGTCGCTCCCCGTGGACGTGTAGATATAGTGACCTGTCTCCGCACCGTTTGCGGAGAACGTGACCTCCGCTTCGATGATGTGGACCTCCGGGGTGAACACGGTGAGCGCGGACGTGTGTACGGATCCGAACGTCATGGTTACCACCCAGTCCATGTTACCGTCTGCATCGCTCAGGTCCTCCGACCACACCCCGACCTCCTGAGGTGATGTTGCAGGCTCCATGGGAGGTACGCGCATGTCCATGGCCGAGGCCGTGGGTATGCCGTCGTCCTCGAACGTGGCGAACCTGTGACTCAGGGAGTAGATGGCATCGGTCGTCTGGTCCATGCTGCTCATGGGCAGGAACGCCCCCTCCATCGTTACCATGTCCGTGGCTGCGGAGGAGTCTATCCCGTACCCCACCTGCATGAACACGCTGATGGAACGGGTGGGTGCGGAGATCGCATCCTTGTATGCCTGGTCGGTCTCTATCACCGGGATCACCTCTCGGTCATCACGAGGGTCTGGACCCTCAGTCCCTTGGGCTTGTCGTCCCACACCCCGACGACCTCGTAGTTGAACGAGGAATCGCGGTAGAAGTCCCCGTACTCGATCTTGTTCGTAGTGGGGTTGTAGAAGCGCACATTGCGGAACACATCCTCGGATGCGGATGATACGGGGCCCGTGAGGGCGCACACCCGTGCGAACTCGGAGGGCGTGAGGAACAGCCATGAGAGGGTGATCTGACGCTTAACGGCGCCGAGGTCGGCGACCATGGTGAACTCGACGTTGCGTTCGGCCTGCTCGAAGATGGACATGGGCAGGACCTTGTATGACGAGGGAGTGGGAAGGGGGACGTAGCTTCCCCCTGAGTTAATGCTTATGATGTCGTCGGACATGGTTAACGTTGTTTAGAACGGTGAAGGGGGATATAAGGGGTTTTGGGAGATTGTCAGTAGGATTCAAAGACTTCCCATGAGGTTGTGTGCTTTATGTCACCACCATAGAGTGCGTGTTCCACCCATAGATCGTTTTCATGCTGCCAGTTCGATGCATCATAGACATACTGAACCTCTATGGATTCCTCTCCCATCGGAACCTCGACAACAACATCGTTTGCATCATTCATTATGAGGGGACTTCTGCAATACACTCCATCAGTTAGTTCGTAAAATAAGCTCCTAATGGTCAGAGAATCGTAAGCTAGATTCTTGACATGGATCTTAGCGACAATAGTTCCTCCCTTGTGTTCGATCTCGGAATAGATTACCGCTTTGTAATCTGTGCGCGTGTCTTCAGGCTCGACATATCCTGGGAACCCAGGAGTGTAGATAGGATCGCTCATGAAGATTTTTTCATCGTATCCGTCCCAAACGAGGACACTACCTTTCAAATCTGTATCAAATGGTACCTTGAAAACAACAGAAGACTGTGCTCTACCGCCTGGTAAAACAGAATCCACATCCGTATTGTATTTCGCAGACGAATATGTAGCAATATCATGAGAAAATAACAATCCATCAGCTTTCAATTTGAAGTTGAATGAATTAAGTGATATCTCCTCGCTGTATGATCTATTGTA
Organism: Acutalibacteraceae bacterium; assembly: GCA_045542015.1. GTDB lineage: Bacteria > Bacillota > Clostridia > Oscillospirales > Acutalibacteraceae > UBA5905. The sequence goes on from JAZQKF010000137.1 coordinate 2,431, forward strand.
CAATTCATAGATCGCATGGACATATACATATCCCGAAGGGGCCTCGGCATATTTTCCGGTGCTCAAAATCAAATATGGAGACTCCAGCATAGTGTATGCTACAATCCCATCGGATTCTAGGAGCTCCTCATCAGGGTTCATATCGTTTGGATCTTCGCCTATGTTTTCATAGACTAGTCCCAGAGCTACACCTACAATCAGGATTACAAAGAATAGCCCAATATATCCCATATTGGATTTAATCGCCATGATTGATTGATTGAAATGGTTTGGATAAAAAGTTTATCAGAATCTCACAGTATTTCCACGGCGTAAAGCCACTTGTTGGTTGTACTTGTACATCTGTTCTGCTAGAACTCTTCCATCCAACTCGATGGTTACACGGATGTCCTTTTCCTGAGAATTGGATCCTTGTCCGTTGATGGCTAGGGCCCTAAGTACAGCCTGCTCGATCACGCTCTCAGGTGTAACGACCTCACGTTCGCGTGTGTTATCACCAATACCGATTAGCTGGGGGTTGTTGGGTGCATACACGCCTCCGTTCGCATTCCACTTAATTTTCTCACGGTATGCATTACTGATTTCACGATCATTCTCCCAGAAATCGTTTTCAGGGCCTCCGAACCAACTTCCTACTTCGGCTTTGATGTTTTCCCACGTACTGGTAGGTTTATTCACTTTAGCTTCTGCTTTTTCCAGTTCAGAGATTATATCGTCAATCATTTCCTTGATTGCATTTGCTCTTATCTGGAGAACCTCCAATCCTGCTAATGCAAGTTTATCCAGCTCATCAGTTTCTTTTTGAAAAGCAGATAACATCAATAAGGTAACTTCTGCAGTCGTTACTCCGAAATCAGAGAGAAGTTTGGCCATAAGGACATCAATTTCATTCTTTGAACGTTGATCCAATTCATCCATGTTGGCCTTATGTTCCTCATTTATCTGCTCCAAAGTCTTGGTTGTTAGACCTAGATTGTAGTCGTTGACTTCCTTGGAATACTGTTCTTCCAGTTTACGCTCTGCTTCATTGTAATCCCTATTCAGGATTCCTAACTCTTCATAGAACTTCTCCATGCGTGCTGATTTTTCTTCAGCAGACATCTCTGCGGTAGCCAATTCCGAATCTAGAAGCCAATCGAAATACTGTGCATACTCTGTACGCAATTCTTCAGCGGATTCTATGCCCCCATCCCTTATCTTATCCCAAAGAGGATCCATGTAGTCTGCAGCTCTTTCAGGATCGTCTTTGAACATTTCGGACCACTCTTTGAACGCACCTTCCCAATCCGCACCTCCTGCAGGATCCTGTAGATTGGCTTGAGGATTGAGTACGAACAACTTATCGAACCCTGCGAGACCCCTGAGACTTGCCTGCAGATTCTCAGCTTCCTCGTTGAGTGTCGATAGGGCATCATCCAATATGTTGGTCGATGAGGATGCTTTCTCGACCTCCTTCTTGAAGACCTCTCCGAATCCGAGTGCCCCGGATATGGAGTTGATGGTGTCTGTGAAGTTGTCGATACGTGCCTCGATGCCATCCACTATATCTGCGAACTTTTCCGCCGCATAGGTGACTGCAGGTCCGAACAACTCTCCCAAGGACTCCTTCAGTTCATTCCCAGAAGCCTGCAACCTGTTAAGGGATGCCGTAGCAGAGTCCGCGGACTCCCCGTACAGACCCATCTTGTCCCCATGCTCTTCCATGATGAGGGCATAGGCTGCCTGTTGCTTCGCCAATACGGTAAGCTCTCCCGATGCGGATGCCAGACCCAGCTCCATGGCCTTGGCTTGAAGTGCGGCCTCGTCGAACCCCGATGCCAGCTTCTCCAGTGCCTCCTCCCCACCACCTACGGCGAGGTCCTTGAGCCAATCCTGTATCTGCTCCGTGTCATACTGGGGATAGAACTTGGAAAGGTCGTAGGAGATCTGTGCGAAGTCCTCTGCCATCCTCAGGGACTCGGACATCGAGTTGCCCGCACGCAGGAATCCCTCGTTGAGGTCCGCCATGAAGCGGTAGACCTCGGTGTCGTAGACCCCGTATGCGTCGGCGAGGTCACTGGCCCATGCCTTGGC
>JAZQKF010000138.1:0-5945 GCA_045542015.1 Acutalibacteraceae bacterium
TAGAGGCTATCAAAGTCTTTCTAACCGGTGTAAAGTGACCCCCCTTAACACACCAAAAAAAGCCCGAAGCCATGCGGCTTCGGGCTTTTCTTTGATGGTTAATCAGGAATTCTCGCCCAGGCAGGCGGCACCGACAATGCCGGCGTCATTCCCCAACTGCGCGACGCAAAGTTCGGTCTGCTTTTGGCAATACTTGCTGTATCGATCCCGCTGAATCATCTTGCGGACAGGACCCAGCAGGTTTTCGCCCTGGCGACAAACACCGCCACCCACACAGACAATGTCCGGCTGGAAAACGTTGATCACATTCACCAGACCGCAGGCCAAATACTCGGCATAGCGATCCACCACCGCCTGCGCGGTGGCGTCTCCCTGCTGGGCGGCGTCAAAGGAGGTGCGGCCCTCGACCTTGGTGATATCGCCGTCTACCAGCTTCCACATCAGACTATCGGGATCCTTTTCCATAGCCGCCTTGGTCTGGCGGATCAGCGCCGTTGCCGAGGAATAGGTCTCCCAACAGCCGCGGCGACCGCAGGTGCAGGGCTCGCCGTCCACCGTAATGACCGTGTGCCCAATCTCGCCGCCGGCGAAGTTGGAACCGCCGTAGATCTTACCGTCCAGCACAATACCGCTGCCCACGCCGGTGCCCAAGGTAATGCACACGCTCTTGGCCGCACCCTTGGTGGCACCTGCCTTTGCCTCACCCAGGGCGGCGGCATTGGCATCGTTTTCAATGTACACAGGCTTATTCAGTTTCTCCTTCATAATGGTGCCCAGCTGCAGATGGGCAAAGCCCAGGTTATTGGCGTACTCCACCTCACCCGTCTCCACGTTGCAGGTGCCGGGGCAACCCACGCCCACGTAGGCCACGTCGTCCATCGTAATGCCCTGATCCGCCACGACCTGATGGCACAGCGCCACCATATCGTCAATAATCGCCTCGGCCTCACGGGGCAGGTTGGTCTTAACCGATGCGCTGGTGAGAATGCGGTACTGCTCGTCCACCAGACCGGCCACAATGTTGGTGCCACCTAAATCAATACCAATCGTAAACATAACGTTATCTCCTTATACCTCAGACAGCAGTGCCTGGAATTTGCCGGACAGCTCCACGGGATCGCTGCCCGCAGGAATGAAAAAGGTGTCGTACTGAACAAACTTCTCACCGTCTATGGTGCCCTCGCCCTCGGTAATCAATACGGCGATGAAGCTGTCGGGATTGTCAATGGTGACGGTGCCGTCCGCCTCCAGCTTGGTGACGGTGAAATAGGGACAGGCGGAAATCTCGGTGAAGATGCCGCCCTCCACCACCGTCTGGGTGGGCTCCACCGCATCGGCGGCACGGGTCAGGTCGGACACCTCCAGCGCCTTCTCCACGTGCAGCGGGCGGGTGTTGCCCTGGGCATCCTTACGACCGTAGTCGTATACGCGATAGGTCACGTTGGAATTCTGCTGGATTTCGGCGATCAGCAGACCCTTACCGATGGCGTGGATGGTGCCGGAGGGGATGAAATAGCTCTCGCCCGGCTGTACCGGGACAAACCGCAGAATATCGGTCAGGGTGTTGGTGCGAATAGCCTCCTCCATCTCGGCGCGGGTCACGTCCCGCTGGAAGCCGTAGTAGATGCCCGCACCCTCGTCGGCGTCCAGGATGTACCACATCTCGGTCTTGCCGTACTGACCCTCGTGCTCCAGCGCGTACTCGTCGCTAGGGTGCACCTGCACCGACAGGTCGCTCATAGCGTCGATCAGCTTAATCAGCTGAGGGAAATCCTTGAATCCGGCGGCGTTTTTACCCACCGCGTCGGCACCCAGCTGCGCCAGCTTATCGGCGAAGGTGGTACCGTCCGGCAGATAGCTGGGGCCATCGGGATGGGCGGACAGCACCCAGGCCTCCGCCACGCGATCCATATCCTTGACCCCGTACTGCTCCATCAGCTTATTACCGCCCCATATGTAGTCCTTGAAAGACGGAGATAATTTCAGAATGTTACTCATAAACAACACCTCGTTTGAGTTTATTGCGGTCACGCCGCTTTCCTGTCAATTTTACCATAGTTTTCCCATCAGGTCAACGAGAAAATCCCGCCATCCGACGGATGACGGGATCGCACTCTTACTGATACACGCGGATGTAGTCGATGATGTAGTGCTGGGGCAGCACGGTGTCCACGTCGTTGGGGCGCTCGTCGTCGTTCCAGTCGGACAGAGCGGTGTTGATGAGGATAAAGTGAGGCTTAAAGAAGCACTCCTTCATATCCTCGGTGATGGGCTGGGTGTGGAAGCAGGTGTCGTCGAAATAGAAACGGCACTCCTCCTTCTCCCACTCCACGGCGTACACGTGGAAATCGTCCGCGAACTTCTCCCCCTCGGGCAGATGATACCAGCCGGTGATGCAATTGTGCTCATCGGTGCCTTTGGTCTGGAAGTGCAGAGTGGAGCGCATCTCGCCGTTGGAGGCAGGATCCGAATTGACGGTAGACTCCATAATGTCGATCTCACCGCAGTGGGGCCAATCCACCACCGAAATGTTCTCGCCCAGGGTCCAGAACGCGGGCCACAGACCCTTGGACCAGGGCAACTTCGCCCGCATCTCAATGCGACCGTAGGTGCAGGAGAACTTGCCCTCGGTGTTCAGACTGGCGGAGGTGTACTTGGCACCCTCGTAGTCCTCGCGCAGGGTGACGATGTGAAGCATACTGTCCTCAACGTAGGCGTTACAGGGGCGGTCGGTATAGTACTGAGGCTCGTGGTTACGGATGAAACCGATCTCGAAACCCCACTTGCTGCGATCGATGGTATCTCCGTCAAAATGATCCTCAAATATCAGCTTATCAAATGCCATAATTCCTCTCCTCTTTTCACAGAACTCGGCGCCCGAACACGGGCAAACAACACCTAAAGTATAGAAAAAAGGGAAAGTATTGTCAATAGATTTTGTGGGCGCGCACACGGAAAACCACTATATTTTGTAAAGTTCATTAAAAATATATATTCGCGTAATGAAATTTTGCTATAAAAAAACGCCTCTGCACGGCAGAGGCGTTTTCACGGTCAATTACTGATACACACGGATGTAGTCGATGAGGTACTCCTGGGGCAGCTGAGTGTGCTCGTCATCGGGGCGCTCATTGTCGTTCCAGTCGGACAGGGCGGTGTTCACCAGAATGAACTGGGGCTTGTTAAAGCAGCCCAGCATATCCTCGGTGATGGGAGCACGACGGGTCATCACGTCGTCGAAATACCAGCGGATCTCGCCCTCTTCCCACTCGATGGCCCAGGTGTGGAAATCATCGCCGAAGCGCTCGTAGGGAGAACGGTACCGCTCGATGGAGGAGTAGATGTCGTTGGTCTCCTTGGAGAACCAATGGATGCTCATCGTCTGCTCACCGTTGGAGCCGGGGTCATCCTCTTTGCCGGTCATCTCCATAATGTCGATCTCACCGCAACGGGGCCAGTTGACGATGGGAAAATTCTCACCCATCATCCAGAAAGCAGGCCACAGGCCTTTAGACCACGGCAGCTTTGCACGCATCTCCACACGACCGTACAGGCAGGAGAACTTACCCATGGTGTTGATGGAGGCGGAAGTGTATTTGGCGCCCTCGTAGTCCTCGCGCAGGGTGACGATGTGCAGCATACTGTCCTTGACGAAGATGTTGCAGGGGCGGTCGGTATAATACTGGGGCTCGTGATTACGGATGAAACCGATCTCGTAATCCCAGATATCGCGATTCAGAGTATCACCGTCAAAGTGCTCCTCAAAAATCAGTTTGTCAAAAGCCATTGTGTTTACCTTCCTTTCGGATTTTCTTGCTTCCAGTATACGGAAAAAGTCGCCAAAAGTCAATAGAAAAAGGGCATTGAAAGGGGTCGAAATTTCTTAGTGACAGTTTCGACAAAATGTGCTATAATTCTCCTCGGTGATGATTATGTTTTTTATGACAAAAGGTACCATACCCGAAGGCGTAGGCTTCAGTACCTTCGGGACGATGCATCTGATCTGGCTGGGGTGCACGATTCTGTGCATCATTGCGGCGGCGATGCTGTATAAGCGGCTGGACGACCGCAAGCGCCGTATTATGCGCGTGGTGATCGGCTGTGCCGTAATACTGCTGGAGGTCGCCAAGGATATTTTCCACGGTATCGTGGGCGAATTCGGGGTGGGCTACCTGCCGCTCCATCTGTGCGGCATCAACATCCTGCTGATCGGGTTTGACCTGATCAAGCAGAACAATACCGTCCGAAACTTTCTGTATTATTTCAGCATCGCCGGTGCGTCACTGGCGCTGTTGTTCCCCAATTGGACATCCCTGCCCTGCTGGAATTTCTCCTGTATACATAGTTTTTCTATCCACGGGCTACTGGTGATGTATCCCATCCTGCTGGTAGCAGGCGGAGAAGTCAAACCGGATTTGAAAACCATGCCCAAATGCATCTTACTGCTGATCGGTATGGCGATTCCTATCTACTTTGTCAACCTCGCCTTTGATACAAATTTTATGTTCCTGATGCGACCGGACAAGGGTAATCCGCTGGAGCTGTTTGAGCAGCTGCTGGGTAACCATCTTTGGGGCTTCCCCATCCTGCTGCCCGTCGTAATGCTGGTGATGTATCTGCCGATTTTAATGGTCAACAAACTGAAAAAAGCGTAAGAAAACCGCCGTTGAGAATGCTCAACGGCGGTTTTTTCAATATAGCCTTGCCTTTTGGAAAAGTTTGTGTTACACTGTAATCACCACACAACATTTTAATATTGCACATACTAGAGGCATGTATTTTTATCTTTCGGTAAAAATGCAAGCTCTATTTTCGCATGCTTCGGTATGGGCAGAAAATGTTGTGTGGTAGCAATGAAGGGCTGTGCATTTTTCGGTGTGTGCAGCCTCGTGTTGCACACACTTTTTTATTTTCAGGAATACATACACCGAAAAGAAAGGTTGGTTAAAATGAAAAGGAAACTAAACATTGCCGAATTGATCACACAAATTGTCTATTTACTCATTCTTTTAGTAGCACCTCTTGCGTCCTATAGAATTCCCGACCACGCCGGAACAAATTCTCTCACTGGAAACACTATGGTTATTGAAGGATCTACCGGTACTATTACGTTCATTGATTTATTTGCTACGGCACCATTGTTTTATTTGATTTTCATAACACTAATCGTGTGCAATATTATTCTCTGCATCGTTAGCATCAAAAAGGATTCTGCCGAAGCAGATTCAAAACTTCACGTTGTATTACCGATAATCAACTTTTTGATCTTTGTGTTTGTGCGCGGCTTTATGCTCCTCAGTGCTATTCCCAACAATGCCAGTGGTGACATTACCGGCGCTCCTGTGTACACGCTCTTAATCGCCATATCTTTTATCATTATCATTTTAGCTTTCGTAAAGCGCGCAAAAGCGGAGCCGATTGCTCAAGCTACCGTCCCCTCTAATCTGCCTGTACCAGTGACCGCTGAATTAGAAAGATATAACGATCTGCTGGAAAAAGGTATCATCACCCAAGCGGAATTTGACGCCAAGAAAAAACAGTTGTTAGGATTATAATGGCAAAAGGGAGCGGCAACTGCCGCTCCCTTTTTCTGGTGCAGGAATCAAGCAAAGCCTCCCTTGCCTAAAGAGAGGTGGCACGGCGTAGCCGTGACGGAGGGATACTGTGCGAAGCACGGCAAACCGCTCTGCGGCTTGGAATCCCCCAGTCAGCCTAACGGCTGACAGCCCCCTTTAGGCAAGGGGGCCTTTCTACCCCCTGCTCCAACATACAGAAGTCGGAGGCCAAAGCGGTCTTAGGAAGACAATGTCATAAATCAACTCCTTGGCTCACAGAACGACATGGCTACGATCCGACTTCTGCGGCTTGGAATCCCCCAGTCAGCCTAACGGCTGACAGCCCCCTTTAGGCAAGGGGGCCTTTCTACCCCCTGCTCCAACATACAG
>JAZQKF010000139.1:0-4251 GCA_045542015.1 Acutalibacteraceae bacterium
CTTGCTATGAGCAATTCTGCAAGTGCCTTGAGAAGAATCATTTTCATCCGAGAGCGACCACGGAAATGCAACTGTATGTGAATGCGGTCAACCTCTGTGTGATGAAAGAGGAAAGGAGCGAGTGATGGAGTGGATACCAACGAGCGTGAGGATGCCGAGTGAACAAGGACACTATCTTGTAACATTCCCACTCTGCAACGGAGAGCCGTGGGTGTATATATTGAGTTTCAATAAAGGCAAGTTTTACGAAACAGACGATGAATGGGGCGATGTTGAGTATGACGATGTAACCGCTTGGATGCCGTTACCGAAACCATACACAGCCGATACTCCGCAGACGGAAAGCACAGGCTCACCTATAGGAGACTATCGTGACGGAGTAGGTGCGTGGCAGACGGATTGCGGATGGAAATGATTAAAAACGGATTTGCCGTAGATAGGAACTTATGACTAACACGTGTTTATGGGTGGCGCTGATTGCGCTGGTGCTGATAATCATTGTTAACGATGGAGAAGTTTAATGAAGAATGACGTATTGAACGTAGGCGATACCATCTGCTGTCACGACTACGCAGACATGATGGATGTTATGAATGAACTACTGAGACAGGGCTACGCTACGACCGCACAGGTCGGTTATGTGCTCCGTATCGAGTCCGTTCCTGTCGAGGATCCAACCGAACAGGACGGATGGGTAACATGGAATAAGTAATGAGAGTAAAGGAATTTTTGAAACAGTACGAATATGCTATGGACTATGTCGCTCGATGTGCGGCGGAGTACCAAGAGGCTGTAGAGAATATCGACGCTATTGGTTCCACTCTCGCCGGTGACGGTCAGCCTCACGGGACGGACGTATCCCGGAAGACGGAGAACAAGGCTATCGACTTGGTCACAGCTAAAGAGAAATGGGCAAAGGCTAAAGCCGATGCGTTCCAGATCAGGCAGGAAGTGGTCGACATGATAATCGACATTCCAGATATCGAGGGCAAGGTCCTGTATGAGCGGTACATCAATCTGCTGACGTGGGAGCAGATCGCAGAGAAACTGTACTACTCCAACAGCGGTATATTTTACGCCCACAGTAGGGCATTGGATATTGTAGAGAAAAGGCTATCACAAAATGAGTAACGTTTTATTAGATGCTGCTATAGATTACGCTTCGAGAGGACTTGCGGTCTTCCCTCTGAAACCAAGAGAGAAGGCGCCGATCACGGCTCACGGAGTCCACGAAGCGACAACCAACTTTGAACAGATCAATAAATGGTGGAGCCGTTATCCTAACGCTAACATCGGCATCGCTTGCGGTAAGATCTCAGGCGGTCTGCTCGTTGTGGATCTGGACCGGAAGCCGAACGGTGTGGATGGTCTCGACTCTCTGAACGAGTGGGAACGTGAGAACGGAACGCTGCCAGAGACGGTGAGATCCATCACGGGGACAGACGGTAACCATTTACTGTTTAGAATAGACGGGACAGGGAAGAACAGAGTCAACCTTCTTCCGGGCGTAGACATTCGGTCCGATGGTGGTTACATCGTAGCGCCTCCGTCAATCCATCCGAATGGAAATAAATACGAGTGGGAATACGATCCAGACGAGTATGAGGTCGCCCATGGAGACGAGGTACTCGATGCGCTGCTTAATTTTGGCAAGAAGGACAAAGCAGATAACTTCACCATGCCGGACAAGGTCGGCAAGGGACAGCGCAATGACACGATGTATAAACTGGCCTGTTCACTCCAAGCAAGGAACCTTCCTGATGCGGTGATAAGGACATCGATATCCGCAGCAAATGCAGAGATGTGTGAACCGCCTCTGACCGCTGCGGAACTGGATAAGATAGTCGAGAGCGCACTAAAGCATGAGAAGGGGACGCAGCTCCAATCGGCAGCCGCAGATCTGAACCTGTTGACCATCACAGACAAGAACGGGAACACCAAGATCAGACAGTGTGCGGAGAACGTGGCGAGAGTTATCCTGGGCGATCCGAAGCTGTCCGGCAAAATCAAGGATGACACGTTCGGGCACAAGCTGATATACCTCGGGCAACTCGACTGGAGACAGGACGGGGACACGATGGGCGAGTGGTCGGACAAAGACGATGCAGCGTTACGGAGTTATCTTGATATCAGATATAATCTCCGCAACAAGACCGACTACGAGGACGGATTCAATATGGCTCTGCTCGAGAACGAGTATGATCCATTAACAGGCTATCTCGATGCGCTTGAGTGGGACGGCAAACCAAGAATCGACAGACTGCTCACAGACTATCTCGGTGCGGATCCATCCGAGTATAACATCGCTGTCATGAACGTCTTCCTGCTGGGTGCGGTCAAGAGAGCGTATGAACCTGGCTGCAAGTTTGACTACATGCCAGTACTGATTGGTAAGCAGGGCGAAGGCAAGTCCACATTCTTTAAGTATCTCGCTTGTAATGATTCGTGGTACGATGACAACTTCAACTTCAAGAACCTCGACAACAAGGCGGTCATTGAAGCGATGTCAGGCAGATGGGTCCTCGAGATGGGCGAGATGGATACACTCAAGAAGGACGCGGTCACAGCCGATGCGCTGAAGGCTTTCATCACATCCCAATCGGACCGATACCGTACACCATTCGCGAGGAGGCCAGAGGACAGAAAGAGGCAGTGCGTATTCTGTGGAACCAGTAACGATGCGAACTTCCTCAAGGACAGGACCGGCAACAGACGATACTTGCCGATAGACACCAATAAAAAGAAAGCAACCAAAGACATATACAACGAGGCCGAAGCAAGGCCGGAGTTCGTCCAGGCTATAGCCGAAGCCGTATACAAATACAAGCAGGACCCGAACAAGCTCCCAGTACTTCCGCGTAACGTCGAGGCGGACGCAATGAAGGCGCAGACGGACCACCTCGAGGAGGATCCATGGGTGCAGCTCATCGATGACTATCTGATCAAGACAAACCGGAGCCGAGTCAATGTCCTCTGCATATGGGAGGAAGGATTCAACCAAGACGGGGTGCAGCAGAAGAGAGCGGACGTCAACAGGATCCTGACCATAATGAGGAACGATATCAAAGGCTGGCACGAGATCGGCAAGGCGAGAATAGACGATTACGGACGAGGCGCGATCTGCTTCGAACGCGACACCGAGAATGTCACCGAGCGACACCAAGAAGTGTCACCGTCGGTGACAAATGGCACCGGATTTGAGCCCGTCGGTGACACAATTGAGATCCCATTCTGATCGGATGGGGTCTTTTTTTATGTCATTTCTGTGAAATCTTGTCACCGAGCGAGCAAAAATTTTCGTCGGTGACACCGTCGGTGACAGGCTCAACCCATTGAAATTTCAACGTTTGTCACCGTTGTCACCGTTGTCACCCTAACTTTTATTAAAATAATTAAGAATATATATATATATTTTTTTTCAGTCTATATAGAAAGTTACGGTGACGTCGGTGACGTCGGTGACGCAATCGTTTTCGGAATACTCATCGCAATGGATCATTGAGTGGTATTGAGTACTGGTTACTAATATAATGATATTGTCAAAGGTTGTCAGATAACCTGAGACCAAGTCACCATCAGCGGACTTGATCGGTCCGCATTATGGCTCGAAGGGTAGCACACCAGTTCAACTCTGGTGAGAGCCGAAACGCTTTTCATTTTGCGCAATAACCTTGAACGGAAAAGAGTCGGAGCGCATCCGGCTTTTTTCTTTGGTGATAGATATGAGTTCGTATGATTACGGCAAAATCGATGTTGTGAATTATGTATATAAGAACTTTGCACCTAATAGCACCTGTCTCGATGTGGGTGCGTGTGACGGCAAGTGGTGCGATCTTCTCGGACATTACCTGACTATGGATGCGGTCGAGATATGGGCACCGAACATCATCGAACACGGGCTCAAGAATAAATACAGACGGGTCTGGGAGTGCGATGCTTATGACTTCAAGTATGACCGCTACGACCTGATCATATTCGGTGATGTCATAGAACACATGACGGTCGATAGAGCGCAGCGCGTGCTTGAATACGCAAAAGGTAAATGCAAAGACATGATTATCGGTGTGCCGTTCAATTATCCGCAAGGAGCGATATACGGCAATCCATACGAGGAACACATCCAGCCGGATCTGACCGATCAGATATTCCGCGAACGGTATCCGGGATTCACGATGCTCTGCCAGCCTCGAGGGGATTACGCGTACTATCACATAGGAGATACAGATGGCTAAAGAGTATGCACGACAATTC